>CAMWID010000041.1 GCA_947174235.1 uncultured Porphyromonadaceae bacterium | reverse complement strand
TTTTACCCCCAAACAAAATTTCACGGGCGAAAAAACCAAACTTTCCTCCAAACAATCAACCCCCCCCCAGGCGGCCCGGTTCCCAATTTCCCCCTCACCGGGACGGCATGCTGTTGGAAGATTCCGATACAGATGAATTTGATTCCAATACCGGACGCGAAATAATTAACAAAGACTTATTCTCCTCTGTTTTCCTTGTTGAAAATATGGCGAAGACGAGAGAATATACGTTTTGCAGTTGACTCCGTAGGCACTACATTAGGTGCGTTCTGAAGACTTTCTATAGCGGATTTTTCCGCATCCGTCAATGATTCCGGCACATAGACCATAACATTTACAAGCAAGTCTCCCCGGTTTCCGCTATTCATTTCAGGCAACCCCTTGCCTCTTAGACGCAACACTTTTCCAGGCTGAGTCCCGGCGGCGATCTTCAGCCGTGCCCTGCCATCCACGGTCGGCACCTCCGCGTTTCCTCCGAGAGCGGCTGTTGGGAAATCAAGCATCAGATTATATATAAGGTCATTACCGTCTCTTATAAGTTCAGGATCCTTCTCTTCCTGTATCACAATGAGAAGGTCTCCGTTCACTCCACCGTGGCGAGGAGCGTTGCCTTGTCCACGGAGTGTCAGGGTCATCCCGTCTTCCACTCCAGCGGGTATATGGAAACTAACGACCTCTTCCTTGCGCTCCACTCCTGAACCGTTGCAATAAGTACACTTCTCAGTCACGATTTTACCCTGTCCGTTACATTCGGGACAGACAGCCTCACTCTGCACCGCGCC
Source organism: uncultured Porphyromonadaceae bacterium (assembly GCA_947174235.1). GTDB lineage: Bacteria > Bacteroidota > Bacteroidia > Bacteroidales > Muribaculaceae > Lepagella. Next base: position 32,497 of record CAMWID010000041.1, on the reverse strand, counting down.
GAAAATCGACTGCTGCACACGTGTGATATATCCTGTGCCATGGCAGCGCTGGCATGTGTGAAAGGCTGTACCGTCTTTTGCCCCGGTTCCCTTGCAATGCGAACAAGCCACCATACGGGGAAGTTTAAGCTTCTTATCTACGCCGTTCATTATGTCCTTGAGGGTAACCTTTACGGTAATGCGTAAATCAGTACCCTTGTTGACATGCTGACGAGGACGGGAGCCTGTAGCACCTTCAAAGCCACTGAATCCGCCCATTCTGCCTCCAAAGATGTCGCCGAAATGCGCGAAGATATCCTCCATTGACATGCCTCCGCCACTGTAGAAACCACCGGCGCCACCTCCAAATCCTTGCGGCCCCATGGAATGCCCGAACTGGTCGTATTTGGCACGCTTGTCGGCGTCGCTCAGCACATCGTAAGCTTCAGCAGCCTCCTTAAATTTCTCCTCGGCCTCTTTGTCTCCGGGATTCTTGTCAGGATGATACTTTATCGCCATCTTACGATAGGCTTTCTTTATCTCATCAGCGCTGGCACCTTTGGAAACACCAAGCACCTCGTAGTAATCTCTCTTTTCTGCCATGGCTTTCGCCTCCTTATTTTTGGTTACGACTCTAAATTATGGTATGACCGACATTTACTGTGCCACCACCACTTTTGCATGACGCAACACTTTGTCATTTATCATGTAACCCTTTTCCACCGTATCAAGAATCTTTCCTTTCTTTGACTCGTCGGCTACAGGCACCACCGAGATTGCCTCGTGTTTCTCCGTGTCGAATGTGTCATCCTCAGGATCAAATTCCTTAACGCCATTTTGGGCAAGATATTTTTTCAGCTTGTTATAGATCAAGACCATTCCCTCTTTCATTGCCTCGCTGTCATCACTTGTCTCGGCAGCCTTCAGACCACGCTCGAAGTCATCCATGATCGGAAGAAGTCCTTTGAGTACATTCTCCCCGGCATTCCTGATGATCTCGCTTTTTTCTTTTAGAGTCCGCTTTCGGAAATTGTCAAACTCCGCCATAAGGAACAGATATTCCTTTTTTTCATGTGCGACAGCCGCAGTAAGATCTGAAACCTGTTTTTCAAGCGATTCAACATTTTCAGGACTATCCCCTTCCGAGCTGTCGCCCGCTACAGACTCCGCCTTGTTATCACTCTCAGCCGGCTGTCCGTCGGCTGAAGACTGCATATCCTCCGATTCTTCATCAAATCGGCAGTTCTCATCTATTTTATTTTTATTCTTTCCCATAGTGGATATTTTTTGTTCTTATCATTCAAATATTGCGCCAAGAAGTGTTAAAAACTCAAATTTTCATATTCCAATATGCAAGTTTTTATTATCGGGAAAACCTGAAACACATTTCCGACACTTCAATGGGCTATAATTCAAACAACCAAACTCCGCTATAAGTTGTGGAAAAAAGATCTCTCGCCATTTTAGCCTTGTCTCCTGAATCATAAATTCCGTAGATGGATGACCCTGAGCCGGACATAGATGAATACACCGCACCGGAAGAATACATATTTTCCTTAAGTTCCGCAAGTTCCGGAAATTTGGGAAAGATGGACGCTTCAAAATCATTGACTACATAATCTTTCCATTTGGAAAGAGGCAGATCCGGAAGAAACCTAAGGTCGAACAACGGTTCTCGTGGGGCGACTCCGGAAAATGCTTCTTTTGTCGAGACATACACATCCGGTTTCACGATAAGAAGCCATTTCCCCTCAAGATCTATCTCCATGGGGGTAAGTTCTTCTCCGAAATTTTCTGCGAAACAAGGGGTATTATATATAAAAAACGGGCAATCCGCACCCAGACTGAATGCCATATCACACAATTCGTTGCGGGTAAATTTCTTACCCGTTATCTCATTGAGGCACATGAGCACAAAAGAGGCATCCGCGCTCCCGCCCCCAAGACCGGCGCCGTCGGGAAGATGTTTGTCAAGAGATATATGGAACATTCCTATCTCTTCCTGACCACCATACCGCTCAACATATTTTTTGAGGAACGTACTCGCCGCACGCACCACAAGATTCAATTCCGGAGGACAGTTGATACGTCTTCCCATAAACTGGAACTTGCAGCCGCTCACATCTGATTTATCTAATGTGATTTCAAGAATATCGTCAAAAGCTTCCGGCTGTTGGGGCATTCCGCTTTCTATCCCTACCGGCAAAAAGACCGTTTCAAGATTATGGAGACCGGTGTTTTTACACTTTCCCACTATATTCAGTCCAAGATTTATCTTGGCATTTACAAATTTTATCATAATATGATCTTTTTACTGATTTACTTCTTTTTGCCGAGACACTCTTTGCCGAGACACTCTTTTCCACCGGCAAGCAAGTATCACGCCTCGTAGAAAAAGATAAGTCAAAAATGCGCTCCACAATATTGTATTGTCGGAGATTCCGATACGTAATCCCCCGTTGTCATATCTTATAAACGCAATTATATAGAAAACAATTGTAGAAAACATCGTCGCCCACATCATTTTTCGGGTATCCGTGACGCCCACATAGAAACCGTCATAAATAAACGCCCATGCCGACACCGGGGGAATTAGACATATCCACACCCTGAGTGCGACTATCCCTTCTCTCACATCCGTCTGGTCTGTGAGTATCGCCGATATGATACCGCATCCGGAAAAATATAAAGCAAAAAAGACTGCCGAGACTACAAGCGTCCATTTTAAAAGAGCGAAAACAGTGGATTTCAACATCTTCTCATCTCCACAACCGGCATACCTACCCACCAGAGCCTCCGCGCTGAATGCAAAGCCATCCATAAAGAAGGAAAAAAATTGAAAAAACTGCATTACTATCACATTCACCGCCAGAGTCAATGCCCCGAGCCTCGCTCCCGCCGAGGCTATTCCCAGACTGACGCATATGATACACGCCGACCGGACGAACAAATTCGCATTTACCGAGAAGAATTTTCCAAGACCTCCTCCTTTAAATATCTCATATGCGCTGCAAAATATCAACTTACCCCTTCTGAATCGGACAGCAAACAGGAAAGCAATCAACAATCCTATCCAATTGGCACTCAGGGTACCCCATGCCACACCCTCGAATCCGAGCCTTAGAACGAAAACAAAGAAAAAACTCAACAATATGTTGATCACGTTTACAATCACAGCTACCGCCATGGGATAAACAGTGGACTGCATACCGACAAACCATCCGCTCAACGCCATAGTTCCCAATATGGCAGGTGCCCCCCATATACATATTGAAAAATATCGTGCGACATAACACGTCACATCAGGATCCGGATCTATGATAGAGACGAGAGCAGCTGACAATGGGGTACGGATAAGAATAATCAGCACGCCTCCTGAAAGGGCAAGAGCCAATGCACGTGAAAAAACTTGTCTGACCGCCACATCTTCTCCGGCTCCGAATGCATTCGCCGCAAGCCCGGTGGTACCTGCACGTAAAAAGCCGAACAGCCAGAACACGACATTAAGCATTACTGACCCGACAGCTATGGCGGCGAGATATTTCTCAGATCCGAGATGTCCGGAAATTGCTGTATCGCACAATCCGAGCAAAGGCACCGTGACATTACTCACAATTGCCGGAAAACTTAGCCTTAGTATTTCCTTGTCGATATATTTCATAATAAAGATAGGATTCCGGTCAAATTTGACCGGAATCCTGAATATCATGTTTAATCACTATTTTTAATATCCGAACTCCTGACCTTTCCGGATTGCCGGAATGCCGTTGACCATCCACTCCGGCATCGGGTCGCCTTTAAGATAATGGTCAAAGAACTGCTGAAGACGGCGTGTTATATCCTTTCTGTTGCGGCGTTCCACCAAATTATGCGCTTCCCCATTATACTGAAGCATCCACACCGGCTTGCCGAGACGACGCAAAGCCATGAACATCTCTATGCCCTGATACCATGGTACAGCCCCGTCATTGTCGTTATGCATGATGAGCAATGGCGTATGCACGCGGTCTGCGTGGAATACAGGGGAATTGTATATATACAGTTCAGGCGCCTCCCAAAGGTTCCTTCCTATCCGGCTCTGCCCCTGTTCATATTGTCCCTGTCTGCTGTCGCCCGTACCCCATCTGATTCCGCCGAAAGCCGATGTCATGTTGGCAACAGGAGCTCCGGATCCGGCGCATGCGAACATGTCTGTACGCGTCACAAGATACGCTGTCTGATAGCCGCCCCAGCTTTGCCCGTCAATGCCGATACGGCTACGGTCGATATTTTTATACTTTTCACATACAGCATCCACACCGGAGCATACATAGTCATACGCACACTCACCGGGTATCCCTGCCGTATAATGTATATCAGGCACAAATATGACATATCCGCGGCTCACATAAAACGGGAAATTGATCCAGCTCCATGAGGGTTCCATATTGTAATGCTTGTAAAGATCCTGGGAGTAAGTCTCATAAAAATACACAAGCATCGGATATTCTTTGTCAGGATCGAAATCTTCGGGAAGGTAAAGCACGCCATCTGACGGTTTACCTGAAAAGGTTTTCCATCTGAACAACTGCGCGGTTCCCCAGTTATAGTCCGCCATCTGAGGATTTGTATCGGTGATCCTTATAGATTTCCCCTTCTCGATATCCCTTGATACGTATACGTTGGGAGAGACACTGAAGTTGGCCTGATCCCAGCTATAGACATCCGCATCAAGCGCTTTTTTCACCTGAGTGTATGAATAACCGTCAAGAAAATCTATCCTCGGCGCCACACTTTTACCTGTGAATACGGAAGATGCAAGACCATTACGCTTGTCTGAGTAATCGAACAGGGAGAAAAGGAGCCGTTCCTTGTTGGATAGCCATCGTTTATCGGGGTCAGTATCAATCAGACGCATGCGGAGATTCTTTTTTCTCCCCTCTCCGGCTGTGATGCAAACCGATTCCGCATCTCCCGCCGGATCCACTGACCACATGTCATGACGGTCGTATATCAAAACTCTCCCGTCTCCTTCGGTCCATCCCCCGATTCCATACGCCCTGGAATCCTTGACAGGGGTATCAGTTTCCTCATCCCACAAAGGATAGGTTATATCCCCGGCTATTTCATATGTCTTGCCTGTAGCGATCGAATAGACATGATAGGAACGGTCTTCAAACCATATCACATATTTCGCCGCAGGTGAAATATGATACGATCCGTTGTTGACAGTCCCGACTTCTTTTTTCTCTCCTGTCAGTACATTCTTTATGTAAAGATCCACCGGATATTGATAGTCCCACTGGGATGCGATTATATTGGCAGACTGATCCGCCACCAATGCCCAGTCTCCGTTCCATTGATCGGGAGCTACAACTCTGTCCAACGGGCTGTCGGTAATAAGTGTAGACTTTCTGTCCGCAAGATCAATGACCACCGGATAAGTCATCTTTCTAAGCCGTTCAACCCTGTTAAGCTCCTGAGGTGGAGTATAAGGGGCATCCCAACGCCAAATGTCAAGCCCCGGAGTCTCAAAACTTACGAGAGTCGTATCATCCGGCGCCACATAAGGAGCTACCCCTATCACAAGCCTTTTACCATTTTCCGAAAACAAAGGAACAGAATACTGATTCACAAACAAATCGACGTTCTTTCCGTTTTCGTTCTTTTGCCGCCATTCGGCATCCAGCTCTTTTTGCGAAACAGGATCTGACGAAACAGGACGGGCATAGTGCCTTTCCTTTCCGGTAAAATCCACTTTAATCTCCCGGGCATCAAACATCGGCTTCGCGAGATCATCCACAATATAAAGTGACGATTTCTTTGTTCCCGACTTCACGGTATCATCGGAAGCGACATATGCAAGTTTCTTTCCGGAGTCATCAAATACCGGAGTTCCGTAAAAGCTTTTGTCCCTGTCAATAAGATGGAAAGATGTGTCCGGCAATATTACGACACCTACTCCGTCTGTCGAAAGAGTGTCCTTGTCCTGCTTCTTAAGTGTGAGTGCGAGCCTGGATCCATCCTTGGAAAAAACATAATCCTTTACCCATGTCAATGTACGTGAAACTCCGCTTGACATGTTGCGCATCACGAGCGGACGACCGGCATCTTTGTCCTTCAATGCCTTAGGTGTTATAAGGGTCGTGTCACAAGAAAGCCATGCCACCCATTCGCCTGCATCTTTACCGATCTTGTATGAAATGACGTTGCCTATCTTTTCAATCTTTCCGGTCGCAAGATTTACTATCGCCAAAGAATCCTGCGGGAGGTCAAATCCCTTCTTCTTGGCTATCTTTCCCTTGCGTGTTTCAGCGTAATAAGGTTGTATCTTTACAACCGCCCATTTGCTGTCGGCGGTAAACGACGGCGAATTTCCACGAGGAATCTCTATTTTTTTCCCTGAAGTGGTTTCATAAAGATACAATATGCCGTCACCTTCCTGCGGATTGACGGCACAGGCTCCCCATCTCCCGTCATTTGAGACAGAATAATTGGTCAGCTTCTCCCAGAAATCAAAGTCGTCATGACCGAGGATCTTTTTCGCATCAGCCTGACTGATCGAAAAAGCAAGAGCCAGAGAAAGGAAAATCTGTTTTTTCATGATGTAAGATCTTTTTTCAATCTATTTTATGAAGGTCATGACCCATACGCTCTTTTTTGGTATGCATATAGAACCGATTGTACATATTGGGTTCAACCTCTATCGGAATGTTCTCCTCCACTTCAAGACCATATCCTTCAAGACCGATACGTTTCACCGGATTGTTGGTCATCAGCCTCATCTTCGTTATGCCGAGGGCGTGAAGAATATTCGCCCCCACCCCATAGTCCCGCTCGTCTGCTTTATGACCGAGATGGAGATTGGCATCAACCGTGTCAAGCCCGTTTTCCTGAAGCTTATATGCCTTTATCTTATCCATCAGACCGATCCCCCGACCTTCCTGATTAAGATAGATCACCGCTCCGCGTCCCTCGTCTTCAATCATTTTCAACGCAAGGTGGAGCTGCTCGCCACATTCACAACGCAATGACCCGAATATATCTCCGGTGGCGCATGACGAGTGGACACGCACAAGTACGGGATCTCCATCCGACACATTACCCTTTATAAGCGCTATATGCTCCAGTCCGTTGTCTTTCTGCCTGAACGGGATAAGTCGGAAATGTCCATAGGCTGTGGGCATATCCACTTCTTCGCCTCTCTCCACGATGGAATCGTTCTGCATACGGTAAGCGATAAGATCTCTGATACTTACCAGCTTGAATCCCCATTCATCGGCAAGTTTCCTGAGTTCGGGAAGACGCGCCATGGAGCCGTCATCGCTCATGATCTCCATCAACGCGGCAGCGGGATACAAACCGGCGAGACGGGCGAAGTCTACCGCCGCTTCCGTATGCCCCGAACGTTGGATAACCCCCCTGTCCTGCGCGTAAAGAGGATTGATATGCCCCGGACGTCCGAAAGTGGATGGCGTGGAATCCGGATCAGCGAGTGCACGGATTGTCGCCGCGCGGTCTTCAGCCGACACTCCCGTCGAACACCCTTCCAGCTTGTCTACCGTGACGGTGAACGGGGTGCCGAGCACAGACGTATTGTCCGCTACCTGATGGGGAAGATCCAATTCCTTGCATCTTTCATTTGTAATAGGGGCACAAAGCACGCCTCGCGCGTTTTTAAGCATGAAGTTTACGTCTTCCGGCGTGATTTTTTCCGCCGCGATGATAAGGTCTCCCTCATTCTCGCGGTCTTCATCATCAACCACTATAATGAATTTTCCTTTACGGAAATCATCTATCGCCTCTTCTATAGAGTCCAATCTGATTTTATTATCCATGGGCTATACGGGTATTATAATTATTGAAGCCGGTTATCCACCTTTTCCCCAGACATTTCATCATGATCTTAACATAGTGTCGAAACTTTTAGACAGAATTTAATATTCCCGCAAGCGATCATGATTGCAACATCAGGGAAATATGACGAATCTTGTATAAAGCTCTTAATAAGATCCGGGATAAAAACAACTCACGTTTAATATTAAACAATCCACTGCTGCTCACTCCACAACAAATATGGAAAAATTGACGCTTCCATAAACCCGGTGCTGTGCAAATCCGGGCAGATATGAGAAATCGCGGTTTTTTGAATGCTCTATGATAACAATCGTACCGGACTTCACCATTGAAGATGACAATATGAGCCCCGGTATTTCCTCGAAACGGGGATGATCATAAGGAGGATCCGCGAAAATATAATCAAATTGACGGTGACATGTAGAGATAAATTTAAACACATCCCCCTTTACCACCCTCAATGACTCATCTCCGAGTTTTTCTTTTACACTACGGATAAACGCAGCCTGCACAGGAGCCATCTCCACTGCCGTCACATCAGAACAACCTCTTGAAAGAAATTCCAGGCTGATCGCCCCTGTGCCGGCAAACAGGTCAAGAGCCGTTTTGCCCTCGAACTCATCCATGTTTTCCAAAACATTGAAAAGGTTTTCCCGCGCAAAATCCGTAGTCGGACGGGCTGTGATGTTTTTTGGTACGTCAAACCGCCGCCTTCCGTATTTTCCTCTGATTATTCTCATGACTTAATTTCAATATTTGCACAAAATTTATCAAAAAAAGCCACAGTATCCTCCGGCAACGGATCTCCCGAAAGCACCACGGCTGTTTCTGAATGAGAAACACCATATACCTCCATAATGTTGAAGGCATGATATATTATATCTGCAGGCGCCGACCATCCATGTGTGGATGCAGACACGAGATTTCTGCCGTCAAGGAGCACATAATCCGCCTCCTCTTCACGGACCGTGACTGCAAGTCTGGTTCCTTCGCCGGAGTCCCTATGCTTCCGCAACACATCCATCAGATTGCATCCGATCCTCGCGCCCGGGAACGTGCGGCTCAGAAACCCACGAAGCCCCGGAGCGGGAGCATACGCCACGGTGATGTCCCGGTCTGTATCAGTCATTACATCTGCGGATTCCGCATCAAATACAGAGGTATAATATGATTCCTCCGCACCTTCCGTTTCCTCAATCAGTTCAGTCGGCATAAACAGCACTTTCCGCTCGTAAATGATGATACGGGCGGAAAAGTCATCAAGTACACGCGGATGATCATACACGGCATTTTCGATATTGCGCAAAAGATTGGCTCCGTCAACCTCCCATTGCGTAGAAAAAAGCAACTGTGGCTCCAGATCCGTGTGGATAGTGTTTTCAAGATGCGCGCTCATACCTGAAGGAAATATCTTAAGGATGAGGCGCCATTGACCTGTATCGGCAAAATCCGCCGCAGTAAGTCCGTTCATGTCTTTTCCTTTTACATGGCGAAATTACAAAAATTATCCCGTTTTTGCAATTCTTATGATCCGGCAGATATGTCGGAATGCAGGTATCAGGCACGGAGACGGCGTTTCAACAAGAGATCTCCCCTCTCAGATCGCATTCCATATAATTCTTGACTTCTTCGGCATCCATCCCCCTCCCAAGAAGATACATCATCTTGGTGACGGCGGCTTCCGATGTAAGATCATGTCCGGATATCACTCCGGCGTTGGCAAGGTCAAGACCGGTGACATAACGGAAAGGCAATACGCTGCCGTTGTTGCATTGAGTGATATTGAGCACCACTATCCCCTTGCGCACAGTCTCTTTGATAGCGTCTATAAACCATTGGCTGTTGGGACCGTTGCCCGCACCGAAGGTTTTAAGCACCACTCCCTTTATCCCCGGCGTGGCAAGCATATGAAGCACCGACTGCTCCTTGATACCCGGGAAAAGATCTATGAAGATAACATTGCAGTCCATATTATAGTGCACCTGGAGTGGTTTCCCGGGATCTCCTCCTTTCCAAAGCGCCTCCCGGTTGAAAGTTATCCCCAACCCTATCTTTGCAAGCTCAGGATAATTATTGCTCTTGAAAGCGTTGAAATTGTCAGCGCTCTTCTTCGTGCTCCGGTTTCCGCGCCATAGATAGTTTTCAAACAATATCGCAACCTCCCTTACGATATGGCTTCCGTCTGAATCTCTGGCGGCGGCAATCTGCAATGCTGTGATCAGGTTTTCCTCGCCATCTGTACGCACCTCTCCGATAGGCAGCTGCGAACCAGTGATAATAACCGGCTTACAGAGATTCTCAAGCATAAAACTCAGCGCAGACGCAGTGTATGCCATCGTATCTGTGCCGTGAAGAACCACAAAGCCATCATAATCGTCATAATTGTCTTCAATGACTTTCGCCATCTCGCCCCAATGTTTCGGCGTCATAGCCGAAGAATCTATCGGATTCTCAAACTGATAATGCTCGATATCAAAATCAAGCATCTTCAGCTTCGGCACATTGTCAAGAAGATGATTGAAATCAAACGGTTCGAGAGCATTGGTCACAGGATTTTCTTTCATACCGATCGTTCCTCCGGTATAAATCATCAATATTTTGGGACGGGAAAGTTCGTTTTGCATGCGTAATTAAGGTTTTTTAGACGATCACCGGAGCATCCGGGTTAGACAGACACACCGTTTGTTGTCGCAACAACTCTGCAAATTTAGCAAATTGCAATCACAAATCCAAAATATTTCAATAAAATTAAGAACAACCATCATTCACATCACGTCAATAACCTCAACACACCTTTCATTTTGGTAAACGTACCATATATTTCCATTTCAAATAGCAACAGGCAACCGCGTTTACATACTCCAAAAGTACGATAAACGCGGTTGCCGCATTACATTAGGGGTGGATACCCATTGATTATCTCGGGATATTGCCCGACTGTTTCATTATCATTCAGTAGGACGCAGCCAACGGTATCCATAGAAATGTTGGCTTTCTATCTTGAATAATCTCGAGAGTGGATAAGGATCTTCCGTGACCTTACCGTTTTCATAGGATATATGGATCAAGTAGGGTTCACCTCCCTTCATCTCTATTATTCCCATGTCATATACGTCATAATCAAATTCCGGCGACAACATCATTATGATATCGCCGTTCTGCATCAATTCATGCAGGGATTTATTACCGGCGCTCTGTTTCTTCAGATGCGGGATCCTGTGGCTCCGGTAGCCCATCTCCATCATTTTAACTTTATCATAGACTGTAGAATCCCTGAGCGCGGGATAATCTTCCTTGTTCCTTGTCACATGGTCAAGGGTCTTCGCCTTGAAGCCGCCTCCGCCCACGTATTCCGTCATCTCTTTCAAATGCCCCCTGTAAACATTGTCCACAATCCAGTCCGCTCCATAAATAAGCTGCGACGCGAACCCTTCGTCCACACCCTTCCGGCGACTTACCGATTCGAGAGAATTTACAAATTCTTTCACCGACGGCTGCTTTTTCATACTTGCTTCCGCCAACGCCATTACCGTGTTGACAAACCCCATCCTGTCAAGACCGTGCATGTTGATGTAAATGGTGCCTGACGTATCGTTGTCAAGCGGCGCGGACCATGGGATCCCTTCAAGCTGACGCGCCGCAAAGACACAACGCTCACCGAGGGAGCCCCCATGCTCTGCCGCGAGGGAAAGCAACCTGCTCACTATAACTGTGTCTTCTTTACAGTGTATGCGGAATGCGGCGGCTGAAAAACTTGAAAACGCTATGATGACACCCAGCAACAACGCCGGAGTAAAACGTCGGTCAGACATATCTGGAAATAACTTCATTGTCAGAATTTATATTTTGATGCAAAATTAACAAATTATTTCTTATCCACATTCCATACTATCCTATTTTAACCTATCTTATGTCAATAAAACCCAATATCACCGCTGCCAATAAAGTGTATACGGAAAAAAAATTATAATTTTGTAGAATCATGAATATAGTTGAGATTACATCGCTTGATCATCCGGGAGTGGAAATTTTCTCCACCCTTACCGAAGCCCAGCTGCGCAACAGGCTCGAGCCGGATAAAGGAATCTTTATCGCGGAAAGTCCCAAGGTCATCAATGTGGCTTTGAATGCCGGATACACCCCGATCGCATTGCTGTGCGAGCGTAAACATATCTGCGGGGATGCCTCCGGAATCATCGCAGCCTGTCAGGACGTGCCCGTGTATACCGGAGAAAGAAAACTTCTCGCGGAACTCACCGGTTATACTCTCACACGGGGCGTGCTTTGCGCCATGAGACGACGGCGCCTCCCCTCGCCTGAAGAAATCTGTAGTAACGCAGACAGGATCGCGGTTATCGACAGTGTGACCGACACCACAAATATCGGTGCAATTTTCAGGTCGGCAGCCGCCCTGGGGGTAGACGGGATATTGCTAACCCCCACGTCATGCGATCCCCTCAACCGCAGGGCGGTCAGAGTCTCTATGGGCACCGTGTTTCTTGTGCCGTGGGGATGGCTTGACCGACCCATTGAGAGTCTGAAGGATTTTGGGTTCAAAACCGTTGCCCTCGCTCTTTCCGACAAATCCGTGAGTATCGATGACGCGGTGCTGAATGCAGAACCGAAACTCGCCATGGTGCTGGGGACAGAAGGAGACGGACTCGCCGGTGAGGTTATCGCAAACGCCGACTACACCGCACGCATCCCGATGTATCATGGCGTTGATTCCCTGAATGTGGCTGCCGCTTCGGCTGTCGCTTTCTGGCAACTTAGAAAACATCGCGAACGCATGAATCCGGACTGCATGAAATGAGTCAGGAGAATGCAGCGAAGTGACAAACAACTGTTTCCAAGACATGAGCAGACCGAAACTAAAAAAATATCTCAACACCTTGCCGCAGGAGCATCTTGTGCAGATCATACTTGATCTTTATGATGCAAGAAAAGACGCCCGCGAATATCTTGAATTTTTCATGAACCCCGATCCACAGGCTGCTCTTGAAAAAAGCAAGAAAGAGATTTATCGAAATTACTTCACTCCTCAGGGACGTCCCAGAGCAAAGATGAGCGTAAAGGCAGGAAATGACATAATAGCAGACTTTGTAAGTCTCGACACACCCCCGGAACTCGTGTCTGACCTTATGATATATCATGTCGAAGTATTGCTGTCGAGGCTGGTTTTAAGGGGGATAGTTCGGGAAACGGCATGGACATCGGCATTAAATGTTTTCCGTAAAGGTATAGAGTATATCTGCGCACATTCCATGAGACCGATTTTGGAAAGACGCATAGAAAAAATCATAGATTACACCTGCCATGCTCCGTCTTATCTTCACATGAATGAAAGGATGAACGACATTTTAAACGAATTTAACTACTATGAATCAGAATAATCCTTTATCGACTTCCACTCCGTTTGTTCTTGCCGGAGGAGGCGGACATGCGCTGTCTCTTTTGGAAAACCTTTCCGAGTCCGCCTCTGTAGCGGGCTATACCGCATTGTCGGAATCAAAAAACATGCCTGTGGAATGGCTTGGAGACGATTCCGTGGCAAAAAGCCTCGCAGAAAAAGGGATCCCGTTCCATATCGCGTTTGTTTATGCAGGATTGCCCGTCATGAAAAAACGGAAAGATATGATCAATACATATTCAGCTGCAGGTGCAAAGTTTGTATCTATAATCTCTCCAACGGCTATAATCACCCGCCACTGTACTGTCGGCGAAGGATGTGCCGTGCTGCACCGTGCCGTCATAAATCGCGCGACTCTTGGAAATCATGTCATAGTGAATACCGGTGCCATCGTTGAACATGACTGCCTGATAGGATCAAATACATTCATCGGACCGGGAGCCGTAATAGGCGGGGGAGTTAAAATCGGTGACAACTGTTTCATCGGTCTGGGGGCAAGGGTGATGAACGGTGTGACAATAGCTTCGGGAGTCTCTGTCGGGATAGGGGTCACGGTCAATCGTGACCTGACTGAACCCGGTATATATCACGGAACTCCGATGCGCTTCCACAAAATAAGAAACTCCTGACAGATTCCCAGCAAATAAAAAACAATACAATAATGAAACCTATAATAATTGCAGAAGCCGGAGTCAACCATAACGGATCTCTTGACATGGCGCTTAAAATGGTCGACGCCGCAGCAGCCGCAGGTGCGGATTTCGTTAAATTCCAGACGTTCAAAGCTGAGAAACTGGTGACGGCAGAAAGTGCAGCCGCCGATTATCAGAAAGAAAACTGCGATGCCGAAAACCAGCTCTCAATGCTGAAAGATCTGGAACTGCCTTTACAGGCTTTCAGGACAATCGCAGGTCATTGCCGGGAAAAGGGAATAGGATTCCTTTCCACTCCTTTTGATATAGAGAGCATTAATTTTCTTTCCTCCCTCGACATGAGATATATGAAAATTCCGTCCGGAGAGATCACCAACCTCCCGTATCTCAGAGTCATCGCCAAAACCAAAATTCCCGTCATACTCTCCACCGGCATGTCTACTCTCGCCGATGTCGAAAACGCTCTGCAGGTTCTCTATGATGGAGGATATTACAGGAAGGACATAACCGTGCTGCATTGCACCACACAGTATCCTACCAATTACAAGGATGTCAACCTAAAGGCAATGATCACATTGCGTGAGGCTTTCGGCGTCAACGTCGGTTATTCCGACCACACGAGAGGTATTGACATTCCTCTTGCAGCCACGGCTCTTGGAGCATCGGTCATTGAAAAACATTTCACTCTTGACAAATCCCTTCCCGGTCCGGACCACATAGCATCTCTCGATCCGGATGAACTGGCGAAGATGATAGAAGGCGTGCAGCATGTGGCGATGGCTTTAGGGTCTTCTGTAAAGCGTGTAACACTTACGGAACGTAAAAACATGGCGGTGGCAAGAAAAAGTATTGTCGCGGCATCCGAAATCAATCAGGGAGAGGTGTTGTCCGAAAATAATATCACAGTAAAACGTCCGGGCACAGGCATCTCCCCGATGCGCTGGGACGAGGTCATCGGACGCCGCGCCATACGTCATTTCAATCCTGACGAACTTATCGAGATCTGACTACCGAACCTTGATCATCACCGTATCACATCATGAGAAAAATATGTTTTGTCACAGGCACCCGTGCCGACTACGGAATAATGACACGCCTGATGAAGGAAATATCTCATTCACCTGAAGCCTGCCTCCAGATCATCGCCACCAACATGCATCTCTCTCCCGAGCATGGAATGACCGTCAATGAGATTATTGCCGACGGGTTCTGTGTCGATGCCCGCATAGATTCGCTGCTGTCTGGCGACTCTCCGGCATCGACCGTAAAGTCCATGGGACTTGTGGAAATTGGTATAGCCGACGCATATTCCAGACTTCTCCCGGATCTTGTCGTCATTCTCGGCGACCGTTACGAAATGCTGGCGGCGGCTTCCGCAGCTCTGATTTTCCGGATACCCATCGCCCATTTATATGGCGGGGAAACTACGGAAGGGGCATACGACGATTGTATACGCCATGCCATAACAAAACTGTCATCTTTGCATTTCACATCAACAGAACCTTATGCCCGACGCCTGATCCGGATGGGTGAAGATCCACAAAATGTGTTTTATGTCGGATCGCTGGGAGTGGAATCCATACGCAACGAAAAGGTCATGACCCTTCAGGAACTTGAAAACTCAATCGGGTTCAGCCTTGGTGATAAATATGTTGTCGCCACTTTCCATCCCGTCACCAACCAGCCGGGGGAAGAAAGAAAACAGACCTCGGCTCTGCTTGAGAGCCTTGATGAAATCATAAAACAAGGGTGGAAAGTGCTTTTCACTATGCCGAATTCCGATACCGGCGGCAGGACTGTGGCGGCACTGATACGCGAATGGGCGGCAAAAAACAAAGATTCCGTATTTGCCGTCTCTTCTCTCGGACGCCTCAGATATTATTCTGCCCTGAAACATGCGTCTGCCGCTGTCGGCAATTCCTCAAGCGGTCTTATCGAAGTTCCGTCGTTCGGCATACCGACTCTCAATATAGGAGACCGCCAGAAAGGAAGGGCACATGGAACATCCGTCCTGAATTGTCCTGCGGAAAAAGAAGCCATTCTCAACGGTCTGCATACAGTACTGTCTGACGAGTTCAGACATGATGCCATTTCGGCGACTAATCCCTACGAAAAAGCGGGAACCCTTGAAACCATCCTTGACAAACTGCTTCATCATCCGCTCCCATCCACAAAATCTTTCCACGAAATATAATTGAAAAGGAAAGAGCATCCCACTCTCCCCTCTTCCTTTACTAAACATACGACAAAGTTTTACGAAAACATACAATAAAGGCAGCAGAACCAATACCGTCACATCAGAATACCGGATCTGCCGCCTTTATCACTCGATCACCTCATTGTCATTTTGGATCCAGACCAAGATCCTTGAATGTGCGCGGTGCCGGAGTCTTAGGCATGGGCTTACGTTCCTTCAACTGCTCAAGAGCGACTTCTATAGCTTTTTCAAGCTGTTGGTCTACCCCCTTTTGCTCCATTATCGGATCATTGTCGATAAGTATATCCGGATCTACACCATGGTTTTCCACAATCCATTCTCCTGTCTTTGCATCATAATTTGTAAAGAAGGGAACACGGACATCCGTACCGTCCATATATGGAAGCGATCCGCTGATTCCGATGATACCGCCCCACGTGCGGGTGCCTATCACCGTGCCAAGATTGTTGGCTTTGAAACTCCATGGGAAAAGATCGCCGTCAGACGCCGAGTATTTATTAATCAGCAACACCTTGGGTCCCACATGCGTTGCATCCGGGATAGTACCTGTTTTCGATGACGTACGGCTCATGGTCATCCGGTAAGGACGGCGGAGAAGACGCTCTATGATCATCGGGGAAATATTGCCGCCTCCGTTGGCACGGTCATCTATAATGAGCGCCTCCTTGTCGAGCTGCGGATAGAAATAACGGGCAAACTCGTTGAGTCCTTCCGGTCCCATATCCGGGATATATATGTAACCGACCTTTCCTCCGGTAGCTTCCTCAACACGCTTGATATTGTTTTGAACCCAGTTGTAATGATATAGCGGAGCCTCATTGCCTATAGGACTGACAACAATTCTTTTAGCATTCTTCTCCGATGGCGAGGAATTGACTGTCAACTCCGTCGGGACATCGGCTTTTCCTACAAGAAGAGTATAGATATTGTCAGTTTCTGTCACCGGCACTCCGTCTACGGCGATTATGTAGTCGCCTTCCTTCACTCCGAGTCCCGGCTCCTCCAGAGGAGAACGCAAACTGCTGCTGTAGACAGCTCCGGGAATAATTTTGTCTATCCTGAAATATCCGCTGTTGTCTCTGCTCAGTTCGGCGCCCAGAAGTCCCATAGATATCCTGTCGGCACCTTTGACTTCTCCGGGATTCACATATGCATGACCGCAGGCAAGCTCGCTGATCATTTCACCTATTATATAATTCAGGTCATACCTTGTTTTGGCATATGGAAGCAGAACGGCATATTTTTCTTTAATAGCCTTCCAGTCCACGCCGTGCATGTTCTCAAGATAGAATCCATCCCTGAACGCCCTCCATACCTCATCAAAAATCTGGTTCCATTCTTTGGAATAATCCACGGGAGCCACAAGGTTCGACAGATTCACCGGATCAGAAAAATTCACCTTTGACGCGGGGAAATTTGTCACATATATTTTGCCTCCCTTATAGAATGCAGCCTTATTTCCGTCAGGGGACACCGTCATCGTGGCATTTTCAGCCACTGTCTCCGGTTTGCCCGATGAAAAATCAAACACGCTTATTCCTCCGGCTCCGCTATACCACAATTTATCCCCCTCAGCATATTGAGGACGATAATATCCCGCAGGGAGAGGGAGTTTTACAAGTCTGCCGGGGAGACCGTCAGGGTCAATTACAACAGAATTGTCAGATCCGGTGGCGTTCTTGCCCTGTTTTGCAGATTGTTTTTTCACAGAAGCGTCAGTTGATTCCTCCGGATTGTCCGCGTCATCGGAAAGCAGAAGGGGCGAAGGGGTATCCTTGCCGAGCAACGCGAGATATATACCGCCCATACGGTTGTAGACATGATTCCATTCAAGACTTCCGTAGGTAGGATTGAAATCACGTTCGGAGGTGAAATACAAGTATTTCCCGTCTTTACTGAACATAGGTGATCCGGAATCATACCATCTCTCGGTCACGGGATATTCCTTGCCTGTCTGGATGTTATAGACATACACCACCGACATGTTGTTGTCGTCCGATCTGGTATAGGCAAGCCATTTGCTGTCGGGAGAGATATTCACTGTCCGGAACTCTCCGCCGGGATTCTGCACAAGTGTCCGCTTGGCTTTTGACGCCACGTCCACCTCGACAATCCTGTTCTTACGGTCTGTGTATATGACCTTATTGCCGTCAGGTGTCCAATAGAAGTTTCTTATATAGGTATCGTTGTCTTTTGTAAGCTGCACCGGATCTCCTCCTTCAGATGGTTGCAGCCATATTTCAGATTCTCCTGTTATATCGGCGATATAGCCGATATATTTACCGTCCGGACTCCAGGAGGCTCCCCTGTCGTTTGATCCCGGCGTCCGGGTAATGTCGCGGGTCACACCTTTGCCGACAGGCACGTCAAACACTTCCCCTCTGGCAGTGAGCGCAAGACGGTGTCCTGCGGGGGAAAGTGAAAACGAATTGATATCGCCACTGACATTCTTCATTTCGTTTCTCGCGAGAATATTGTCGGAAGCGAGAGTGATATTCACTTTCTCGGGAGAGCCCTTCGCAGGATCAAACCGATATATATATCCGCCGTTCTCAAATACGATAGTCTTTCCGTCAGAACTCGGGAATTTTATATCAAAGTCAGTGAAATCAGTCACCTTGCGGGTCTTTTTGCTTTTTGTATCGTAGGCAAAGAGATTCATCGTGTTGTCTCGGTCCGAGATAAAATATATCTCGTCACCTATCCACATCGGGATGATATCCTGTGCCACATTATCCGTGATGTTTTCCACACTCTCTTTTTCCGGATCATATATCCATATATCGTCAGCCATGCCGCCACGATAATATTTCCATGTACGGAATTCCCGCATCACGCGATTGTATGCCATCTTTTTCCCGTCAGGAGAGTAGCTGCAGAATCCCCCCTCAGGCAAAGGAACCATCTCCGGCATTCCGCCATCCGGACTCACTGTCCATAATTTTCCGGTGAACCCGTCTCCTATCCTGTTCCTGTAGACCACTCCGCTTCCGTCAGGACGCCAGGTCATGACAATATTGTTGGGGCCCATCCT
The DNA here is from genome assembly GCA_947174235.1 of uncultured Porphyromonadaceae bacterium. Taxonomy (GTDB): domain Bacteria; phylum Bacteroidota; class Bacteroidia; order Bacteroidales; family Muribaculaceae; genus Lepagella. Next base: position 13,367 of record CAMWID010000041.1, on the reverse strand, counting down.
GTCTCCAAGATCGTCACGGGAATTGGTGGAGGTATATGTGAGCCGTTTGGGTTCTCCTCCTTTCACGGGGATCAGATACACCTCCGTGTTGCCGTCATACTGTCCTGTAAAGGCGATCTCTTTCCCGTCCGGTGAAATGCGGGGGAAAATCTCATATCCTACATGGGATGTGAGACGTCTTGCTTCCCCACCTCCGGCGGGAACGCTATATAAGTCTCCGCCATAACTGAATACTATCAGGTTTCCATTGATGGTTGGAAAACGAAGAAGACGTGCCTCTTCTGTTCCGGATGACATCATATGACCGATACCGGTCATCATCAATCCGGCAAGCAAAATGTGTCTCATACGGTTAGTTTTAAAATTCATTCATGCAAATTTAATCCGTTTACGGGTTATATCCAAACAAAAACATGTGTGTCCCGTCACTTTTATTCCAAAATTCCATTCTTGAATCTCAATGCAGCAAACTGTCAATATGTTGTTTTTGTTATCTTATCATACAAATATCAGAATTGATATGGACAATGTTGCAGCTATCCGTTCTATATCTTGACGGAATTAACGGTTCTGCTGCCCCAATCTGATAAAAAAATTAATTATCTATGGGTATGAATACACTTAAGACCGCTGCCTTGGCATGCACTTTAGGGGCAGCTTCATTTTTCTCGCCATTTTCCGACGCATGCACACGGGTTGTTTACCATGGTTCTGACTCCACTTTTGTAGTGGGAAGATCCCTTGACTGGAAAACCCCCATCCCCACTAACCTGTATGTCTATCCTGCGGGAATGGAAAAGGTAGGCTCAAATCAGCCCGGAGCAATTTCCTGGGTTTCAAAATACGGGGCTGTATACGCTGTCGGATATGACGGAGGCATTACGGAAGGAATGAACGAAAAAGGACTTGTGATCAACGGATTGTTCTGTAAAGGCACGGTATATGAGAATGAAGACACGCGCAATCTTCCCCCGATGTCGCTTTCTGTGTTCATTGCATGGCTTCTCGATCTTAACGCCACCACCGACGAAGTGGTCGAGGTGCTTCAACAGCACAATTTCTCTTTGGGAGGTGCCACTTTTGACGGAGGCACAGTCTCGACTCTTCATTGGGGCATAACCGACGCTTCGGGGAAATCAGCTATCCTGGAATTTGACCACGGAGACGTGAAGATATATGACCCGGGTGATATCCGCGCGATGACAAATGACCCTCAGTGGCCCGACATGTGTGCTATCCTTGCGTATTGGGAAAAGATCGGGGGACAAAATATGTTGCCGGGTACCGTAAGCAGTCCCGACAGATGCGTAAGAGCCAACTATTTCGCCCACCATGTGGAAGAGACAAATGATCCGGCTCTCGCTGTGAGCATATGCCGCAGCGTAATAATTCCCTCTTGCGTACCTTATACTTACCTGATCCAGGGAGAACCCAATATTTCTTCCACACAGTGGCGTTCATACGCGGAACTCAAGAACCGCAGGTATTATTTCGAGATAGTAACCAATCCCGGATACTACTATATAGATCTCACGAAATGTAATCTCAAAAAAGGCGCTCCCGTCATGAAGCTTGACACGACTAAGGAAACAAACCTCATCGGGGAAGCCAACCACGCATTGAAAGAATCCGCGCCCTTCACTCCGATGTATTAAGAACGTGTTCCTTAAAATTTCGCGCTCTAAACATAATGGCTACCCCCTAAAAGCTGCCGGCATTCAGTCGGCAGCTTTTGTCATATGCAATAATTCCAAAAGTATACTGTTTCTGTCAAAACCATACCTCCTGTAATCTTCATACCTTAGCCGCGTATCGGGCAGAAATTCTTTTGCACGTATGTCTTCAGAAGGAAGAAATATCTGCATGGAATTTGACACTGAACCCGCCAGACCTGTATTGGGCAATATGAACGGAGTGGTTTCCATATAGCAATTCGGAGACTGCGAGGAGGTCTCCCCTGCCACATACGCACCGAGTCTGCTCAGGTAAAACGCATAATGGAATGCGGCACTGAACGTTCCATGGTCGGTCACTACAAATACCTTATCCGGTCTATATAACGGTTTTCCATCAAGTCGCCGCAATTTCTCTTTAATTTCCTCACTACAGAATGCTGTCCGCAAAAAATCTTCCCTCTTCTGTTCCTTTGTCCTTATATCTCGCCCGCTCTCGGGGAAAATATAATCCCCGATATTCAGCGCGGTGCCGTTAACCTCATTAAATTCATCTATCGTCGTATTGACCTTATCAAGATAAAGCTGTGAGACCCTGCGGGAAAAACTGCCCGACATGTCAGTGTCAAGATATGCGTCACCATACATCATATATAATGACGGAAGTACCACAGGAGTCCAACCCCCTCCGTTTCCACGTAAATCAATCACAAGATTCTTTATATCCCGGGACTTCATTTCAGTCAGCATATCCATGAAAGTATCCGAAAACGACGGTACTCCTTTGACTGCCGCAAGTGTATCGGAAGGCATGTCCAAACCTGTCAGGCGATAACAGTAGCTTAAATCCTGATAAAAATCCCAGCCGTTGGCATATTGATATTCAAAATTCTCTCTTGACATTACAGAGGCAAGACGGAAAAACATCATTCCTTCCATATCCTTCCATTCCATCTGCCCGGACGGAAACTCCTTGTTCTCGGAGACCCTCGCGATAGCTGTACCGGAAAAATCCCTGTAATGTATCAGCTCCGGGGAATATGCGACTCTTTCTCCTTCCGGAGTAATCAACTGCAGTATTATCTTCCCGTCTTGACTTCCAGCCAATTTTCTGTAAATGCCCGACGGTCTGAAGTAATCACTCATAAATCCATATTTCCCCGCTTTATTTTCACATGGATAATACTTTGCCACGCGTTCCGTCACCTTGTCGGTCGTGACTCCGTTTATTCCTGTCAGGCGGCTTCCAAGTAGTCGGGCATCCTTTTGACCGATCGCATCCACAAAAAGCGATTCCCCTCCATATCTGAATTTAACAAGCAGGATTGAATCACCCTCCGCATCGGAAACTGAGACAGCGGGAGCATTTATATTCGTATGTCCGTCTTGAAGATAGGATAAGAATTCAGAAGAAACTTCATAGAGGTCATTTACACTCAGACTACTTTCTGACATGAGACGTAATCGGCAATCATTTGCCGTTTTATAAAAAAACACTCTACCCCCATAATTGGTATAAGGATCAGGATGAGTGTGTTCCACAATCTTTACAAGTGTATCAAAATCAGAGATAATTGAGTCTTTTGATGTTCCGGAAGCAGAAATCTCTGAGATTCCGGACATAAGGGACACAACACAAAGCAAGAGATATTTCTTAAATTTCATGATCATTAGTGTCAGTATATTGAAAAACCGCCTTCAGGCATTTCCCAGGTCAGGGAATTTATCCATACAGGACTTTAGTGGCGGTTATCCAATTTTACAGAGATCGGGTAACCGCCACCAAGTCTATTGATTCGAGCCTCGGCTCAGAAGACCGACTATCCACAAAAGCACCACAGCCCCGACCACGGAAGTGATCAGGTTTCCTATAATGCTTGAAGTGGAAATACCGATCAGTCCGAAAAGCCATCCACCCAAAACTCCCCCTATTATTCCGACAATCAGATTTACTATAATGCCGAAACCACCTCCACGCATAAGCTTGCCGGCTACAAAACCTGCAACGATACCGATAATTATGTACCAAATAAAACTCATAACTCTAAGATTTAATATTGTTTAGATTAATGACGGATGGTGTTGCACTACCTCCGCAGCTATATTCGGAACATGAATTGACACATTTTGGTTCATGGCATGCCTATACTCGTCAGCTTACGGGAGTTTACCTTGATTCTATTATCACCGGAGCATTCGGCAATCCGGAATATATATGAGAGCCTTCCTTTTCCCGAAACATCCTGTCGAAAGCCGCCGCTTCCTGCAAACTGTCGAAAGATCCGGCTATCACATAATACATCCCGGCAGGATTGCTCGCTCCGAATGCCGCATAACCTTTTGAAAAAAGATCACTCACCTGAGCCGCACAATTGGTCTGCATCTTATAGGCGCTTACAGCCACATTATAACGGCGTTTTTCATGCTCCTCTCCATCAACAAATTTCAGATGTTCGGCAATGAATAAAACTGAATCTCCGTCAACCACCCTGACAGAGGGAGCCCCTTCCTGCTGGAGCTTGCCGCCGGGGATACCGAGATCCGGGTCAAGTGTCTCTGACGCCTGACGTTTGCTGACTGCGGCATCGTAAGCTGATTTATAATTTTTTTCGGTAGGTTTGCATCCTCCCAGAAATCCTGTGGCAGCAAGAAACGCGAGTATACCCAAACCATACTTGCGAATTTTTAAGACATCCATATATTCTCTTTTATCAAAGTTCTTGCAAATTTATAAAAAATGGAGATACTTTTCACCTGTATCTCCATTTTTGACGGGCTTTCACCCTGAAAAATTTTTATTCAATATCAATCCACCTGAATCACAAGGAAAGTTGTCATGCTCCAGAATTCCTGTGGATTGGTGATATGAATGGTCTTGGTCTTGTCGGCGTTCTCCTCGATCTTGTAAGAATCTTCCGGCATGTTTGTCCAGATCTTCACTTTCTTGCTTCCGGTCGGGATCACAGACAGCGAACGCTTGTCGGCTTTTGTGAAATAAGATTCGTTGAAATCCCCTTTAAGAACTTTTGTCTGTCCGAGGAATTTTTTCTCAAGAAGACCGTTTTTCTTAAGTTCCTTATTCGTGCCGATTGCATAATATACAGTATTCGCTGCATTTTCCACTGCTTCCGTAGCCGCCTGCGCAGCTTCCTTGGCTGCGGTCTCTGTCTTTACCTGCTCCTGTGTTTCTGTCACCTGAGTCGTGAGTTCCTCTATCTGACCTTTTGCTGACGCGAGATCATTCTCAAGCTGGGCTATTTTCTGATCCTGCTGAGATATGCGGTCTTTAAGCTGTGAAATTGTCTTTGACATCACGCTGTTGTCTTTTCCGCTTGCCTTGAGTTTCGCCTCCATGTCGTCAAGAAGCGCCTTGTTGGAAGCGAGACGGGCTTTGATATTGGCAAGGTTCTGACGGATCTCCGCGCGACGGTCCACGTTGTCTCCGCCACCTAATTTATGAAGAAGACCTTCCTGCATATTGATGGAATCAAGACCGGTATAGATATCGCCCATGAGGAGCATAAGAGAGTCGTTAAAACTGTTTGCCTCCGCATAATCAGCCTGGAGTTCTGCGATCTTGGCTGAATCTTCTGAAATCTTCTGGCTGTTGCCTGAGCAGGAAGCGAGCACAAGTGCTCCGATTCCCAAAAGAATAAAACTTTTCTTCATCTTGATATTGGTGTTTAGGCGGCTGTGCCGCGATTTGATAGTTTATAGTTTTATTTAATTTTCAGAATCGCGCACCTTCTTTGCGCGACCTTCAATCACTATAACAATTTCCCCTTTCGGTTGGTTCGTTTCAAAATATTTTACAAGTTCTCCGAGCGTGCCCCGATGATACGTTTCATGCAGCTTGGAGATTTCACGGCACACACATGCCTCCCGGTCTTCTCCGAAACTTTCAGCAAGCTGACGCAATGTCCTGGGCAACCGTTTAGACGACTCATATATCACGACAGTGCGGTCATCCTGTGAAAGAATGGAAAGACGCGTTGACCTTCCTTTTTTGGGAGGCAGGAACCCTTCAAAAACAAACCGGTCACATGGCAATCCGGAAGCCACCAGGGCAGGAACGAAAGCAGTGGCTCCCGGCAGACATTCCACTTCCGCCCCCAGACGGCGGCATTCCCTGCTCAACATAAATCCCGGATCTGAAATTCCGGGAGTGCCCGCATCCGAGACAAGCGCTATATTTTCACCGCCGAGTATTCTTTCGGCTATTTTGGGAGCCTCCTCATGTTCGTTGAATTTATGATGGCTACGCATCGGGGCGCTGATACCGAAGTGTTTCAAAAGCACCCCGGATGTCCTCGTGTCTTCGGCGAGTATAAGGTCTGCTGTCCTCAAGACTTCCACCGCCCTGAAAGTCATGTCATCAAGATTGCCGACGGGAGTCGGCACTATATACAATTTCCCGCTCATGCTCTTTTATCTCATGGAGTTGAGTTATATACTTTATAATTCGATCTGACGATTCAGATTTCTACAAGAAATCCGCAAAAATACCCCACGCGCACCAATTGATCTGTAGCACATGGATACAGTCAAGAATATGACGGAATATTGTGGATTTATTTAAAATAATTCTTCAATATTTCCAAAAAGTCAAGCACCTCTTCCCTCTGGGGGTTCCATTGCAGCTCCCCAAGAAAATAATCTTCCGCCTCTTCATAGGAGTCCATTGAAGCCACAAGGGCGAGAGTCGTGTTGAAGTCTGCATCTGAATTACAGAAAAGATCCCGCTTGAACCTATATCTGTCGTTGATAGTGAAAACAAGTTTCCCTCGCGGCTCAACATTTCTTTTCAATGGCTTATCCTCCGTCGGAACCGGAATTTCAACAACCGGAGGTTCAACAATCTGCGTTTCAACAACCGGTGGGTCCTGAACGACCTCCTCTGAAGGGAAACCGTCTTTTTCCTGATCCATAGCTGGATCCTGCAATTCCCCATCACCATCTTCCGATACGGCAGTCTCCTCCGCCACCTCTGCATCTTCTTCCGACACCGCGCCAACCTGTCCCGTCAAGGTGACAGCCGGAACATCTGAATCCGGCATAGTGTACGCAGCAAAAGCGGAATCATCCAGCTCATCTATCATAGGGATATCTACTGAAGCAGCGAGACTGTCATTGTCCCCGCATATGATTCCACAGCCGTCAGATATTTCTCCATCGCCGGATATTGATCCGGAGTCATAGGTTTCCTCTTGGGTGACAGACTGAGTATTGTCAAGATCCTTCACACGCTCCCTCAGACTCTCCGCTTTCCTTGCTATAAGACTTGGCAAGGACTCCGGACAATCTTCTCTGGCGAGAGCGAGATGAATCAGACCCTCCAATTCATAAATATTGTCAAGGAGACCGTTTAAATCCTCTTTATTCATTTTTCACACCATCATTTTGCGGAGCAGATTGCTGTTCAGTCTGCTCCGGCTCATTATTAAATATTTCCAACAACATCCTCTCCGCAGCTTTCTTAGCTGTCCCCCTCTTCCCTACAATATCGTTCATGATTATGACCACCGCATGAGTAGGCATGTAGTCGTCGTCAAGCTTATATCCTGCATAACATTGAATCCCTTTCATGCTTCCCGTCTTCATCGCGATATAGCTGTCAAGTGGGGTTTCCGCAAGAAATTTTTTCAACGTTCCCTCCTGTCCCGCAAGTGGAAAGAACGAGGCATATGTAGCGTCTTCACTCATAGAGACGAGCACTCCGTTCATAAATTCCGCCGTGACCCTGTTCTTTCTTGACAGACCCGACCCGTCTATGATCTCCACCCCATCCATCGGAACTCCTTTTTCAACCCAGAATGCATACTCGCGGTTCGCGGCGGTCTCTGTGGATCCGTCTTTCCCCTCAAGCTTTCCATATGTGCGGAGCATCGCCTCGGCAAACATGTTGTCGCTTCTCATCATACATGAACGCATTATCTCGTCAACCGGAGGGGAGACATGATCGAAGATCTGGGTAAGCTCCCCGGTCCCGACATCCTTATTGTCTATGGAAATCATCTCTTTCGCAAGCGCGTTTTTCAAGCGGGACATAAAAACTGAAGAGGGATTCTCCACAGACCGTTTCCCATTGGCGTTGTTCTCGAAATTAAACGCATGAATACCTGTCCCGTAATATTCTTTAAAATCAGCCTGCGCCCATGAACCGGGACGAGGAGTGCCGGCGAATCCTGACTCGTCTATTATGACTTTCCCCTCGATCTTGTTGATCCCGGCAAGCCGCAAAGCATCTGTTATCTCTTCTATGATGTCTTGTCCGAACGGTTCGACAGCCGAATTGACCGACGGGTCACATGCACCCTTTATTACAATATTGCCTCTCAGTATCCCCATATCCAGAGGCCCGTCTATATAAATACCCGTATGATACCTGAAATCCGCCCCCGCCCTGTCGAGCAATGAAGCTGTGGTCACAGACTTCATGATTGAAGCCGGCACCAATGAGGCTGACTGATTATGGGAACCGATAACCTTGTTGTCGGAAAGATCCGTGATCATTACCGCCACAGATTCCGGACGGATGCCACTGGTCTTGACAAATTTCTCGACTGCCGCACCGGCATCATTGGCGGACGCATCGAGAAATCCGGTAATAAAAATGAGTATAAAAAAAATATGTTTTATCATCTGCTACAACTGATGGTTTTTCTTTTACGCAATGAAGTTCTTACGACATTTTCTTTTCATGAAAACCCTTTACGGATATTTCATCTTCTTTCCGCCTGCTTTTAAATCACTCCCGGAGCATCCATTCCGCAGATTGATCTTCACGGTTCAAAATCTTCCCGAAAATCTGAAGAAATCATGAAAAGAAAATATTTAAACAACTTCATCGGTCGGTGAGTCTACAAAGTTACAAAAGTTTTCGGAATTTTGTTCAAGTTTTTTGCCACATGAGAAATAGTTGCTAATTTTACGACTGAAAAATAATTCCGCTAATTATAATTTCCAATGGATATTTCAGGCTCTTCAGGCAGACGTCCGTATACATTCGACCGTGTTGTCAGGATATCTTTCACTGTAATTCTTCTGATCGGAATCCTTTTTTTGCTCGAACTGCTTAAAGGTGTGCTGCTGCCGTTTCTTGTGGCGTGTCTTATAGCCTACATGCTTGAGCCGGTCGTCAGATGGAACATGAAAATTACAAAATTGCAGACCAGGTTTGTGCCTGTGCTCATGACGCTTGCGGAAGCATCCGTGATAGCCGCCGCATTCTTGATTGTATTTATCCCCTATCTCATTTCAGAGACTCAGGAAATGACCCAGATGCTGCGACATTATGCGTCTACAAAAATTCAGATACCTTATCTTTCCGACAGCATACACTCATTTTTAAGAGACAATATCGATTTCGACAGGATATCAAGGCTCCTGTCGGAAGAAGAATGGAAAGACCTGATCAAAAGCACCATCTCCTCTTCCTGGTCTTTCCTGAGCTCCGGATTCGCTTTTTTGTTCGGGGTGTTGAGCTGGCTCATAGTCGTGCTATATGTCATATTCATCATGCTTGACTATGAAAAAATCATGATGGGATTCCGCCGGCTTGTGCCGGTCGGACACCGTAAATGGGCGTATCAGGTGGGATCTGATATTAAAAACGCCATGAACCGATACTTCCGCGGTCAATTCTTAATCGCATTCATCGTGGGGATACTCTTCTCTGTGGGTTTCCTTATAATCGGACTTCCAATGGGATTCGTGCTCGGATCTTTCATCGGCATCCTCAACATGGTGCCCTACCTACAGCTGATCTCATTGCCTCTCACCACGTTGCTCTGCATCGTATGCACGGCAAGCACCGGAGTTGACTTCTGGGTGATATTTTGGGAAAGCATGGCGGTCTACGTCATAGTGCAATGCATACAGGACCTCATACTCACTCCGAAAATCATGGGAAAAGCCATGGGGCTCAACCCCGCGATAATTCTTCTGTCTCTATCCATATGGGGCTCGCTGCTCGGATTCATGGGGCTTATCATAGCTCTGCCCCTGACCACCCTGCTCCTTTCATATTACGACATATATGTAGTACAGCGTTACAGCGACAGTGTTTCCGACAATTCCGACATCTATTGACCTAATAATATTTCACCGATGATTACATTGCCAATATCATATGATCCTGACATTTCCTTTCAGGAATCGGCTCAGGGAAACGGCAACGCCACTTATACCGAAATCAATCCGGATACCGACACCTCGGCAACGACAGCCGAGGAACATACCAACGGACTTATCGGCGACCTTGCATGGATCCTGCTGTTGGGTGCCGTGGTGACTCTCCTGTTCAAAAAACTCAGGCAGCCCGTGGTGTTGGGTTATATACTTGCAGGGTTTCTCGCGAGCCCTAAATTCGTATATCTCCCATCAATCTCCAATCTTGAAAACATTGAGTTCTGGGCTGATCTCGGAATCGTGGTTCTGATGTTCACCCTCGGTCTCGAATTCAGTTTCAAGAAGCTCATGAACGCCGGTTCTTCCGCTATAATCACCGCTCTTATAATCATCTGCGGCATGACTTTCGCCGGATTCGGTGTCGGTAAGATATTACACCTCAACTCCATAAACTGTATATTTCTTGGAGGCATGATCTCCATGTCGAGTACGACCATAATTCTTAAGACACTCACGGATTTAGGTATGCGACAAAAGAAATTCGCCTCCCTTGTACTCGCCGTGCTGATTATCGAAGATCTCTTCGCAGTGTTGATGCTCGTCCTGCTATCGTCGCTCGCAATGGGCAATGTCGAGGGGATGGAACTGCTTTTCTCTATCGGCAAACTGCTTTTCTTCCTCATAATATGGTTTGTGGTGGGGGTATATGTATTGCCTACGTTCCTGACGAAAGTGAAATCATTTCTCAATGACGAAACCCTCCTTGTCGTGGCGATGGGGCTGTGTTTCTCGATGGCGGTATTCTCGGTCACTTGCGGATTCTCTCTTGAACTGGGCGCCTTCGTCATGGGTTCAATCCTTGCGGGCACTATGGCTGCCGAACGTATGGAAAGGGTAGTCCAACCGGTGAAAGATCTTTTCGGTGCGGTGTTTTTCATCTCTGTGGGAATGATGGTGGATCCAGGAATTCTTGTCTCCTACTGGTGGGAGATACTCCTTTTGGCTCTGGTCGTGATTTGCGGAATGATTTTCTTCGGGACTCTTGGAATGCTTGTGACGGGACAGACCCTGAGAGTGGCGATCGAAAGCGGATTCACACTCACTCAGGTCGGAGAATTTTCGTTCATCATCGCGTCCCTCGGCATGAGTCTCGGAGTTCTTGAACCTTCCCTTTACCCTATAATTGTGGCGGTCTCTGTGATAACTATCTTTACAACCCCCTATTTTGTAAAAATGTCACAACCGGCATACGACATAGTGGAAAGACATCTGCCGGAAAGATGGAGCTTTCTCATAAACAGATATTCCAAGCAGATCGCAGACTCAAGCGAGACCAAAAGGTTATGGCGCGACATCTTGAGCAGATATGTATGGAGAATTTTACTGTATTCCGTGGTTTTGCTCGCGATTATCCTTATCTCCCGTCAATTCCTCTTTCCTCTGTGTATAAGCTATCTTGGAGGATGGGGAAGGCTTTGCGCCACCGCACTGACTTTCGCCGGAATGCTCCCCTTCCTTTTCGCCCTTTCTTTCAGCTCTACCAAGCCTGACGAGAAGATGAAGCTGCATGCCTCGGCAAGTTTCTACGACGTGCCTCTCGTGGCAATGAAGATCATACGTTATCTCGTGACGCTTTTCTTTATTGTCTATATGATGACCATAGCCTACAACTCGCTCATAGCATGGGTGGCGGGAGTGATATGCTTCGCACTGATCGTGATTTCCGCCTCATCCAAACTTATGTCGAGATATGGCAACATGGAGAAAAAATTTATCGACAATCTGAATATCCGCGAGAACACTCGTCTCGGGCTCAACAACAACCTCGTCAGCGACCTCCATCAGGCATATATCCAGGTCGGGGCTTATTGCCCGTTTGTAGGCGACAGGCTTAAGGATTCAGGACTGAGGGATGACTACGGCGTGAGCGTGTCAAGCATACAACGCGGCGACAGAATGATGCCCCTCCCCTCCGTCGACGCCCGTATTTTCCCGGGTGATGTGTTAGGAGTGATAGGAACGGATGAACAGATCAAAAAACTTAACGACGACATCGAACGCGATGAAAAGGCGTTCCAGGCGGTGCAGACCACCCAGCCCGAGATCGCTTTGAGAAGCATTCGTCTCTCTTCAGGATCCCCCGTCATCAATGTTCCCCTTGGAAAGACAAATATCCGCACCGACTTCTACAGCATGATCGTGAAAGTGCAGCGAGGAGATGATGAATTTGAACAGCCCGGACCCTCCACCATTCTAAGGGAAGGTGACATCCTTTGGGTCGTGGGCGACGCCTCCCGTATAGACCTTATGAAATAATTCTTATCGGAATCACTTGTATTATTGGTTTTCATCAAAATACAAGTGATTTTTTTATTTTATTACAAAGACTTCAATTTTTTTTATAATTTTGCAGCATATGAAGTTGTTTAAACAACTTCTATAATAATAACAATCACGAAAACCTTATGTGTCATGAAAAAGTCGTTTCTATTCCTATTCCTTGTCTTTTCATCATTATTGATGTTTTCTGCTACCAAAAAGGAGAAAAATTATCGGGATTTCATTGAAAAATATGATGTGCCTTCCATAGCGAAAGACACCTGTCGCAAAAATCCGGCGGCATTCTGGTCATTGTCCTTATCAGACAACCTGGATTTCAATTTATTCCTAAAAAATATCAAAAAAAATAAAGGTGCTGAAAAAGAAGCTCTGCTTGAGTATTCAAAATTGCCACATTTCTATGCATCGGTTAATCAATCTGTAATCGAAGAGCTCCAAGGATTTTGCGACACATTATTGTTAAATATGGGTATCATTCCTACAGATTTGAAATGTTCGCTCCACATATTGAATTCTGATGAAATCAGAGCTTTTTCTGCACCGACCGACGATGGTTTTGCCATATGCATAACCTCATCTCTTTTTTCAAGGAAAGGGGTGAACGCTTCCATATTAAAGGGATACGTAGCACATGAATTCGCACATGGGGCACTAAAGCACAAACTCAGAAAATTATATGCCAACGCCAAACAACGGCGCAAAGACAAAGTGGTAGGCGGGATTCTTTTAGGCGCTGTTGTAGCTGCCACAGTCGGCGTGGAGGCAGCCTTGCCAGGCGATTATTATGATGACGACAACTTCGTTGAAGAACAATACCGTTATGAAAAATATGTGGATGCTTTAGACAAAATAAAAGACAAGCCCAAATTGAAAACCGTACAATATAATTTCAATTATACAGACGACCAGATTAGGGAAGCGGATCTGTATGCTTACCGCTTTATGCAAAACATAGGCATGGGAGATGATTACATTACAGGACTTGAAATATTAGGATCCGCATACGAGGAGTATAAAAATTCATTTGATTATAATCCGGGAATCCCGTCTCGCATAGATTTCATCAAATATGTAAAAGACCATCCCCTGATGGGAAAGAGAATAAAAGTAAAAGCGACTCCGGCGGATTAAATTCAAGAACATTAACATCAAAAGCGGAATGATCAAAATGATCATTCCGCTTTTGATGTTAATGTTCTTTTCAATATGGTAATCCTGTTCCGA
>CAMWID010000040.1 GCA_947174235.1 uncultured Porphyromonadaceae bacterium | reverse complement strand
CACACGACCGTATTTGATATATCAATTCAGGATAAAATAATCATTTGAGATATTTGTCAAGGAATCTGAAGAAGACTCGTTGCCATAATACAGCGTTCTGAGGTTGAAGCACCCAATGGTTTTCATTAGGAAAGACAAGCATTTCTGCCTCCAGACCATGCATTTTCGCCGCATTGAACGCCATCATACCCTGAGATGCAAGGATACGGTAATCAAGTTCACCGACTGTGACAAGAATAGGTGCTGTCCAGTTGTTGACAAATCTATGGGGTGAATTGGCATATGTGCGTTGGGCGACAGCGTTGTCTTTTTCCCAGAACGGACCTCCGAGATCAAAATCGGCAAAAAACATTTCCTCGGTTTCGAGGTATTGGGCTTCAAGATTGAAAATGCCGGCATGCGCAATAAGGGCGGCGAATCTTCCTTCATGATGTCCGGCAAGCCAATATACTGAGAATCCACCGTAACTTGCTCCCACTGCAGCGACTTTTGTTGCGTCCACATACGGTTCTTTTGCCATATAGTCAACGGCTGAAAGATAATCTTTCATATTCTGACCGCCATAATCGCCGGAAATCTGGCGGTTCCACTCTGTTCCAAAACCTGGAAGTCCGCGCCGGTTGGGAAGGATCACGATATAGCCATGTGCCGCCATGATCATCATGTTCCATCTGTAACTCCAGAATTGACTCACGGCGGATTGTGGACCTCCCTGACAATATAGAATTGCCGGATATTTCTTATTCGGGTCAAAATCCGGGGGAAGTACTACCCAAGTGGTCATCTCTTTGCCATCAGTCGTGGGTACCATTACTTTTTTTACCTCACCCAGTTTTAGCTGGTCAAGAATATCCTTATTTATCTCAGTGAGCTGTTTCACTCCTTCATTTGAAACAAGACATATTTCGTTGGGGTACCTCATTGAATGTCGAAGAGCAATCGCTGCATTGTCGGCAACAGGAACCACATCCGCGAAATCGCATACGCCAATAGCTACAGTGTCAATGTCACAAGTGTTGACGTTGATTGTGAATGTGGGAGCGACCCCTTGGTAATAGCCGTTGAACCATATCTTTTCGCCATTTTTCGACCAATTGAAATTCTCGGGCCAGTAATCCCATTTTTCCGTCAGATCTCTTTTGGTCATAGTCGCCATGTCAAGAACCATCAGGCGTTTTTTATCGCTTTCATATTTTGCGGTCTCCATTGAAAGCCACGCCAAAGTTTTGCCGTCAGGTGAGAACTGAGGGTTTGTGTCGTATCCCATGTTCCCTTCGGTGAGGTTTTTGGTTGCCTTGGTTTCAATGTCATATAGATAAAGGTCACTGTTGGTTGAAAACGCATAGTCCTGACCTTTGAGTTTTCGTGAGACATAAACCAGGCTTTTGCTGTCGGGCGACCATGAAAATGCATCCGCGCCGCCAAAAGGACGCATGGGGCATTCGAATGGCTCTCCTTCCATGATGTCGATGGCATTTTCAATACCGGCATCTGTAAGGTCGGCAATAAACGGATGAGGAATATCATCTACCCATTCGTCCCAATGCTTATACATAAGGTCATCCACGACTCTTCCGGAGGTTTTGTCAAGACCTTTGAATAACTCTTCGTCTTTGTTGTAAGCTTTTATGGGAGATCCGAATATGATTTTCTTTCCATCGGGGGAAATCTCGAAACATTCAATACCGTTTTCAACTGCTGAAAGACATTTTACATTTGAACCGTCCGGATCCATCACATGGAGCTGAGTCTTGCCGCTTTTGTCATCTTTGCGAAGATAAGCGATTTTATTGCCATTGTCGATCCATCTGAGATTTGATTCCGAAGATGGTGTTGAGGTGAGACGTTTCAGATTACTTCCGTCAGCCTCCATGGAATATATTTCGGCATTCGAACGGTTTTCCTCAATGCTTTCATAGGCGAGGGTAAATATAATCCTGGTGCCGTCAGGAGAGGGGGTGGCAGAAGACACTCTGCCGAATGCTTCAAGAACTTCAGGAGTCATTTTACCGTCTACAATCTGTACATCCGGCTTTTCGATAATTTTGTCGGCGGATTGTGCTGAATTGTTCTGACAACCACCCAACGCCAAGGGTAAAAGAATGCTACCCATAGTAAAGGTTAGTTTATTCATATTGAAAATATGGATATAAGGTTAGATATAAGTCGTAAAAGACACACGACTTATGAATATGCGAAACTACATAAAATTTGTGAAACTTCAAAATCTATCGCCGTTTCCTCCCTCTGGATTTATTCCCATGAAATGAGTCGTTATGATTTTTTTGAAGTTTTCTTTTGAATCCAAGTGGATTTTGATTATGGATGTTTGGATGAGGATATAATTTTTCCATAAGATCCATGCGGTGAATCCTGCGCAGTTCGTTCGACAACTGTTGGCGGTATTCAGGTTTATACCAGAAAAAGAATTGTCTTTGTGCAAGTTTTTCTTCAGTTGTTTTAGCGGTGTATATTCTTTCTCCGGTATAAGGGTGGTATCCGGTGTGATAGATTTCAGTTGCCACAGTCATAGGGGTCGGCGTGAAATCCTGTACTTGCTCAAGATGGAAATCAAGATTTTTTGTAATCACAGCCAATTCCGCCATATCTTCTTCAGTGCATCCGGGATGGGAAGAAATGAAATACGGAATGAGCTGTTGGCGCAGACCATACTTGTTGTTGATGTTTTCAAATGTTTTTTTGAATTTGTGGAAAAGAGAGAATTCCGGTTTCCTCATGCATTCCAGCACTTTCTCGGAAGTATGTTCCGGAGCAACCTTTAGTCTTCCGGAGACATGTCTGGCAATCAATTCTTCAATGTATTCTTTGTTTACATCGTTGACATGGTTGTTTTTGTTTGAAGCCATTGCAAGATCATATCTTACCCCGCTTCCTACGAAAGATTTTTTTATGCCGGAAATTTTATCCACACTACGATATATATCCAGAAGCGCGGAATGGTCATTGTTCAGATTGGGACACGGTTTCGGATGAAGACACGACGGTCTGGCGCATCGTGCACAAATGGATTTGTCGTATCCGCCCATTCCGTACATATTTGCCGAAGGACCGCCGAGATCGGAAATATATCCTTTGAAATCCGGCATGCGGCAAATTGCTTTTACCTCCCTGAGAATGGATTCTTTTGATCGAGACGCTATGAATTTTCCCTGATGAGCCGAAATCGTGCAGAATGCGCAACCTCCGAAACAGCCTCTGTGCATATTTACAGAATGGCGTATCATATCATAAGCCGGGATCTTTTTCCCTTTATAACGAGGATGTGGCACACGGGTGTAAGGAAGATCAAACGACATGTCAATCTCTTCCGAGGTCATGGGTGGATACATCGGATTGATCTTTACCATTCTGCCGTTGGTATCTTGCCATATCACATTGCCGGAATATTTGTTAGACTCCTCTTCAATGTGACGGAAGTTTTCAGCCTGAAACTTTTTGTTGTTCCGACATTCTTCAAAACTGTGAAGCACAATATCATTTTTTTCTGGAGTATCGACGGAAAAGAAAGCTGTCTGGGGGACATCGTTAATTTCGTGGACATGATCTCCGAGGTCAAGGCGTCTGGCAATTTCAAGGATAGTTCTTTCCCCCATGCCATATGACAATATATCGGCAGGGGCGTCGGCAAGAATTGATGGTAGGAGGGTGTCTTGCCAATAATCATAATGGGCAACCCTCCGAAGAGAAGCCTCGATCCCGCCGATGATCAAAGGAATGTCAGGATATAAGTTTTTTAAAATCTTGGAATAAACAATCGTTGGATAGTCCGGACGCATCCCGTGTTTCCCGCCGGCGGTATAGGCATCGTCGTGACGTAATCGTCTGTTTGCCGTGTAATGGTTCACCATTGAGTCCATCGCTCCTGCAGACACTCCGAAAAATAATCTTGGTTTCCCAAGTTTTTTGAAATCACGCAAATCGTCTCTCCAATTGGGTTGTGGCACCAACGCGACTTTATATCCTGCCGCCTGCAGCACTCTCCCTATGACGGCTGATCCGAAAGAAGGGTGATCGACATACGCGTCTCCGGAGAACAATATGATATCGGCTTGTTCCCATCCAAGTTTTTCCATTTCATCTCTGGAAGTTGGCAGAAACAGCCTTTTATCCATAATAGGGAATGCGTCATTTTTTTGTGGTTCCATTTTTTGAATTGTCTTTATCCCTTAGTTTTTTGATTCATAAATGTCTTTTAATGAAAGCATCTCATCTCTGAGTCTTGCAGCTTCAATGAAATCTGTACGCTTGGCGGCAGCCACCATTTCATCGTTGAGTTTCTTGATTCTTTTTTCAAGTTCGGATTTTGACATGTATTCAATGACTGGGTCTGCCACAATTCCGAGTTCATGCTCTTCTTCGATATATGGACGTGGAGCATGGTTTGAATGTCGGTCAACAGCTGCCCGTGCCGTGCCATCCGAGATCTTCCTGCCGTCTTTTACCTTTTTCTCTGAAGTGTTGGAATTCTGAGATGACTGATTGTCGGATCCTCCATAAAGGTCTATAAGATCCCTTGCAGATGATGTCTTTACGATAGGAGTGGGAGTTATTCCATTTTGCTCATTATACAAGATCTGTTTTGTGCGCCGCCGTTCTGTCTCATCAATAGTTTTCTGCATGCTGTCGGTGATTTTGTCCGCATACATTATGACTTTGCCATGAACATTTCGTGCTGCGCGTCCCGCTGTCTGAGTCAGAGACCGATGGTTCCTCAAGAAGCCTTCCTTGTCGGCATCAAGAATCGCGACGAGACTGACTTGTGGCAGGTCAAGACCTTCCCGAAGAAGGTTTACTCCTATCAGCACATCATATATTCCTTCCCTAAGGTCTTCCAGAATCCGTATCCTTTCAAGGGTGTCGACGTCACTATGTATGTAAGCACTGTTGACCCCCCATTTTCTTAGGTGGTTGTCAAGCTCTTCAGCCATTCTTTTGGTAAGAGTGGTCACAAGAGTCCTTTCGCCTGCCTCAATACGTTGCTGTATCTGTTCCATCAGATCGTCGATCTGATTCATTGTAGGTCTGATTTCTATTTCCGGGTCAAGGAGACCTGTCGGGCGTATCACTTGTTCTGTGAACACACCTTCGGATTTAAGAAGCTCATAATCTCCGGGAGTGGCGCTTACATAGATGGTCTGTGGTGTCAGTTGTTCAAATTCATCAAATTTCAAAGGTCTGTTGTCTATGGCTGCGGGAAGTCTGAATCCATATTCGACGAGATTCATCTTCCTTGAAAGGTCTCCACCGTTCATTCCCCTTATCTGAGGAATGGTGACATGACTCTCGTCAATTATTGTGAGAAAGTCTTTTGGAAAGTAATCAAGGAGACAGAACGGTCGCATACCTGGTTCCCTGCCATCAAAATACCTTGAATAATTCTCAATTCCCGAGCAATGTCCCAACTCTTTCATCATCTCCAGATCATATGTGACTCGTTCGCGCAATCGGTCGGCTTCCGCCAGTTTACCTTCTTTCAAGAAAAAGTCGCATTGCGCCCCAAGATCAAGAGAGATCTGATCTATAGCCGATGCCATTCGCTCTTTAGTTGTGACAAATATATTTGCCGGATAGAGCTTGAATCCGTCAAGATTTGACAGAACCGCCCCGCTGCCGGGATCAACGGTCTGTATTTTTTCAATTTCATCGCCCCAGAATATAACCCTTAATTGGATGTCTTCGAAAGAAAGCAATATATCGACAGTGTCACCCTTTACTCGGAATTGACCGGCGTTTAAATCGATTTCGGTCCGAGAGTACAGTGAGTCAACGAGCTTTCTCAAAAATGCGTTTCTTGAAATACGTTGTCCGGTATTGATCTGGATCACACTCTGAGAAAAATCGTCAGGATTGCCCATACCATAAATGCAGCTTACGCTTGAAACCACCACAATATCTCTTCTCCCGGAAAGTAAAGACGCGACCGTAGACAAGCGCAGCTTCTCTATCTGGTCGTTTATCATAAGGTCTTTTTCAATATATTTGTCAGAAGACGGAATGTAGGCTTCCGGTTGGTAATAATCATAATAGCTGACAAAATATTGGACTGAATTTTCAGGAAAGAAAGATTTGAACTCAGCATAGAGCTGAGCCGCAAGGGTTTTGTTGTGAGATAAAATTAGGGTAGGGCGTTTCACTTCCTGTATCACATTCGCCATTGTGAAAGTTTTGCCTGATCCGGTGACGCCCAGAAGAGTCTGATGCGGCAATCCCGCCATGACCCCTCTTGCGAGTTCGTCTATTGCTTCCGGCTGATCGCCCGTGGGCTTATACCGGGATGTGAGCTTAAAATCCATTTTAAGATATTATGGTGATGTCAAACATACTTCGCTATCAGAAAAATGAATCATCATAAATAAAAACAGGGAAGCGAAGTGTTTTCCACAACATTAAACATTATATATTACGTGCAAAATTAATCAAAAATGACGATAAAGAGGTAATAAAAGATAAATTTAGCATGGCAAAATTGTTTAAGCCACAAAAAAGGTGTAATTTTGTAACCAAAACCCAAATCAAACCGGAATTCCCGGTTTAGAAACATTCAATCAACAATGAGAAAAAATATTGTAGCCGGCAACTGGAAAATGAACACCGTCCTCGAGGAAGGTGTTGAGCTTGCCAATCAGGTAAACGAACTCCTTAAGGGAAAAAAGGCAAATTGTGAAGTGGTCATTTGCGTGCCTTTCACGCATCTTGTGTCTGTAAAGGGCGTTATTGATGAACCTCTCAAACTTGGTGCCGAGAATTGCTCGGAACATGAGAAGGGTGCATATACTGGTGAGGTCAGCGCACCGATGGTAAAATCTACTGGAGCTACCCATGTGATCCTTGGGCACAGTGAGCGTCGTCAGTATTTTGGAGAAAACAATGAACAGCTTCTTGCAAAGACCAAACAGGCTCTTGCGAATGATCTGACTCCGATATTCTGTGTGGGAGAGGTTCTTGAGGAGCGGGAGAACGGGACATACAATGAAGTGGTGAAAGCTCAGGTGGAGGCTCTTTTCTCTCTATCTTCCGAAGATTTCTCCAAGATTGTCATTGCATACGAACCAGTATGGGCTATCGGTACAGGCAAAACAGCCACATCAGACCAGGCTCAGGATATGCATGCCCACATCAGAAATGTGATATGTGAGAAATATGGTAAGGAAGTCGCAGACAACACATCTATTCTCTACGGCGGATCATGCAAGCCAAGCAACGCAAAAGAACTTTTTGCAAAGCCGGATGTGGACGGTGGGCTTATAGGTGGCGCCGCACTTCAGGCTGATTCTTTCATGGGCATCGTCGAGGCATTCGATTAATTAACTCATATTGGTGTCATGTCGGAATTTCCCGACATGACACCGTATATTTTAGTCCGGATAACGAAATGAAATTTCCTATTCTTTCAAGACTGGCAAGAATTATGCCTGCGGTCATGTCGGTTACATTATTATGTCTTCCTGTTGAAGCAATGGGAGATAACGATAATGTGATTGAAAAAATGCAGGTTGAATCTAATGGAAATGTTATTATCGACATACCAGACAATCTGCTTGACCTTATATTGCATTCCTCAAGGAAAGACCAGTCGCATGACATAAAATCTGGGGTCAACAAGCTGGCTGGTTACAGGATTCAAGTTTTCAGCGATGGACGCAACCAGCATACCCTCGAAGCGAGGGCAAAAGCACGGGGAAGCGCCATACTGGCAAAATTCCCTAAATATAGAGGTCAGATATATACATATTCCAGCTCACCCAATTGGTATACAAGGGTGGGGAATTTTCGCACTAATGCTGAAGCGAATGCTGCATTGACGGAATTAAAAAAGGCATTTCCTAATTATTCTTCAGAAATGAGGGTTGTGAAATCTCAAATCGTAGTTGTCAAACCATGAACATACCGGAAAAAGACGATAAGGCAATCAATGAGATAGCCGCACACTATCGGGAAATCTTAAGATTGATAGGGGAGGATCCGGATAGAGAGGGTCTTGTCAAAACCCCGATGCGTGCTGCAAAAGCGATTTATGACATAACATCCGGATATAGAAAAGATCCGGAAGAAATAGTATCGCAAGCGATTTTTGAACATTCCGGCTCCAGAATAGTGGTTGTAAAAGATATTGAGTTCTACAGTATGTGTGAACATCATATCCTACCGTTTTTTGGAAAGATAGCTGTAGGGTATCTGCCCAAAGATAAAATGATAGGATTGTCAAAATTAGCGAGGATTGTAGATTGTTTTGCGAGACGTCTTCAAGTTCAGGAACGTCTCACCGCACAGGTGTGTGATCTGCTTGCACGTACACTTCCGAATGATGGCGTAATAGTGGCTTGTGACGCCGGTCATCTATGCATGAAGATGAGGGGAGTTGAAAAGCAGGAGTCGTCAACAGTCACATATGATTATACGGGACGCTTTGTTGAAGATTATTCTTTAAGGGAAGAGTTTCTCTCATTCATAAAGTAATTTAAAATAAATTTATGTAAGACAGATCTGTCGCTTTCAAAAAAATTTCAAATTTTAAATTTGTCCTCATATATGAACCCAAATTCATATATGAGGACAAATTATTGTGTCAATGCTATATATCAGCGTGAGGCTGAGCGGATGGCATCATATAGCGACGTATTGAATTCTTCTTGTGCCAACAGATTTTCGGCTGTCAAATGCATTCTGTATCTCCAGTAATGGTGTACGTCTGCAGGCTCATTGATCTGTTCTTCATGCGGATTTTCACGACGGAGACTACCATCTGCAGAGAGCCAATCTGCAAGTGGGATTATACAGAACATCGACGGGCTCTTCAATTGCAGCTCCAGGACTTTTTTACAAACCCAAGGTTCTGCAAAATAGGGTGCTTCTCCATGCTCGTGCAAAGCATTGTTAAAGAATCTTTGTGTCACTGCACGGTCAGTCTCCCACCATGATCGTATTCCTCCCATATCATGGGTTGAGGTAGTACATACCGAGAAGTATGGGTATCTCCAAGTATCTCCGAATTCGAGAGCCGGATCCTTGGGCATTCGTTGTATCTCAAGAGACAAGATTTCGAGACGGTTCATAACTTCCGGTACGCAAGCCGGAATCATACCAAGATCTTCCGCACATGTCAGCATCCCGGTGGAGTCAATTAGAGGAGGCAGTTTCCACATGGCTTTACCATACCAGAAATCATTGTGCCTATGATAAAAGAAATCGTTATATAGCCGGTTGAAACACCATTTCTCGTAATCGGAAAGCATTCGATACTGATAAGAGAACTGAGCTGCTATGCGGGGATGATAATGCCCTTTCCGGTAAGGATCTTCTATGAAAAGGACATTGTCTATAAGACCTAACAGTGCATTGCAGATTCTGGTGTTTTTATCATTCGTCTCCACTGATGCAAAATAATCCGCCACCTTTCTTTGGGTATTTACAAATGGACGCAACATGTATCTTCCTTCCGGAAGTGCCTCCAGATACGTTTTTTTTACTTCCGAAACATATTCACCAAAGAAATCGGTAAGCATCCATTCGAGAATAAGTGGTTTTGTCTGTATTTCCGGATTAATCCAAAAGTCGTATGAATGTCTGAGTTCTTCAGGAGAATATGGGAGCGCAGGATTGAAGTATCCGAGCAAGCCGTGTATCGCATCCATGGGTATCTGCCAAATACGGAAAAAGCCCAGGATATGATCAATGCGGTAAGCGTCAAAATACTCTGCCATTTTAGCAAATCTTTCCTTCCACCATTTGAATCCGTCTTTTGACATCTCTTCCCAGTTATATGTAGGGAAACCCCAGTTCTGTCCAAGAACAGAAAAGTCATCCGGTGGAGCTCCTGCCTGACAATCCATGTTGAAAAGACGAGGATTTTGCCATGCATCTACACTGAATCTGCCAATACCTATGGGGATGTCTCCTTTTAATATCACCCCGTGCAAATGCGCGTAATCACGGACTTCCCTCAATTGCCTGTCAAGATGGAACTGTACGAAATAATGAAATTTCAATTCATCCTCATGGCACTTGCAGAAATTATCTACCATAACCTGGTCATAATTTGCAAATTCACCCCATTTGTTATTGTCAGGAGTCATATTGATTTCACACAGCACTCTCCATACGGCATATGGTCGCAACCATTCCTTATTATGTTCAAAAAATATGGTGAAGTCCTTTGAACACAGATCCGAAGCTCCTTTTTGCGCGAAAATCTCTTTCAGATAATCATTTTTGGCTTTGTTTACAGCTTCATAGTCGATCTCCTTAAGGGCATTGAGCTCAGATCCTATTTTCTGATAGTGTTCCCTGCGCGATGCATCGGCAAGTGTCCCGACAGCATTTAGCCTAATGTACATGGGATGTAAGGCAAATGTTGAATTTGCACTATAAGGATAGGAATCAATCCAGGATCCTGTTTTGGTGGTATCATTGATTGGAAGGACCTGCAGTACTTTCTGACCGGTCCTTACGCACCAGTCTACCATTTTTTTTATGTCATAGAAGTCACCTACGCCGAAATCTTCATCGGTGCGTATGGAGAATACGGGGATCGCTGTGCCAGCTCCTTTCCAATTGTTTCGTGGATTGGCAAATCTAAGTCCGTCTACAACGATCTGCGTGTCTGCTGATTGGTTGATAAATCCTGATTTTCGGTTATCAATTGTCTCCCACGCCACGGCTTCTCTTGTTTCCTTTTTGAGTATTACAAATTTATACTCGAACGGAGCATCGACACATGCCAATGGAAGATTAATAGTCCATTCAGGATAATTAGCGTCGTTGAGAGGAAGTGCTTTTGAAGGGATCCAGTTACCGAGGAAATCTCCTTCACCTGCAATTGCGAGGACTTCATCCGGTTCAATCATTGGAGCATTTACTCTCAGTTGCAGCGTTCCCGGAAGGGAAGGAAGCGGTTGATCACGAAATCTCCGCATCAGTATGCCGTCTATGAAAGCGGAAGAATAGTAGGGTTTGTCGTTAGGCATATCTTGCCAGGAGTCAAATATCTGCACATGAGATATGTTGTCTCCGGAGATGAATATATGGGGCTTTCCCCATTCGAAACGCCATTCTTTACCTTCTGCCTTGACAATAAAGAAATATTTGAAGCTGTCTGGTGTATCATCCAACTTCAAATCCGCGACCCATTGTCCCGGAGCTGTAAGTTTCATTTCCAATGCCTGTGTCGGGTCTCCTCCGCCAAGTTCAGGCACATCTCCACATATATACAGGGCTTCTCCCCATTGAGTGTGATAATTTAGGTTGAAAGAGATTTTCATGTGAGAAAATATTTAGTTTGCAAACATAATCCATTCTTAAGATTAAAACGAATCAGGATAAGAAGAATAGGATCATGCCAAGTTAATAATTGATAAATTTATAGAATGATTCAAGGTGATAGTCACCCTGAATCATTCTTATGTTGTTATCCGCAACGAGAGTTTCCGCAGTTGGTACAAATCAGGCATCCTTCCTGATATACCAATGCTTCTTCTCCACAGTTGGGACATTTGTGCCCTTTCGCCTGTGTGCCGTTAGGCATATATTTCTTCAATGCCCTTTCGACACCATTTTTCCATGTATTGATACTGTTCGAATCCAGATCAAGTCCACCTACAAGTTTGAGGACCTGATCAATTGGCATCCCATATCTAAGAACGCCTGAGATCAGTTTTGCGTAGTTCCAGAATTCAGGATTGAATTTTTCGCTAAGGCCCTCTATTGTAGTTTTATAACCTCTCTTATTGATAAATTGGAAATCATATCTTTTCTTCCCGTTTTCGTCAACAGCTTTAATTATTTTTCCATGATTGACACTCTTCGGACAGAATATGCCGTCTTCATCATCGGCAAGTCCTGTGAATACTTCATAGGGTTTACCGTCTGCCAATCCGACAAAAGCAATCCATTTTTCTTTATTGTTCTGGAAACGAACAACGTCAGCCTCGAGCTCGGCGGGACGTTTTACCGTATGATCAGGAAGATGGATCAGTGCTGCCAGTGTATTTTCACCAGATGTCTGTTTTTGTTCTTTCTTTTTGGGGAGAGCTTCCAACACATTGTTGCGCGAGCCATCGCGATAAACAGTACATCCTTTACATCCTGCCCGCCACGCTTCCATATATAATTTGCCGACAAGTTCTTCATTGACGTCATTCGGAAGATTGATGGTGACACTGATTGAATGATCCACCCATTTCTGAATCTCGCCCTGCATTCTTACTTTCTCCATCCAGTCAACATCGTTAGCAGTAGCTTTAGAATAGGGGGATTTTGCCACGAGGGCATCAAGTTCTTCAGAAGAAAGATTGTTTTTCCGTTCTATGCCGTTGACTTTCATCCATTGTAGAAATTTATGGTGATAGACCACATATTCTTCAAAAGAATCACCAACTTCGTCAACAAAATCAATTCTTACATTTTCATCGCTGGGATTTACCTTTCGTCTTCTCTTATATACGGGCATAAATACCGGTTCAATACCGGAGGTCGTCTGTGTCATCAGAGAAGTTGTCCCGGTAGGGGCAATTGTGAGACATGAGATATTGCGTCTTCCTACTCTCTCCATCTTATCAACAAGTTCAGGATCGGCGTTCCTTAATCTTGCGATAAAAGGATTGTTTTTCTCACGATCCGCATCGTAGATTTCGAATGCTCCTCTCTGCTCCGCCATTTCTACTGATGAACGGAAATAGGCAAGAGCCAGTTCTTTATGAACTTTTGTAGAAAAGTCGGTGGCATCTTTGGTGCCATATGTCAGACCTAAAGCCGCGAGCATGTCGCCTTCGCCTGTAGTCCCGCAACCGGTGCGACGTCCTGTGCCGGTTTTTGCTTTGATTTTTTTCCAAAGATTCAACTCGGTCTGTTTCACTTCATCAGTTTCCGGATCCGAGCCGATCTTCTCTATAATGAGATCAATCTTATCCATTTCCAGGTCAATGATATCATCCATGATACGTTGAGCCTTTCCGACATGATCCCTGAAAAGATCAAAATCGAATTCTGCCTCGGAAGTGAAAGGATTCTTTACATAACTGAAGAGATTTATTGCCAAAAGCCGACAACTGTCATAGGGACATAGTGGAATCTCCCCGCAAGGGTTAGTAGATACGGTCTCAAATCCTTTGTCGGCATAACAGTCCGCAAGACTTTCTTTTCTAATAGTATCCCAAAACAGGACTCCAGGCTCAGCACTTTGCCATGCGTCATGAATTATTTTCTTCCACAATCGTGACGCGTCGGTCTCATGAATCACATCCGGATTTGCGGCATCAATAGGATATTGTTGAATATATTTAGCCCCATTTACGACAGCGTTCATAAATTCATCGTCGATCTTTACGGACACATTGGCTCCTGTAACTTTACCAGGCGTCATCTTGGCATCAATAAAGCCTTCGGAATCCGGGTGCTTGATAGACACTGTCAGCATCAACGCGCCCCTTCTGCCATCTTGGGCGACTTCCCGGGTTGAATTGCTATATCTTTCCATAAAAGGAACCAGCCCCGTGGATGTGAGAGCAGAATTCTTTACAGGAGTGCCTTTAGGACGTAAATGAGAGAGATCATGACCAACCCCTCCTCTGCGTTTCATAAGCTGTACCTGCTCTTCGTCAATTTTGACAATACCGCCATAAGAATCAGGTTTGCCGTCAAGTCCGATAACAAAGCAGTTAGACAAAGAGCCAACCTGATAATTGTTGCCGATCCCTGCCATGGGACTCCCTTGCGGTACGATATATTTGAAGTCTTTAAGAAGATTATAAATATCGTCTTCACTCATTGGAGAGGGATATTTATTCTCAACTTGGGATAATGACCGTGCGATACGTCGATGCATATCGTCGGGATCTTTTTCATAAATGTTTCCAAATGAATCCTTCAATGCATATTTGGTAACCCATACGCGAGCAGCGAGTTGGTCTCCATTAAAGTACTGAAGTGAAGCATTAAATGCTTCGTCATAAGAAAATATTTGAGGTTCAGCCATTTGATGATTGATTGAGTCCTGTGGAAAGGATTGAGATTACAAAAAGTTATTTCTCAAAGGAGAGTATGAGGATTGCAAATTTAACAAAAAAATGAGTATATTTGCAAACAGAAAGGCAATAATCCGGATAATTATTTTGCCAGTCGGTAAGATACATTCCTTATCTGCTTAAGGATGTTCCAGATAATTGCACGTATAGTAATATATTAGTATATGGCTTATAAATAATAATGACATATGTTCATATTAAGATAGGCTCACATTATTGTAAAATATAAATTTATCATGGGAAAAGATTATTTTTCGAACAGGATGACCGTTAGAAATTTTAGCGACAGGAGAGTTCCGGATCATGTGCTGACAGATATTATAGAAAGAGCGATGCGAGCTCCGACTTGTGGTAACATGCAGCTGTATTCTGTGATTGTGACTCGTGAGTCTGCAATGAAATCCCGATTGTCAGCCATGCATTTCAACCAGCCGGCTTCAACCGGAAGTGATGTCATACTTACAATTTGTGCAGATTTCCAAAGATTCAGCAGATGGTGCGAATTGTCAGCAGCAACCCCGTGTTATAATAATTTCCATTCATTTATATCCGCACTTACAGATGCTGTGATATTTTCCCAGCAGATTGTCACAATTGCTGAGATGGAAGGGCTTGGTACATGCTATCTTGGCACGGTAAATTATAATGCCGCAGATATTTCCTCATTACTTGAATTACCCGATATGGTCGTTCCTGTGGCGAGTCTCGCGATAGGGTATCCTATATGCGATGAGAGGCAAGTCGAGCGTCTGCCGGTGGAAGCGGTTCTGCATTTTGAAAAATATCGGCATGATACGGATGAAGATCTGTTGTCATTGTTCCGGGCTAAAGAGGAGTTTCCGGATAATAAGAAATTTATAAAAGAAAACAATAAACCGTCTCTGGCAAGTGTTTTTACCGACATTCGTTATCCAAAGGAAATGAATGAAAAGGTGTCGCATGAATTTATTCAATTGTTAAGGGACAAGAAATTTTTATAGCATGTAACAATAAATAGAGTCTGAAGAAGGGACGCAATCATGAAAAATTCTTTAAAGTATAATATGTCATTACCGGAAAATGTCTCTAATATTTTGGAGACGGATTTCTGGGTTTTGGAAAAATTTGATAGGACGATGCTTCCTGTCCTCTCAGATCCGATAAAATTTACATCAAATGTATCAATATTCTTGAGGCAAGGGGAATGTAAAGTGGATGTAGACCTCATTTCTCAAGAGTTTTCGGCTCCTTGCATTGTAAATATCCGTCGGTCGCAGATTTTGCAGTTAAAGTCTGTAAGTGAAGATTTTTCATGCTCCTTTATCGTGATGTCAAAACGTTTCTGCGATAATCTATTTTTATTACTGCAGGATTGTAAATATTATCACACAGCGTTAAGGCAGCCGGTAATATCAATACCGGAAGAATTGGTCGGCAATTATGAATGTTTATATTCAAGAATAGCATCCATATTCAAAGAAAAAGATAATACGTTTTCTTATCAGGCGATGGTGCTCGCGTTGTCATCATTTTTTTATGAAATAGCATATAAATGTTATTCTGCGGCCACCAGTGAATTGCTTAAGGGAAATAATCGTATTACAGGAAGATTCATAGGGCTTGTTCAGAAACATTTTAAGGAGGAAAGATTTCTAAAGTTTTATTCCGACATGTTGGAAATTACCCCCAAGCATCTTTCCAGAACAATGAAAAATGAAACAGGCTTTACGGCTGTTGAGTGGATTGAGCGTTATGTCATACTTGAGGCTAAGGTTTTGTTGAAATCAACCAATCTTAATATCCAGCAGATTTCTGATGAATTAAATTTCCCATCGCAATCTTTTTTCGGGAAGTATTTCAAGAAAAAAGTAGGCATGTCGCCAAAAGAGTTTCGCAATGCATAAGGATCCTTTCTGAAATTCGTACAAGATTCCCCAAAGAGATATATAAAAACTTTGGGGAACCTTGTATTATAATCAATCCATACGTCGTTTATAGTCTTCATATGAATATTGGCGTAACATAACAGGGTCTCCTTGGACAGGTTGAAGCCATATGGAAGGATGTTGTATGCCATTAAACATATTTGTCTTGACAGTAGTGTAATGATTCATATCAAGTAAAGTGAGTCGGTCTCCGGCTTTAAGAGGATTTTTAAAGTTCCAGTCACCAACAAAATCGCCGCTAAGGCATGAGTTTCCACCGAGTCTGTATTTATGGCAATCGGGATCGTTATCGTCAGCGGCTTCCAGAATTGCCGGTCTATATGGCATTTCAAGGCAGTCTGGCATATGACATGCAAACGAGGCATCGATAATAGCTGTTTTAATTCCGGCATCCTCAACCACGTCAAGCACCTCCGTGACAAGATCCCCAGTTTGCCATGTGAAAGCGCTTCCGGGTTCCATTATAAGTTTAAGGTTTGGATATTCGGAGTGAAGCTTGTTCAGCAACGATATAAGGTGAGGTATGTCGTATCCTTTTTTAGTCATAAGATGCCCTCCTCCCATGTTCAGCCACTTTAGCTTGGGCAACCAGTGACCGAACTCAGATTTCAAGGCTTCAAGAACTTTCTCAAGGTCGTAG
This sequence comes from uncultured Porphyromonadaceae bacterium, assembly GCA_947174235.1. Taxonomy (GTDB): domain Bacteria; phylum Bacteroidota; class Bacteroidia; order Bacteroidales; family Muribaculaceae; genus Lepagella. Next base: position 16,931 of record CAMWID010000040.1, on the reverse strand, counting down.
CTTGTAGATTCGCAGAGTGCATGAAAATGAAACCCTTCAAGGCCTTCCGGTAAAGAGTCAGGAAGGATATCTGCATTTATTCCGAAACGGCTTCCCGGAACACAGGGATTATAGATGTCAGTCTCAATAACGCTGCAATGAGGATTTACTCGAATCCCGCAAGATACATTTTTGTCAGGATGTATCACATTATACTGTTTTACCTGAGGGTAGAATTTTTGGAATTGATTTAAAGAATTGAATGTGATGTGGGAGCACCCTTCAAGGAATTCAGGGAAAGTTGATTCGGTATATACAGGACAATAGGCATGTACATCATTGCCGAGGCAATCAAGAGAAAGTTTCATCTCGTTGATAGAACTTGCAGTTGATGAATCCACGTATTCTTTGATGATCGGGAATGTTTTCCAGAGAGCATTCGCTTTAAATGCCATTATTATCTTCACATCCGCCTTCTCGCTGACATCTTTTATCAGGGATAGATTTTTGCGAAGCCTGTCTTCGTACACGATATAATAAGGGGTTTGCATCATAGATAAAATCTTAGATTATGTGGTTTGATGAGTTTGTTTATATGATTGAGAATTTTGCAAACTTAAGTAAAAGTTTCTTTATACCTACAACACCAAAATCAACAGTAATCATCTCTTCTCCAGAAAGAGAATCTATTTTGATCACAGAACCTTGCCCGAAACGTTCATGACGGATGCGTGTGCCAATTGACAGCTCTTCTGCCGTATGTTGAGGTTCAAACCCTGTTGGTGTGGCGATGGTGGCATTATATTTTTTTAAATTCGGGGAAACTTCTTTTTGTGCGGGTTTGAAAGAACGGGAATTTTTATAATTCCGAATTGGGTTTATAAAAGATCCGTTATTGTCTGAGATATTGCCGGATAGAAGCAGATGAAGGTATCTGGTGTCGATATCGCTTAGAAAGCGTGAAGGACTTGTCATTACAGTCTGTCCGTTACGAAATCTGCTGCCTGCATATGTGAGGGTACAGGTGTTTCGGGCGCGAGTGATTGCCACATACAGAAGTCTGCGTTCTTCTTCTATCTGGGCGAGAGAGTCCTGGCTCATGGATGAGGGAAATAGATCTTCCTCTACCCCTACCACATAGATATGTTTGAATTCAAGACCTTTTGCAGCATGCACTGTCATCAGCGTTATCTTGGGTTGGTCGTCTGTGTCGTTTTCGTCTTGATCTGTAGCCAGCATAACTTCTGACAAGAACGCTTTCATGTCTGCTTCCCCGTCACCGGTCTGTTCCCGAATATCCACAAAATCTTTAAGTCCGGATAGGATTTCTTGTAGATTTTCCTGTCTGCTTATGCTTTCAGGAGTGGAATCGTGAGCGAGTAAGGTGAGGATGCCGGTGCGGTTATATATCAATTGTCCAAGCTCGTATGCGTCTGATCCGGCGGCGTTGTCATCAATAAATGATTGAATCAGCTGACGGAAAAGATTCAGTTTCGCGACAGTGCCCGCATTGAGTCCCGCGCTTTTCAGGTCGGAAGTGCATATCATTTGCCACAGACTTTTGTTTTCGGAAGAAGCAGACGCATGAAGTTTTTTCATAGTTGTCTCACCGATTCCTCTTGCCGGGTAATTTATGATTCTTCGCAAAGCTTCATCATCATCCGGATTGATGCTCAATCTGAAATAGGCTATCATGTCTTTCACTTCTTTCCTCTGATAGAATGACAGCCCTCCATAGATGCGGTAAGGTATATTGCGTTTACGGAGAGATTCCTCAAGTACGCGTGATTGGGCATTGGTGCGATAGAGGATCGCGTATTCGTCGTATGCGTCGTGATTGATAAGTTTGGATTGGCATATCATGTTCGCTACAAGAAACGCCTCTTCCATGTCGCTATATGTCTTTACAACCGAAATAGGATCACCTTTGTCATTCTCACTGTAAACGTTTTTTTTCATCTGCCGGGTGTTTTTTTCAATAAGGCTTCCTGCAGCGTCAATGATGTTCTGAGTGGACCGATAATTACGCTCAAGTTTGAATATTTTCAGCCCCGGATAACGACGTTCAAGATTAAGGATGTTGTTGATGTCGGCACCTCTGAATGAATAGATGCTTTGGGCATCGTCTCCGACGACACAAAGCCGGTTGTTTTCTCCTGAAAGCTGGGATATGATCAAATGCTGCGAAAAATTCGTGTCTTGATATTCGTCAACCAATATGTATCTGAAGAATTCTTTATAATGCCTGCAGATGTCTGGAAAATCTCTTAGAAGAAGATTCATATATAAGAGGATGTCGTCGAAGTCCATTGCATTGGCGATCTTACATCTTTCGCAATATGCTTTATATATTTGTCCTGTGAGAGGACGTTTGGCTCTTTTATCGGCATCATAATTGTCTTTGTCAAGTAGATATTGATCCGCAGTGATCATGGCATTCTTTGCATTTGATATTGCCGACGCTATGGCTGCGGGCTTATATATCTTTTCGTCAAGGGCAAGATCCTTTACAATCATTTTTATCAGAGACCTGGAATCGGAAGTGTCATAGATTGTGAACCCAGGTTTGAATCCGATTTCTTCAGCATGTCGGCGTAGAATCCGGAGAAAAATAGAATGGAACGTCCCCATCCATATTTTTGTGGCAACCTTTCCTCCTGTTATTGACGTGATCCGGTCTTTCATTTCGCGGGCAGCCTTGTTGGTAAAAGTAAGTGCCAGGATGCGATAAGGTTCGTATCCCTGACGTAAGAGATGGACTATTTTATATGTTAATACTCTGGTCTTCCCGGAGCCGGCTCCGGCTATAACTAATTCAGGTCCGTCAGTATATTTGACGGCTTCACGTTGTTGAGGATTCAGGAGATCAAGATAATTATAATCTGGGATTGACATGTTGAAGTTGTTTATACTGCTTAATTGGGTGACGTATGACTTTAATTTATGCTGAATATATTCTTCAGTTCAGTATAATCAGGGATATTAGGAATGAAATTGTATGCCCCGTTTTCATAATTGATCACACAACAGTAATGTTTCATTCCATTCGAGACAATCAGGTAGCGAGCGTGAAGACACATGTTGTACCTCATTATCTGGTCAAAAACATTCTGCGTGATGACAATATCCGGAGCTTTATATTCCACAATAATAAGTGGAGATCCGTTAGGATTGAACACAACTGTATCGCACCTTTTTTTTGTTCCATTCAGATTGATCCCTATTTCATTTGCCAATAAAGATTCGGGGTAATGCAAATATTTTATGAGCCATGCCACGAAATTCTGTCTGACATATTCTTCCGGAGTCAGAACCACATATTTTTTTCTTAGCTGATCAAATACTTTGACAATCTTTCCGCATCGGCTGAGATGTAACTCAGCCGGCGGAAGATTTAATCTTGGCAGTTGATCATTGAAAGCATCTTGGTGTGTCAATGATAGATATTATTTTTTTCTTACAATAGCGTTTCTTCCCTGATACTCCACATCAAAAATTGAATTTAGAAGATCAGCAAGGCGAAGACCACCTTTCAAAAATTGTTGTTCAATCACAGGTGTCCATTCTGCGATATAATCATAACTTATTTTTGTGCCGTCAGGGGTTTTTGCATAGACATCTTTACAGATTTCAAATGTCTCTGATGCCCATCCTTCGGGAGTGTTTACAGAAAGTATGTCCACTCTTTGCTCCGGAGTGGTGCGATCGATTTGCTGTTGCCATTCTGTATAACTCCATTTGTGGGCAGATTCAGGCAGAGATGTATCCCACACGGAATGTAAATTTGTATCTTTTCCAAAGTATTTTACCATACATCTGTTACCTCCAAGATCAGATGCATGTCCGAGATGCATTGGCTGGTGGATGTCTCCGAGAAGGTGAACGATCATTTTAAGAGCGAGTTGTTTTTCCTCGCGTGTAGACAAAGAGTCTTGCAGTACGGCTGTCTGAGAATATATCGCCCGTACAATATCGCCGGATTCAAGAAGTGGTGCGGTCTCAAAGTCTTGGTCAGCGTCGATATTTTTATAATGCCAGGTCTTTGAGTATGCATATTGCGGAGTATGGGATGCGTTGTCAAGCCAGTTGGCATAATATACAGGAGATTTACCGTCGAGTAATTCTTCCACCATTTGTCTGGTGGTAGGGGTGAGATGATTTTCTGCAATGAAAACCGTAGTGTCGTGCCCTTTCTGTCCCCATGCGAATGCCGAGGCTGATGAAAATAATAGCATCCCGCACGTTAAGAAGTTTTTTGAGATCATAAGAGTTTAGTTGATTGTGTTGGTTTTTCATCATTTGCATAAAGAAATCTTTTCCCAATTGGGTGATTCTATAAGATTTCATATCAAAATAATGACTTTATTACAAAATTAACTAAAAAAAATCAGATGTACAAGAATTGAATGTTATTAGTGTCTTGAATATTTGTTAATCTAAGAGTATGTTTACTTTTAACTTTATGAAATCTTTATAGCTCTTTTCGACCAATTTTAAGCTTTTGTTCAGTCATTATGAAACCCCATAACTCTTTCACAAAATCTAAAAGTGTGTTGCAAAATGTCATAAATAATATTAAATATTCTTGAAATATCACCTTGTCATGTATCTATGGAAATATTTCTTTAGGTATAATTGTTAAAAATACAAATAAGTGTTATCTTTGTTAGGTTAAATTGAAGATATCGGCAGGGAAATATCATATGGAGTTATACTAAACAAGAAGGTATCTGTAGGCATGGTTCATTGTTATGGAAAGGTGAGTCTTTTGACATGTAATCAGCCTGACGATGTCATTTCAGCTGTATTGCTCTATTGTCAAGATTCTTGATAAATGATGATATATTTCTTATTGAATGTATAATCATCTTTACGGCATCTTCTATTATATATTGCATATTATATTACAATATTTATTGATAATTTCTGTTATGAAGACCGAAGAATTAAAAGAAAAAATGTCGAAATTATGGAAGTGCGTATTTCATGATACGGATACTTATATATCATTAGTATTCGATAATTATTTTGATCCCGATCTTGTGGAATATCATGAGGAAGATGGGAAGATCATATCTGCGCTTTTAGGAATACCTTATTGTTTCGGCAATGGCAAATATATTATGCGGGGACTTTATTTATGCGGATTGGCTACAAATGAAGAGTATCGTCATAGAGGTATCATGAATAATCTTATTGAAAAAATCAACAAGAAAGCGGAGGAGATGGGATATGCCTTTACATTTTTGATTCCGGCAAATGATAGCTTGATAAGTTATTACAATAATAGAAAATATGATACCGCTATTTATCGGGTTGAAAATAGATATACTGACCTTCACAATTTTGTGAAAGATTATCTATCTGATATCGCAAATGAGGATGAGATAATATATAAGTTGAAACGTAAGTCATTCGACTCAATATCTACAGAAATATTTGATATAAATAATGAGAATATTCTACATTTAATAATTGAATTTATCTACAAATTAGAGAGAGAAATATATGCCTATTACCAGCTCATGCATTCAAAAAAAGATATTGAACTTATGATAAAGGAAAATATTCTTTCCGGAGGAAAGATATTCATCTCTAACAATAAAGAAAATATGCTAACAGGGGTAGCATTTACAACTAAAGACGATCATCAAAGAATCCGTGTTCCAAAAGTGTATTATAAAGATAAAGGATCGTTATATCGGTTATTGGATTGTGTGAAAAGAAGATTCCCCGGATCACCAATCAGTTATTATTGTTATCCGGAAGAATGCGAAAGGAAATTGATATGGGGTAAGAATTATTGTCTGTCAAGTGATACTTGTGGGGAATTGGATAGGGTTTATAATGTCGGTGACCATGCAAAACCCTATGGTATGGTCAGGGTTCTTAATATATATGAGATTTTGAAATTTATAGCCGAAGATAGGAGCGATCTTAAATTTTCGATTCTCGTGAAATATGAAGAAAATGATGAGACAGTCCGAAAATTTCATATTGAGAGCGGTAAAATTGCCAAAATTGAAATGGATGACCAACGACTACTTGATTATGTTAAATACAATAATGAGATCATATTAAGTGAACGAGAATTTGTCGAAATTTTATTTAGAAAGAAAGGTCTCTCAAATGTAATACAAGAAGCGTTTAATATTCCTCGATTATCGTTGAATATGGCTCTTCTCCTTGATTAAATTTATCTTTTATCTCTACCGGGTGCATTACTATAGTAATACACCCGGTTTTCGTATGTAACATGATGGATTTCCGATTGAGCCAATAAACAGTAGGATAAAATGGTTATGAATTCAATGCTCTAATTTTTTTGATAAATACAAACAGATGTTGCGATTATTGTGTCAATGATTTGGTTTATAATATTTTGAGCGATGTTATTTCGCCAATAACAGTGTTGAGAATTAAAAATTGGAAATTGTTAGTGGGATCGGTCATGGATATCGGATTCTTAACCGCAATTCTGGTAAAATAAGAGAAGAGTTGTAAATTAAAGAATATGTCATAACACTATTGGATTTGTAAATTGGTCAAAAACGCACGAATTGTCAATAGGGTAGGGTGGGATTTACAAAATTGATATAAATAATGTGATGCATTTGTTAAAATTACGGATGTAAAATGTGTATATGTGAATTTGAATTAAGTAAACTAAATCGAAATGTATCAAGATTAGTATTTGTATTTTGATATTTACTGTATGAAATTATTAGAATGTAAATTATTAGAATGTAAATAATATCCTTTTAACATTCATTTGCAAACGATTCAAGTGATTTAAAATCAATAATATAGTTAAATATTATCATTTGATTGATGTTTGATTGGGGTATATTCCCCATAGAATTTTATATGTGTGATATATAGATATAGTTAATTATCTGTATGGCATTTATATGTTTAATACAGCTATAGTTGTGCTTTAAGAAATTTGCTATTGGTAAATAGATTTTGATAACGGATTTTGAGATTATATTTTTGAATGTAAATTATGGAAATGTAAAATGTAAATTTGCAAATAATAATAATAATAATTAAATTTGCATTTTAATAATTTAAAATATTAAATTACCATGTCTGATCAAAATATTGCAGTTCGTCTAAAACTCCTCATAGAAAAATTAGGAATATCAAATTCTCAGTTCGCTGATGAATGCAATATTTCACGTCCTACGCTTTCTCAGCTTGTTACAGGGCGTAATAAGAAAGTAAGTGATGTAATAATAGGTCAGATTCATGCAGCGTATCCAAATCTATCTGTTTTGTGGTTGCTCTTTGGAGAGGGTAATATTTGGGTCGACCAATCTTTATCCGATATTACTCATGGAAAAGAAGGCTGTGCTGAGATCAATCCCGAAACTACAGGTGAAATGTTTTCAGATAATACAGATTATAATGATACATGCGATCAGGAAGATTTATATGGCGAAAATGCTTGTGAAATTTTGAAATCCCGGACGATTAATCAAGTTCTGCCGGAATATGCCAAGGAAATCCCCTTTAAACAGACTGAAAATGCATCTCAAATACCAATAGATGAAGAGATTAAGCGGTCAATAAAAAATGCAGATTTTTTAGCGGATTTAGCAAGAAAAAGAGAAAAAAACCGAAAAGTTGTACAAATTACTATTTATTATGATGATTCAACCTTTGAAACTTTCTATCCAGGGAAATCATGATCCAATAATTACAATTTTTATGTTGTCTTGCCGTTAAAAAATTAAGTCTTGTGTCAGTTTCTCTATGTACTACAGGATTTGTTTGTTCTATATTGTCAATTCTGACTTCCAAATTGCATTCTCAAACATATGAATCCAAAACAGGCATTCTTGTATACTGCTATTCTGTATGGCGTTTTCTCCATGCATGGTTCTAATTCAGGTCTTCGTTTCATGGGAAATGAACAGCCGGTAATAGAGATTGTACCTGACAAGTCAACCGGGTTGGAAAAAATATATGTCCTAAAAAATCTATCAGGAGTATCGGTTGCTTTTGATGGTGTCAATACACCTGAGAATGTAAGATGGAAAATATTCAGTAATCTTGGTGCCGGGTTCTCGATACCATTAAGCAATACCCATGTGGAAAATGGAGTTTCAATAGCGCAATTTTTACAAGGAAACCTCGGATATCTGATAGAATATAATGACGAAAAATATTGTTTTTGGATAGTAGATTATGATACATATATCTTTAATGTGGATGCGATAAAATGTTCCGAATATAAAGATTGTGAATCTACAGTAATTAATGTCGATGGCAATACGTTTAAAATACCATATTATTCTATCAATGGAGTGCAGTTGTCATTGCCAAGAAATATTCGTGTTTCTTACAATAATCTTGTCTGGAATATTGAAAATAATCAATATGAACAAGAAGAAATTGTAAAGTATTATGATTATATAAATAATTCTATAGCACTGACACCTCCGTTGTATTGCGGATCTAAAATATCAATCCGTGGAGATATGTTTTTGGATATATGGAATGAAGCAAAGTTTTATGAAAGTGATTATATCCAGACGCATTCAGTAACGTTAGAGACTCGGGCAATTCAGGAAGATATGGAATCAGGTGTAGATAATCTCATCGGATATGATATTGAAGGTCTTGGCGGAAGTGCACCATGTACGATATTATTTGAGTCATATGTAAGTGATGCTGTGGCACACGTTGAATGGCAGATGTCGAACGATGAATTGTTTGAAAATATAACTTATAGATCTTATGATGCAGACTTCAAATATACATTCTTAACTGAGGGGATCACATATGTCAGATGTATCGCAAGTAATGATGATGGCAGTTGTGAAAGTTATGGAAAGGTATTCAAAGTTGAGATAGGAGATTCCGACTTGAAAATACCAAATGTCTTTTCTCCAGATGGCGATGGGATCAACGACGAATGGAAAGTGAGCTATCGCTCTCTTCTAAACTTTAAGTGTTGGATTTTTGACAGACATGGTCATCAGGTTTTCTATACAGAAGATCCCGCTTTGGGATGGGATGGCAGATGTAATGGTAAAGTTGTAAAAAGTGGTGTATATTATTATGTCATCACTGCAACCGGCGCCGACGGGAAACGTTATAATAGAAATGGAGATATAAATATTTTGTCTTCTAAGAAACATTTAGACAGATAATATTATTTACTATCATTAAAGTATACGTATTCAATTCAGCTGATAAGCAGATTCAAGGGATGCGTATTTTATTAAGATTGCTTAAATATTTTAAAAGATATGCAGAGTAAGTATTCGTCAACAGATTCTGTTGAAGTTTATGGTGCAAGAGTACACAATTTAAAGAATATTGATGTGACGATACCTCATAATTCTTTATGTGTAATAACCGGTTTGAGTGGATGTGGAAAATCATCACTCGCCTTTGATACTATTTTTGCAGAAGGACAGAGACGTTACATAGAAACCTTTTCCTCGTATGCGCGTAACATGCTTGGGTCGCTTGAACGTCCCGATGTAGACAAGATCACTGGATTGAATCCCGTAATCAGTATAGAACAGAAAACGGTAAATAAGAATCCGCGGAGCACTATTGGAACAACGACTGAGATATATGATTTTTTCAGGTTACTGTATGCCAGACTTGGGGAAGCGAGAAGTTATATTTCCGGAAAACCTATGGTTAAATATTCGAAGGATAAAATTATCACTCTTTTGTATGAAGCTTATAATGATAAGAGGATTTATATCCTGGCGCCATTGGTTAAAAATAGAAAGGGTCATTACAAAGAACTCTTTGAGACATTAAGGAAGAAGGGGTATTTGAATGTTAGAGTGGATGGGGAACTAAAAGAACTCACATATGGCATGAAGCTTGACAGATATAAAAACCATTCTATTGAATTGGTAGTGGATCGTCTTCGTGTCAAGGATAACGATATACAAAGGCTGCGTTCTACCGTAGATGATGCGTTGAAACAAGGTGGAAAACAGATGATGGTGCTTGATGTGGAAACTGGTCTTGTAAGACATTACAGTCAACTGTTGATGGATTCTGAAAATGGACTGTCTTATCCTGAAGCTGCACCGCATAATTTCTCGTTTAATTCTCCTCAAGGATACTGCACTAAATGTCGTGGGCTTGGTGTAGTCAGCCTTGTGGATGAGAATAAGGTGATACCGGATAAAGATATTTCAATATATGATGGTGCTATCGCTCCGCTTGGGAAGTATAAGAATTCACTCATCTTCTGGCAAATTGAGGCGATATGCAAAATTTACGGAGCGACTTTGAAAACACCATGGAAAGAGTTGCCTCAGGAAGCAATAGATGATATATTAAACGGCACTGATCATAAGTTGGATGTGCAGAATGCAACGATGTCAACCTCGCATTATTCCGGTTCTTACGATGGTCTCGTGAAGTATATAGAATCCCAGGCAATTGATGACACTGACAGTGCCGGGAAATGGGAAAGTCAGTTCTTTTCAAAATCCGTGTGTCCTGTTTGCGAAGGTAAGCGCCTTAATATAATAGCCCTTAATTATTTCATCGACAATAAAAGTATATCGGATGTTGCTGAGATGGATATCTCTGAGTTGTATGAATGGTCATCCAATCTGGAAAATAAGATAGAACCTTCTCGCAGGAAAGTTGCATCAGAGATATTGAAGGAAATTAACAGCAGACTACGTTTTTTGCTTGATGTTGGACTTGAATATCTGTCACTCAACCGGAGCAGCGCATCATTAAGTGGAGGAGAGAGCCAACGTATACGGCTTGCGACGCAAATCGGTTCGCAACTCGTGAATGTATTGTATATACTTGATGAACCATCCATAGGTTTGCATCAGAGGGACAATGAACGTCTAATAAACAGCTTAAAGCAGCTTCGAGATACAGGCAATTCCATTATAGTTGTCGAACACGACAGGGATATTATGGAAGCCTCCGACTATATTATTGATATTGGTCCCGGAGCAGGAAGGCATGGAGGGGAGGTGATGTTTGAAGGGAAAGTGGCAGATCTGAAAAATACGCATACTTTGACGGCAGGATATTTAAATGGAGAAAATAAAATCAAAGTGCCTGAATCACGAAGAAAAGGCAATGGAAATTATCTTGAAGTCATAGGGGCTACCGGGCATAATCTGAAGAATGTGGATATTAAAATTCCTTTAGGGAAATTTATATGCGTGACCGGAGTCAGCGGGAGTGGCAAATCTTCACTTATCAATGGTACGCTATATCCTATTCTCAGCCAGAAATTCTATAGGTCTCTGCAGCCGCCGTTGCCTTATAAGATGGTACGTGGTATTGAAAACATCGATAAAGTAATCACAGTTGATCAAACTCCTTTGGGAAGATCTCCTCGATCAAATCCAGCCACGTATACAGGAGTATTTTCTGATATCCGGAAATTATTTGTTGATCTGCCGGATTCCAGATTGCGAGGATATAAACCGGGAAGATTTTCGTTTAATGTTTCCGGAGGTAGATGCGAGACATGTAAAGGGAATGGCTATAGAACAATCGAAATGAATTTCCTGCCTGATGTCCTTGTCCCATGCGAGACATGCCATGGCAAGCGCTATAACAGAGAGACTCTGGAGGTTAGATTCAAGGGAAAATCTATAGCGGATGTTCTTGAAATGACAGTTAATCAGGCTGTGGAATTCTTTGAAAATGTGCCTAATATTCTAAAGAAAATTAAAGTTCTTCAAGAGATAGGTCTTGGATATATCAAACTCGGACAACCTTCAAGCACTCTTAGTGGTGGTGAGAATCAAAGAGTTAAGCTTGCTACGGAGCTGGCAAAAAAGGATACCGGCAAGACATTGTTTATATTGGATGAGCCAACCACTGGTTTGCATTTTGAAGACGTGAGAGTGCTCTTGAAAGTAATAAATAAGCTCGCAGACAAGGGTAATACAATCGTTGTCATTGAGCATAATCTTGATGTTGTCAAATGTGCTGACTATGTAATAGATGTAGGACCAGAGGGTGGAAGAAACGGAGGTAAAATCGTTGCAGAAGGAACTCCGGAAGAAGTCTCAAAAGCGGATTCCCAAACGGCACGATTCCTAAGAAAGGAATTATACATATAAAATAAGTTTTAAGATAGCGTCTTCGGCTAAGCTGAAGACGCTATCTTTGTAACAGCATATTGCAAAGATATGTTGTAGTTATATATTCTTATGATAATTCATTAGAAATATCATAGTTCTCAATTCTTTTTCAATTTAAGTATGTGTCCATAATCTATATTATGTTAAATAGATAATTCATAAAAAGGACAAATCAACACTTCTTAAATAATTATTCAAGATTTTTACTATTTATCCAAAAAAATATTTATATTTGCGCTATTATATTTTTATTAACTGTTTTTGTCGTTTGGCAATGTCGGACAAAATATGCTATCTCAGATATTTATATAATACAATTTAGAGATATTATTCGGATGCCTTTTTGTCCTATAAGCTTTATGACATAATAAAATTTTAACTGTAATTATCATGAATTCTTCAGATTTAATTCAAGGACACTCCTATTCATTTGAAATAATAAAGGAATATTCCTCTTGGAAATATTTTAAGGTAAGAACATCTGACGGGAAAGAATTTTCATTGATGAAATTTAAATTCCAGATGAATCAACCCCTACCCGATTATTTGAGATGCTATGTGAAATCAATGTTCCCTAAAATTACATTAGGTCAGGATCTGACTCCTATCATTAGTAAGTTTTATGTTGAAGGTCAAGAATATGATTTTGTTGTAAAATCCGAAAGAAAAGATTCTGACAAGTTTTATGAGCTTGAAGATGAGCATGGATTATGTTTTAAACTTGTGCATGCTCCGGTGTCCTTATTGAAAGGAAATAATGTAAAATGCCGGGTCGAACGGATCAGCGGTGTGAACGTGGTCTTGAAATATGTAGGTAAACTGTCTTATAAAATATCATTGGATTTCAACGATATCTCTACATGGCTTGACAATATAGGCATACATGAGAGACACGAAGCATACATACGAATATTTGAATCGATTCCGGAATTCGGGCATACGCTTGATTTGTATGATCAAGAGAACTCGATGTGGATTTTTGAATTATTGCGTGTTTCTACAATGAATATGACCCGATGGCTGATTTCTTGCAAAGATGATTTGAATTTGTTGAAAAAGGCTTGCAACGGGATAATACTTATACAGAGGATCGCATTGTACATTCTTGAAGGAAGTGACTATTTGAGAAGCTGTAATCATGAGCATAGATCACAGCTGCAGTCAAGATTGTCTAATTATGTGGAACTATGCACTCAATATGGTGACGCTGCCCGGATGATTCTTGAAGGGAAGCATGAAGATTTCATCGACCGTATGTTCGCGAGATTGAAGGAGTCTGGATATCTTTATAATCCGTCGAAACAGTTTAGGATAATGATGACTATCCTTAAGCTGTGTCCTGAACTGATCAACACGAGGATGGGAGAACTTTTTGAGGCTCTTCATAATTGGGATATTTCCAATTGGAGTTCAGATCCTTTCCGCCCTGCATTGGTAGAGCAGCTACAAATTTTTATACAGGAAAACGCATCAAAAGTAAACAATCTTCCTGCGAATGATTCCAGTGACGAGAACAAAACAATCATTCGTATTGTGCTTGCTATAGCCGTGCAAAGGCTTCTCGCTACAGACACGGACAATATTGACCTGAATTTAAACCGTGCCATGCTATATCGTTATATTTCATATCTTATCCCGGGCAGCATGAATACTCTTTTGAATAAAAGTATTGACTCGCTGCTTGGAGTGGATTTTCAGAATGAATATTCATGGCAAGATACAGACCAGCCTACCCTCTTGCTTGTAAAATCATCACATCCTAATCCGGATATCGAATGCCGTGATATTGTGACGAAAATATATTCAACGTCAAAGGCGGAGGTCAGATTGAAATCAGACACGTTGCAGATAATCGCCAGAGATGCTGAAGAAGATGCCACATCAGTACCTTCGGGATTATTTGACTGGCCGTCTACGTCAATATCTCTTGCAGAGCCATTGCCGACTAAAAATATAAGAAAATCCAAAGACCTGAAAGTATTCCGTCAAATGTGGAATGATGTCGCGTGGTCTATATTCGGGGATGAAGATCTGTCAGATGAGGAGAAGTTGGAAAAGAGGATTCCCTATGATGGCGAAGAAGTCAAAATTATGATCGATGGAGTAAAGATATTCGATAAGTTGCCTGACAAGCAGAAGCTACAGTTTCATTGCACGATATGCGATGACATGTTCCGGGGAGAGGGATGGTTGCCTTGCGACACGTTCCATATGCTCGGATGGTTATCGCATCGTGACATCCCGGGCAATTATGACGGGTCAATTAAATTTGCTCAAAATCGGGACGGGCAACCATTGCTTTATACTGCCAAAGCGTATCAGAAGCCTTATGGTCTTCAATTTAATATGAAAAGCCAGATTGAAGATTTTTTATTGGAAGCCTCTTCTTCTGATAAGGAATTAATTGGAATCATAACGCATTATGATAGCAAAAACGATGCATGGCTATGTCTTACTGAAATGGGATCGACGTTCAAGATATTTAACGATCAGTCAACTAAGGCTCTTGGAAGGGGTAACCTTGTGAGGGTCAGATATGTTGAACCTGACCGTTCCAGTTCTTTCACGCAGCTGTTTGTCGGAGAGTTGTCCGAAGACCAGGGAAATCTTCCTTCAACAATAAAAAAATCATTGTGTCTGCACAATCTGATGCAGGCTTTGGGTGAAGATCCGGCGGATATTCAGGAAGAGTCGTTTGAAGTCAGAGAGACAGAAGAAGTGATGTCTAAGGAAGAATTGCTTGAACTCGTGTATATATTCCAGCGTAGAGCATATACAGAGACTGACTATCTTAAAGCGTACAACTATCTGGGAGTCGCTACAATCCTGTGTAGATTGGCAGAAGACGATTTGTTGTTGAAGCGGCTTGATTTACACATGTCTTTCCTTAACTTGTTGCAAGATTTTGGTAAGAATCAAAAAATCGATATACAAGATCTTGACTCAAGTGCAGATGATATTAAAGATATTCCTATGCTTGAAAGGTTGCATTCCAGGCTTAAAATCGTAGCTGACCTTGATGTGAATGAAAATTCTGATGAGTTATGGGGCATCTCCAAGAATCCGCGAAATGAGACTGAAGGCAAGTTGGCATCACTTGTGTTGTCTTATAATATGCTTCCGTGTGACCTCGAGAAGCCCCGTAAGGAAATAATGAAAGAGATAACGACTCTTTTGAATGTAAATAATGCTGTGACTTCATCAAAATATTATGGAGACGAATCGCAGACAGTTGAATTTAAAAGCAGTGTTGTCTACTCGTCAAAGAAAGGATCTCGCCCTGATTTTAAGACGCAAATGCATGAGATCATCCATACTGTATGCGGCTTTATGAATGCCCGTGGAGGATCGCTTTATATCGGGGTGAATGATGCGGGATATGAAAATGGTCTTTCTGATGATCTCGCATACATGAGGGCAACCGGAAAGAAAGCGACCTTGGATGGTCTTATTGTTGAACTTCAAAATAATCTTGACCGCAAGATTCCTGCTTATGCGAAAGACCACTGTGAGATTTCTGTAGATCCGGAGTCTTCAAAAGGAGTGATAGAGCTGAAGGTCCGTCCGGTGAAAAGACCGGTGGAGCTTGATGGAATCATTTATGTGCGTTCAAGTTCTACGACTAAACCGCGTCTTGGTGATGAACGCGATGAATTTATAAAAAACAGAAGCCATAATTATGATCTACTCAACAAGCTTTGGGGCTTTGACAAAGAGAATGAGGCTGAAGTAGCGCCCGAAGAGAATGTCAACGCAACCATTCTTCCGGAAGATAAGCTGCCCCAAAAGGTAAATGAAGATCCTATCGTCACTTCTGAGGGTATGAATACTTTGACAAAAGATGTGCGTGTCGGGAAGTGTCTTGGAAATGTATTGCATTATTATGAGCCACATTACGTAACTCCAAACTATTATATATATATTTGGAGCGACAACACTTTTACTCGTTCTAAAGACGACAGGTATCAAGAAGATGAACCTTCTTGTAGCGCGGTTCTTGCAGTAAAAGATAAGCATTGTGAGGGGATTCTGGTTTTATCTTTTGATGACGCTAAGGTGGTTACGATTCCAATGCATGTTGTTTCAGGCACTCTTTGTGATAATATATATTCATTAAGGAAAGACGCCAGATTGAGAAATATGACCATAGCCGGTAAAGATGATTACTTGCTTTCAATAATTAGATCATTTTCGGGTGAGATTTACTATAGAATTTCCCAAGTTGCCTCATTGGCGGATTCTATTGATTTCGAAGATAATGGAGAAACCTTATGTGATCCGGAACATGAAATAATCGCTCAGGAAGCATTCTCTAAGGACAAATTGAGTTTCTTCGACATTGAAGCGCTTAAACAAGAACGTAGATTTTATGGTATCCCTGTTCCAAATGACGGTGGCACTCTTTCTGCTAATGAAAGAATAGAAGAATTGTTGAGACCATTATTGAGGTCAGAATGATTGCAACAGCAATCTTAGATATGTTTTGAAAGAAATTGTAGAAGTGGTCGTCGGGATTGATCCGATTCCGATGATCACTTGTAAGGTGTTGTATGATATGTAGATATAAAAATTATGATATTTTTTTATTAAAAAAGGATAAAAATATTTTGTAGATTCAAAATAAAGATGTAATTTTGCACCGTCAAAAACGACAAACCCCTGCTAAAATGGGAAAGAGATTCCATTAGGGGGATGATAATTGCCTTGTGGTGTAATGGTAGCACACCGGATTCTGGTTCCGTTTGTGAGAGTTCGAGTCTTTCCAAGGCAACATCAATACAATTCAGATTGCCTTGTGGTGTAATGGTAGCACACCGGATTCTGGTTCCGTTTGTGAGAGTT
>CAMWID010000039.1 GCA_947174235.1 uncultured Porphyromonadaceae bacterium | reverse complement strand
CACCGAAAGTGGGGGCGATATGCACGATACCCGTACCGTCGTCAGTGGTCACATAATCGCCCGGAATCACACGGAACGCTTCTTCCGCAAGCTCCACAAAACGGTCGGTGCCGTATTCAAAGACCTTATCGGGATGTGCGGCGGCATAGTTCTTCACATAATCCGCGCTACGGTCATCAAATTTCTCCACAGGGCAAACCCACGGCATGAGCTGCGAATAATGCATGCCCACCAGTTCCGAACCTTTCCATCTGCCGCATATGCGGTAAGGGAGCACCTTGTCGCCTGCCTTATACGCATCAATATCAGCCTCAGCGCCTTCCGGTTTGAAATAAGCCTTCACCAGAACCTCGGCGAGAACTACCGTGATCTTTTCGGCAGTGTAGGGATTGTATGTGCGCACAGCGACATAATCGAACGAGGGTCCGACGCAAAGAGCGGTGTTTGACGGAAGTGTCCACGGCGTAGTGGTCCATGCCATGAATGCCGGCGTACCCCATCCCTCCATCTCCGGTTTCGGGTCACGTATCCTGAAAAGAGCGGTGGCGGTAGTGTCTTTTACGTCTCGGTAACATCCCGGCTGGTTTAGCTCATGAGAGCTCAGTCCGGTACCGGCTGCCGGAGAGTAAGGCTGTATGGTATAGCCCTTGAACAGATACCCCTTGTCATACAGCTGACGGAGCAGCCACCAGACACTTTCTATGTATTTGTTGTCGTAAGTGATATAAGGATTCTCAAGATCGACCCAATAGCCCATCTTGTGGGTAAGGTCGGTCCATTCCTTCGTATACTTCATCACCTCCCTGCGGCAGGCGGCGTTGTATTCATCTACGGAAATCTTCTTTCCAATGTCCTCTTTTGTGATCCCGAGACTCTTTTCCACGCCCAGCTCCACAGGAAGTCCGTGAGTGTCCCAACCTGCCTTGCGCTTTACGTGGAAACCTTTCATTGTCTTGTAGCGGCAGACTATATCCTTTATGGTACGCGCCATGACATGATGGATACCGGGCATTCCGTTGGCTGACGGAGGTCCCTCGTAAAACACGAACGTGGGGCATCCTTCACGCACCTTCATGGAGGTTTCAAAAAGGGAGTGGTCATCCCAGATCTGCAGCATCTCCTTATTCACATCGGAGAGGTTAAGCTGTTTGCTGTATTCTTTGAAATTTTTGCTCATTCTCGTGAATGTATGTATTATTGAAAGCGTCCTCACTCTTCACAAACGGCATTCATCCTGTGTCTTCAGACATCGTGAAACCATTTTGTCAAGAGTCAGGCTTCTTCATTGGAAAGATTTTTCTGTATTATTTTCAACGGTTTCCCATTTTTCCGGATTTGGCTCCCTTGACACCACCTTTCACTCCACCTCCCATGGCGAAGATATTGGCATCGTATGTAAACGTCTTGCGGTCTGTGTCTCGCTTCCTGCGCAACGCGAGTTCCACAAGACGGTCCATAAGCTTCGTGAATGAGATTCCACTCTCTTCCCACAGATAAAACGAAAGACTGCCCGGGATAGTATTTATCTCATTTACATAGATTTTATTATCAGCACGGTCTACCATCACATCCACACGGCTGACTCCATGGCAGGAAAGCACACGGAAAGTCTCGCCCGCCATCTTACGGATAGCCTCGCTCATCTCCTCGGGGATATCCGCAGGAATCCTCTTCTCGCTCGCCTGCATCCCGGCTTTCGCGCCACCTCCGTACTTCTCTTCATACGACAGGAAATCGCCTTTCGAGATCGGCTCCTCGCACACACTGCTCTGATAGTCGTCGCAGTCTCCGAGCACGGAGCAGTTGATCTCCATCATATCCTCTATCATATGCTCCACTATCAGACGTCGCGAGAATCTGCAGGCGGTATCGATCTTTTCAATCAGCGACGCACGGTCAGACGCCTTGCCGATCCCTACGCTCGACCCGAGATTGGCAGGCTTGACTATGACAGGGTATCCAAGTTGAGACTCCACCTTATCTATTATCGAGTCTCTACGCGAAGCCCACTCCTTGTCGGTGAACCATACATAGTCCACCACCGGAATACCTTCCGATCTGAGAATCATTTTCATCGTGATCTTATCCATGCCGTTTGCGCTCGAAAGCGTGTCGCATCCGGCGAAAGGTATCCCTATGGTCTCGAGGAGCCCCTCAAACATTCCGTCCTCTCCATGCGAACCGTGCAGCACGGGAATCGCCACATGGATCTCGTCGACCACCGGATTCTTCTTAGAGAACAGACCGCCCCCCGGATTGGCGCGGTAAAGATTGAAATCACCGTATTCAGGACGCATATAGACCTCTTCCGAGTTTTCTGTCAGATGCTTCATGTCCTTATAGTTGCGGATATCAAGGGTCATCGGCCCGGTATACCAGCGCCCCTGCTTCGATATATATATCGGAATGATATTATATTTTGTCTGATCAAATGCATTTATAGCCTGCAGGGCTGAGATAACCGAGATTTCGTGTTCCACCGACCTGCCGCCGAAGAACACAGCTACATTAGTCTTCATAAATTTTGGAAAACCTGTTTTATAGGATGTCTGCCGCCAAGGAAATCCAAAGCTTTCGCCGCTAAGGATACCGCAGACACCGGACACCCTGATTCAGAATGCAAAATTAGCACAACCTCACGAAAAAAACAAATCTTTTTGACGCTCTATTTCCCTGTGGCTTTAGCATCTGACGACGGCCACGGGAAATTCGAAGGGTTGAGAGTGAGGTGCACATGCTCTTCCTTGAGCCGTATACCCACGTATTCCGTCAGTTTCGCCTTTTCACTTGCGGAAAGCCCCTTTGGAGCGTTGACAAAAACCATATTGACAGTATCCACGACTCCCGACACGGTGGATGCCGCTATCATGCGGCTCAAAGCTATGTCTTTCACAGCCGGGAACAAGACTTTGACTTCCGGGGCTATATTATGGCTCTCCTGCCCGAATGTGCTGTAGACTTTCACAACCTCCTTCAGAGAATCTATCGTGTTCTGGCGCATGTCTATCTCCTGCTGCATTATCGTATAAAACTGCTGGAAATTCTTTTCATTGTCAACCCCCTCCGGTTCCGAGAGGGAAAACCCTTGTTTTATATTCAGCATCGTGCCTCCGAGCCCCACACTGTCGAGTTTCATCATCATAGCGAGCTGAAGAGAGTCTTTCGGCAATGCCTGACCTATGAGCGTGACATCTATATGACGCTGGTTTCCCGTCATGTATATCTTCTGGTTAAGCACCTGAGTGTTTGGGAAAACCATCTCGTTTTCAACGAACATGGTAGCCTCCCGCATGAAAACGTTCTTCCGGATCATCCCATACGTAAGATAGCAGCTGAACCCGATAGTGGCGAACACTATTGAATAGACTATCGCCTGCACCCTCCTGCTTCGTTTGGAATCCTGATAGACCACCCTTTTGTACTTCATGAGCTTCACCCCGATCAGCGACGCGAAAAGGATAAAAATCATATTGGTGAAGAACAGATAGAGCGCCCCGAAGAAAAAATGTGGCTGCAATGTCGCAAGTCCATATCCCGCGGTACACAGCGGAGGCATAAGAGAGGTGGCTATCGCCACTCCGGGCATCACCTGCCCCTTGTTCTTGCAGGCGATGCTCACTATGCCCGCCGCTCCACCGAATAATGCCACAAACACGTCATAAATCGAAGGGGATGTACGGGCGAGAAGCTGGCTCGCTCCCTCATATTGAGGGGATATAAGGAAATAAATGGCGGAGGCGGCGAGAGATCCGATTATCGCCATGACTATGTTTTTCAGGCTTCGGTTCAACAAGGCATAATCCTCGATTCCTATGGCAAGCCCCATACCTATTATCGGGCCCATGAGCGGAGAGATCAACATGGCGCCTATTATCACAGGTATGCTGTCCGTGTTCAGCCCCAGCGAGGCGATAAAAATCGCAAATATCAGCACAAGGAGCTGACTTCCCTTGAAACTTACTCCCGAGCGGATGCTCATTTCGGCGTCAAGCTGCGGCTCAAGGTCTTCCGCAACGTTGAAGTATGAAAGCAATTCTTTAAAGAATTTTCTCACATTTTCCTTAAATGTGGCATTTTGAGTCATATCGTTATTATTCTGTCTTGATGTTATTCAAATCGCCGGGTATCAGTGCCGCATAACGACCAACATGCAGGCATTTCTCCACACCACCCTCAACTTTTGACACCAAATTTTGTATAAAAGTAGAGAATCTGTCATGAAAAACGCCATGCCCAGATATCCGCACAACAAAATTACAAAAAAAATTATTAACTTTGCGTCAATAATTGAACCGACTTATGGCTGATTTACAATTAAAAGGTCTCGGTGTCGCATTGGTCACACCGTTCAAGAATGATAAAAGCGTAGATTTTGAAGCTCTCGAGAGAATGGTGGAATATGTCGTCTCCGGCAGTGCAGACTATATCGTGGTGCTTGGGACAACAGGAGAAACCCCTGCCCTTTTCCCGGATGAAAAGGCAAAGATACGTGAATCCATCATCAGAAAAAACGCCGGACGCATCCCTCTGATCCTCGGAGTGGGAGGCAACAACACTCAGGCGGTTGTCAATGAACTTAAGACAGGCGATTTCTCCGGATTCTCGGCGATTTTATCCGTCGTGCCTTATTACAACAAACCTTCACAGGAAGGCTTATACCAACATTACAAGGCAATCTCGGAAGCATCGCCATTGCCTGTAGTGCTGTATAATGTCCCCGGCAGAACCGGAGTCAATATGACTGCCGCCACCACACTTGCCCTTGCACGTGACTGCGAAAACATCATAGGCGTAAAAGAGGCATCCGGAAATTTTGCACAGATCGAAGAAATCATCAAGAACAAACCGGAAAGGTTTGAAGTGATATCAGGTGACGACAGCATCACTTATCCTCTCATGACACTCGGCGCGGTGGGAGTCATTTCCGTAATCGGGAACGCTTTCCCTATGGAGTTCGGCAGAATGGTAAGATTGTGTCTTCAGGGAAAATTTCAGGAGGCGCTCCCCATACACTGGAGATTCAACGAGCTTTTCAATCTTCTTTTTGTAGACGGAAATCCTGCCGGAGTGAAATGCACGCTCAGTGCCCTGGGGCTTATTGAAAATGAGCTCAGGCTTCCTCTTGTCCCCACCAGGATGAGCACAAATGAAAAGATACACAAGCTCCTTGAATCGCTTTATACTCCCTCGCCTGACGAACTCGAAAACCGGGTGCGTAGCAACTCGACCCTGTTCAATTGAATTGTCGAAATTGTCAAAGGATGTTATTAAACTTCCTCTCCCCAATTAATTCGTTAAGATAAGAAGTTGATAGACAAAGCTACCGTTCAGAAAATAAAAGATACCGCCGATATTGTCGAGGTTGTCAGCGACTACGTCCATCTCACAAGACGCGGTGCGAATTATATAGGTTTGTGTCCGTTCCACAACGAACGGACACCATCCTTTTCTGTCAACAAAAGCCGAAACTTCTGCTATTGTTTCTCATGCCATAAGGGAGGGTCGCCCGTGAACTTCGTAATGGAGAAAGAAGGGATCTCATATCACGACGCACTTCTCCATCTCGCTAAAAAATATGGCATAAAGGTAGAGGAACGGGAACTGTCGGATGAGGAGCGCGAAGCGCAGAGCCGACGGGAAGGAATGTTTATCGCCAATGAATGGGCGATGAATCATTTTGAAAAAAACCTGACCGAAACTCAAGACGGCAGGGATATCGGACTGCAGTATCTTTACGGAAGAGGCGTGACTCAGGAAGCTGTCAGACAGTTTCATCTTGGATATGCCCTTGACAGGGGATCCGCATTTCTCGAAGCCGCCACTAAAAAGGGATTCAACACGGAAGTGCTCAAGGCTCTCGGACTGGTCGGCACAAGCCAGCAGGGTCGGGACTATGACCGCTTCCGGGGAAGGGTAATATTTCCCATATTAAACTCTTCCGGAAAAGTAGTGGCGTTCGGCGGAAGAGACCTCAAGGGGGGACCGGCAAAATATATCAACTCCCCGGAGTCTGACCTGTATAAAAAAAGCAACGAGCTTTATGGGATGTATCAGGCAAGAAGCGCCATAGTAAAGGAAGACAAATGCTATCTGGTGGAGGGGTATCTTGACGTTATCGGGATGTGGCAATCAGGCATGAAGAATGTGGTGGCATCTTCCGGGACAGCTCTCACCGACGGTCAGATCGCCCTGATACACCGTTTCACAAAAAATGTCACCTTGATATATGACGGTGACGCCGCCGGAATAAAAGCATCTTTAAGGGGTATTGACATGCTGTTGTCTCATCAGCTTGACGTAAATGTGCTCCTTCTTCCTGACGGTGATGACCCGGATTCTTTCGCAAGGAAACACACTCCCGAGGAATTCCGGGAGTATGTCAGCGAACACGAGACCGACATCATCAGATTCAAGACAAAGGTGCTCATGGATGATGTCAATGACAATCCGCAGAAGAGAGTCGAAGCGATAAGGAGTGTGGTCAGTTCTCTTGCCTGCATACCTGACAAGGTGAAAAGGGATGTTTACATTCAGGAGTGCAGCCGACTTCTCGGAGTGAGCGAAGAATCGGTAGGAAGCGCCACCGCCACTGCCCGTGCAGCAATTGTCGAACAACTGAAAAAACAACGCACAATCCGGGAAATAAACCGTGATATTCCGGACAACGGCGGCTCTCCTTCCTATACTGCATCCGTTGCCCCCGGAAGCGCGTATCCGGCGCAAGCCTCCCCAGCTCCCAATCAGGGCACACCCTCAACTCAGCCTGTTTCTCCGGCAAATACCCCCCAGGCACATAGACCAGCCACGCGGATACAATTTCGTGAACAAAGCCCCCTGCGTCCGATGGAATGGAAGGTGCTACAGTATTGCATACGCTACGGTTTCCTTGATTTTTGTCAGGACGACAACACCGGCGCGATTCTCACAGTGGTGGAGTATGTGGCTGACGAACTCGCGGCTGACTCTACGGGATTTTCTGTGGGGGAATATGCCGACACGTTTAGAATGCTGACTGATCTCCTCCCGCATTTCAAGGAAGAACTCGGGATATTCAGGGAAAAACTGCAGTCTGAGAAAAATGACAGACGGCAGGACGGATACAGGATTATCGGGGAAAAACAATTATCGGTAAGCGAAATCCAACGCGAGGAACAGAAACTCGAAGAAAACCTTGACAATTGGGAAGACGAACAGGTCCTTGAATTCTCCCGCGCTTATCCGTCAAAAGAACTCGCAAGTCATGAAAACGGTGTTGTCAGACATCTCACCACGGAAGCAATAACCGAACCTCATCAACTGAGCCATATCTATTCCCGTGAGAGACCCGTCGAAAAAGAGGAAGACAAGCTCATTTCCCTCCTGCCGACCGCCATATACGTATGGAAAAACGGGATCCTTGACATACAGCTCAAAGACCTGATGTCAAAATTCAGGGAGATCTCCGGCAAGGGTATCCTTGAAGAGGAACAACAGATACAGATGAAAATCGCTGAGCTGATGAGCGAGCGCAGCGAACTGGCAAAAAACATCGGAGACCGGATATTGTGTCCGGGTTCTACAGCAAGGCGCCAGCAATCCTACAGGATATGAAAGAATAACGGTGTCAATAAATATTGTGCAAGCAACTTTAATTATAACAACAAATAAGATCAGAACAACAATATGGACATTCTTCAGATAGATAACCTCGTCAAGCATTATGCTTCGACCAAAGCTCTTGACAATGTAAGTTTTTCTGTCGGGAGAGGTGAGATCTGTGGTCTTCTCGGACCGAACGGGGCGGGCAAGACCACACTCCTTAGAATTATCAACAGTCTGCTCGTAAGCGATTCAGGAAGCGTGACAATAAACGGCATACCCGCCTCCCTTGAGGCAAGCCGGCTGATCGGATATATGCCTGAAGAACGAGGACTGTATGACAAGATGAGAGTGGAAGACCAGATTCTCTACTTCGGACAGCTCAAAGGGGGCGACAAAGCACGCCTGCGTGTCGTAATGGGAGAATATATGGAAATATTCAATCTTTCCGGTCAAGGGAAACGCAAGGTGAAAGAGCTATCGAAAGGCAACCAGCAGAAAGTGCAGATCATCGCCACTCTTGTACACGAACCTGACCTCGTAATCCTTGACGAGCCTTTCAGCGGGTTCGACCCCATAAACGGAGCATTGCTGCGCGACCTCATAGCTCGCCTCAATGAAAAGGGCGCCACCATAATGCTTTCATCACACAACATGCCTGCCATCGAGGAAATGTGCTCAACGATCGCATTGATAAACCATGGCAAATTGCTCGTAAAGGGTGAGATAACGGACATTAAGGAGCTTCACAAGACTTCAGAACTTCTTCTTACAACCCGTTCTCCCCTCTCCCTACCACTACTTCTTGACTGCGGACTGCTTGAATCGGCTGAAGAGATACCGTCTGTAAAAGGGAGAAAAGGGCATTCCTATTGTTTGCGTAAAAAAACTGATGTAAGAAACACCGACCTCCTTCAGGCGATCTCCATTCAGGGCGAGATCCTTCTATTTGAAGAAAGACTCCCCTCGCTGAACGATATTTTCCTTGACTACACCACAGGAGAATCATACGCAGGGCAGGCAAAACAATCCAATTAAGTAATTGGAAGTCAATTATAATTATCAACTGATTGATATTTGCAACCTACCTTGAAACAGATATATTTCTAACCAATAATAATCAAACATAGGGTAATCTACCCTAACCACATATGAGCCAATTAGGATTAATAATAAAAAATGAATTTCTGACAGATGTCAGAGGCAAAGGGTTCTGGATAAGCACTATCCTTGTGCCGGTCATAATCATAGCTTTCGGTGCTGTCTTCGGCTTCCTTATGAAAGACGCCGATTCTTTCAACAACATGGTGTCTGACCTCCCGACCCAACCGGATCCGGAAGAGATGACCGCAGGGAAGGCGATTGGAATGTTGATGGGAATGTCGCTGACATTTTTTCTCATGATCTATGGAGCCATGATTTTCAATAAGGTAAAGACTGAAAAATGCAACAGGATAATGGAGATCCTCTCCACATGTGTGGACGGCCGCACAATGATGCTTGCGAAGATCATATCCGTCGGTCTCCTCGGTCTTGTTCAGCTTCTCGCCTGGGGAGCGATAATCATTATCGGGATTATCGGCTTTTATATGGTATTTCAGTTCGCAATTCCATGGGAATATCTCGCAGACCCGCACGTCTATCTCTGTCTCCTCTGGATGCTGCTGTATTTTATAGGTGGATACATCCTTTTCGGGTCGCTTTACGCGGCATGCGGAGCCATCACGGATAAGGATAACGAGAACCAGGCTTACATGACGGTCATCACATTCCTTCTTCTTGGGGCATTCTACATAGGAATGTATGCGGTTGATCACGGGGACTCGGCATTTGCGACAGCCTGCAACTATATTCCGTTCACATCCCCCACCATCGGAACCATAAACGCGATCTCCGGGGTTTCACCGATATGGCAGACTCTCCTGTCTTTGGTGATATTGTATGCCACCGCTTACCTCTCTGTGGTTTTTGCCGGCAAGCTATACAGGTCGTCAATGCTGCTAAAAGGGAAACAGTTCACTCCCAAAGATATAATTACATTTATCAAGACATCCTGACCGGTTCTGTCTTCGATAAAGACAAATGAGAATTGTCATTGCAAGTTGATATTTGCAATGGCAATTCTTATTTTATGATGCAGGCAACCGCTTACATAAGAACGCGTTTCTTAAAATTTCGCGATGCCTGCGCATGACTTGCCTCCACGTCATTCATCGCCATGCTGCCGGCGGATTGTCACCATCTTACGTGTTTTTACATCAATTGCTGTTATATTCGACTTTTTATATTTGGATAATCCATCTGATAAAGTTAAATTTGTAGAGAGGTTAAAGGACCATATCCGGTCTTTGAAACGGATACGACCGACATCAATATCAGAAACGGATTCCGTCACCGACCTATAAATCTAAAAACTACTACCTATACATGATGAATAAAACCATACCTATCATCTTTGGTGCAGCCGCACTCATCATATGCTCATGCAATGAGAAAAAGACAGGGGAAAAACCGGCTGTCAGTTATCCCACTGTAGTCATAGACACCACAAGCCGGGTGCTGAACACATCGTATGCCGCCACCGTCACCGGATGCCAGACGGTAGAGATACGTCCGCAAGTGGAAGGGATATTGACCAAAATCTGCATCCATGAAGGAGATGAAGTGCATAAGGGACAGATTCTGTTTGAAATTGAACCGGCTCAATTTCAGGCAGCGTATGACATAGCCGTAGCCAACGTCAATAGCGCGGAGGCGTCCGTATCGACAGCAAGACTTGTTCTTGACAGCAACAAGGAATTGTATGACGAGAAGGTAATATCGGATTTTGAATTAAATACCGCTAAAAACGAACTTGCGGAAGCGGAAGCAAGACTAAGGCTCGCAAAAGCCGAACTGGAAAAAGCTGCGACAAATCTTTCATATACTACTGTAAAGTCGCCGGTAAACGGGGTCGCAAGCATGATCCCATATAGGGTCGGAGCTTTGGTAAGGTCTACGATAACCGATCCGCTTGTCACTGTCAGCGATGACGGCGACATATATGCATATTTCTCCATGTCGGAGAAAGAGATGCTGGAGATGGTAAGACAATACGGCTCGCTGAAAAGCGCGTTGGAGAAGATGCCTGAAGTAGAATTCAAAATGAGCGACGGAGAGATTTACCCCCACCCCGGAAAGATCGATGCAGTGAGCGGAACCATCAATAATTCAACCGGAGCGATCAGTTACCGTGCCATCTTCCCGAATCCTGACCGCCTGTTGCGTGACGGAGGAAGCGGGGAGGTAGTTATCCCTTCAGATTACCAAGGGTGTATCGTCATACCTCAGACCGCAACTTATGAACTGCAAGACCGCGTCTATGTATACCGCGTAGCCGACAACAAGGCGGTATCAACCGAGATCAATGTCCTTCCCAACAGCAACGGCAGGGAATATGTGGTCACAAAAGGTCTGCAGCCAGGCGACACAATAGTGTCGGAAGGAGCAGGGCTTATTAAAGAAGGCACCATAATCAACCCAAATATCGCCGGAATATGACAATCAAGACTTTTATTGACCGTCCGATACTGTCGTGTATGATTTCGGTAGCTATCGTGTTGCTCGGACTCATATCGCTTTCCAAACTCCCGGTGGAACAGTTTCCGGAGATAGCGCCGCCCACAGTCAGCGTGAGCGCAAATTATGCGGGTGCCAATGCAGAGACTGTCCAAAAAAGCGTCATCGTTCCTATTGAAGAGGCGATAAACGGTGTCGAAGACATGATCTACATGGTATCGTCGGCATCCAACAACGGCAGCGCGAACATTCAGGTTTATTTCCGTCAAGGCACAGACGGGGACATGGCGATGGTCAACGTGCAGAACCGCCTTGCCTCCGCACAGGGATTGCTTCCGGGAGAAGTCACAAGAAGCGGTGTCACCGTAAGAAAACGCCAGACCTCTCAGATCAAAACTCTTGCACTTTTCAGTCCGGACGGATCGTTTGAACAGACATTCCTGTCAAACTACATGAAAATAAACATCGAGCCAAGACTGTCTCGAATCGCAGGTGTGGGAGAGGTGAACATCCGCGGAGCCGACTATTCCCTCCGCATCTGGCTAGACCCCGGAAAGATGGCACAATACAAACTTATGCCATCAGATATCCGGAAAGTGCTTGACGAGCAGAACCTTGAATCGCCTACAGGCACGCTCGGGGCTGAATCTGACAACACATTCCGTTATACATTAAAATACCGTGGCAGATATGAGGATGAAGCAGATTTTAAGGAACTTGTAATCAAAGCACTCCCGGACGGATCGGTTCTCAGGCTCAAAGACGTGGCTGACATAGAACTTGGCGCGCGATCATACGAATATCTTGGAGCAGTCAACGGTAAACCGGGTACAATATGCTCTATTTCACAGACAGCCGGCTCAAACGCCAATGAGATTATCATCGCAGTGGATAAAGAGGTGGAACGCATCCGGGAAACCCTTCCGAAAGGGATGGAGCTGGTCGACCTTATGAGCACAAAAGATTTCCTTGACGCGTCTATTGCGAAAGTAGTCCAGACGCTGATCGAGGCGATTCTGCTTGTGGTGTTGGTTGTCTATATCTTTCTACAAAGTTTCAAGGCGACTGTCATTCCGACAATTTCCATCATCGTATCGCTCATAGGCACATTCATATTTCTCTATCTTGCGGGGTTCAGCCTAAACCTTATCACTCTTTTCGCACTTGTGCTTGTGATCGGAACTGTAGTGGACGATGCAATAGTCGTGGTGGAGGCGGTGCAGGCGAAATTTGACGAAGGGATTAAATCTCCATACAAGGCAACAATTGAAGGCATGAAAGGTATTACAGCCGCCCTTCTTACCACTACTATCGTATTTATGGCGGTATTCATTCCTGTCAGCTTCATGGGGGGCACCACCGGAACATTCTATACCCAGTTCGGACTTACCATGGCTGTGGCGGTAGGTATATCGCTACTCAACGCTATGACTCTTAGTCCTGCCCTATGCGCACTTATAATGACACCGCATTCCAATGAGGGGAAATTAAGTTTCTCCTCACGCTTCCACAATGCGTTTGAGAGGATATTTGACTCTCTTGTCTCCACTTATGCGGGGGGTGTCAGATTCATGGTTGCAAGGAAATGGATCGTCGCCATCTTACTTCTAACTGCCGGAGGAAGTCTTTATTACCTTATGACCACTACTAAAACAGGACTTGTGCCTCAAGAAGATATGGGATCCATAAATATCGATGTCATGACCCCTCCCGGCACAAACCTCGCCGAAACCATGAAAGTGATGGAAGAAGTGGACCGCAGAATATCAGATATCCCTCAGATAAAGATTTATTCACGCACTGCGGGATTCGGCATGATGAGTGGAGTCGGTTCGTCAAGCGGATCGTTCAGTATCAGAATGAAAGACTGGGACGAGCGTACAGGAAAAGGGGATGATATCCAATCTGTGACTGATGAGATCTATCGCCGCACAGCCGACATTGTCGGGGCACGTATCATCGTTTTCACGAGAGGGATGATCCCGGGATACGGCACAAGCAATGGCTTTGAGATACACATTCAGGATCAGAAAGGGGGATCTATAGACGATCTTCATAAAATCACGACAGACGTGATAGCCGGACTCAACCAACGCCCGGAGATAGCACGCGCCACAACTTCGTTCGATACAAGATACCCTCAATATCTTGTAGAGGTGGATGCGGCAAGGGCACTTAAAAACGGTGTCAGTCCGGGAGATGTGCTGTCGGCATTATCAGGATATGTCGGAGGATCCTACGCATCAAACATCAACCGTTTCACAAAATTATACAGGGTAATGGTCCAGGCATCTCCGGAATTCCGACTCGACACCAAATCCTTGTCAAATATATTTGTCCGAAATTCATCAGGCGACATGACCCCTATCAGCCAATACCTTAAGCTGAAGAGAATTTATGGATCGCAGACATTGGCTCGGTTCAACCTATTCCCTTCCATACAGATAAACGGTACCCCGGCTTCCGGATATAGCTCCGGCGAAGCAATAGATGCCGTGCGCGAGGTCTGTGCCGAGAATCTTCCCGCAGGATATGGATATGAGTTCGGAGGAATGAGCCGTGAAGAAGCATCATCCGCAAGCACAACTGTATTTATTTTTATAGTGTGCGTCGTGTTCATATATATTATACTTTGTTGCCTCTACGAGAGTCTGTTCATTCCGTGGGCGGTTATCCTTTCCGTACCTTTCGGTCTGGTCGGAAGTTTCCTCTTTGCGCGGATGTTCGGACTTGAAAACAATATTTATCTGCAGATCGGACTGCTCATGCTCATAGGGCTTCTTGCCAAGACCGCCATACTTATGACGGAATATGCAGCCGAGAGAAGGGAATCAGGATTATCAGTGACTGATGCGGTGATATCTGCCGCCAAAGCGAGGTTGCGTCCTATTCTGATGACTTCACTTACAATGATTTTCGGTATGATACCATTGGCTTTTGCATCAGGAGTGGGCGCCAACGGCAACATTTCTATAGGGGTCGGCACCGTCGGCGGGATGCTTGTGGGCACAATCGCCCTTCTGTTTATTGTGCCCGTGTTGTTTATTGTTTTCCAGACTTTGGAGGAACGTGTGATGCCTAAAAGAGAAAATTATGAGATTTAAATATATATTATCTGCCTTTTTACCATTGATGTTGACCGGATGCGGACTGTATTCCAAATATGAAGGACAGACTGTGTCTTACGATATACACGAATTAATTGACAATGATTCAACAATCTCTCCGCTATGTGACATGTCCTGGAGAGAACTGTTCACTGATTCCTGTCTTCAGTCCTGGATCGTGACCGGTTTGGAAAGAAACACTGATCTCAGGAAGGCTCAACTGAAAGTGGAGGAGGCAGAAGCTTCTCTATATGCCTCTCGCCTCGCCTTTCTTCCCTCGGTTTCCCTGAACGCTGACGCCAATGCCGGGGTCAATACTTCTGACAGATTCTCCATAGGACCGTCAGCATCGTGGGAAATCGACATTTTTGGAAAGCAACGGAATCTTAAAGCAGGTGCCGAGGCATCTTTCCATGCGTCGGAAGCTTACCGCAGGGCGGTACAGACTTCACTTATAGCGACTGTCGCAAACAGCTTTTACACCCTTCTTATGCTTGATGAACAGTTGGCGATCAGCGAACGCACATTGAAAAACTGGGATGAAAATATCAGAGTGCTCCAGGCTTTGAAACGTGCAGGAAGAACTAATGAGGCAGCCGTGCTTCAGGCGCGTGCCAACAGGATGAAGGTGGAAAACTCAACCCTGACCTTGAGGCATCAGATCGTGGAACAGGAAAACGCTGTCAGAGCTTTGCTTCTGAATCCCGGCATCAGCCTCAGAAGATCTTCACTCAAAACTCAGGATTTCCCGGACACAATGGTATCCGGAGTGCCTTTGGCAATACTTTCCAACAGACCGGATGTGAGAGCGGCTGAGTTGGATTTACAGAAAGCCTTTTACGACATAAATGTAGCGCGCGCGGCGTTTTACCCATCTCTTGTGTTATCCGGAAATCTTGGATGGTCTGCATCATCCGGAACTGCCATAAGCAATCCGGTCTCCTTCATAGCCAACGCGATCGGATCGCTTTCCGCCCCTCTTTTCAACCGTGGTCAGAATAAGTCAAGACTCCGCATAGCAAGAGCGGAATATGAGATCGCATCTCTTGATTTCCAACAGAAACTGATAGACGCCGGAATGGAAGTAAATGACGCCTTGTCATCATGGCAGACCGCCAAAGAACGACTCATCCTTGACAAGAAGCAGATAGTGGCTCTTAAAGGCGCCGTCCACAACACCAGATTGCTCATGCGTAACAGCACAACAAATTATCTGGAAGTCCTTACGGCACAGCAAAGGCTCCTTGAAGCGGAACTTACTGAGGTCAACGACCGCTTTGACGAAATCCAGGCGGTAATAACCCTGTACAGATCACTTGGCGGAGGAGCTGAATAATCCGTAAAAAGGTGTTCCTTAAGAATTCTTTTGACCGAAGAATTCTTAAGGAACACCTTTTTATATATGATCATTCGTTACCGTATAAGAGCTCTTCCTCCCCAGACAAGAAGGATGCCGAAGACCACACTCAAAACGAGATACAACGCAAATGTTCCCCAGTCTCCTTTGGAGCCGAGCACCCACATGTCGTCCGCAAATGATGAAAACGTAGTAAAACCTCCGCAAAAACCTGTTATCAGAAGCACGTTCTCATTAGGTGTCATGACATGTGCCTTCTCCAGAAGCCCGAAGAACAATCCAATGATGAAACATCCTATAAGATTGACCGCAAAAGTTCCCATGGGAAATGATCCGTGAAACATCCCGCTGCTCCATTTGCCGACAAGGAACCGACCACAGGTGCCGACAAATCCGCCGCATCCTGCAATTAACATTGCTTTTATCATACAGAAAAATTTAGATATAGTT
Organism: uncultured Porphyromonadaceae bacterium; assembly: GCA_947174235.1. Taxonomy (GTDB): domain Bacteria; phylum Bacteroidota; class Bacteroidia; order Bacteroidales; family Muribaculaceae; genus Lepagella. Next base: position 18,154 of record CAMWID010000039.1, on the reverse strand, counting down.
TTGACTTCAGCCAATTAATGCATGCAAGGTTTGCACCGGGCGCGATGTATACTTACAGGCAGATATGACTTAATCATATAACCAATTTTATCCGGTTATTGTTTTCTTTATTTTACAAAAGAGATGTTACCGCAGATACAAAACTGTCGCGGGGAAGATCGTAAGGCAACCAATGAATCTCAAATCCCCGGCGCTCCATACCTCTGAGCCAGGTCATCTGCCGTTTTGCAAACTGATGTATCGCGATCTCAAGCTGCGATTTCATCTCCTCATACGTCAGTTTCCCTATGACATGCAATGTCAGAAATTTATATTCCAATCCGTAATATATAAGATCGTCGGGATCTATGCCCCCATCGACAAGACCTCTCACCTCGTCAACCATACCGGAATCAAGGCGTTTCCTGAGGCGCTCCGAGATTCTTTCCCTTCTGATATCCCTCGGCACATCCACTCCGATAATAACCGAATCCGGGCGCACGACATTCTTTTTATCCGCAAGAGAAGCCTCTTCCGGATGTTTGAGATAATACTCTTCAATCTCGATAGCCCGCACTGCCCTCTTGACAGTATCCACATCCGTTGTGTTATGAAGCTGCTTATATCCTTTTAGAATTTCAACGAGCTTTCCAAGAGGTTGAGATGAAAGTTTTTCCCGAAGTTCTATATTTTCGGGAACTTCAGGCATTACTATGCCACTCAACGCCGCCTCCACATACATGCCGGTGCCTCCGCATAATATCGGTTGCCTTCCTCTTGACTCTATTGACTCGAGAGCGTTTTTATAATCGTTTAAGAATCTGTGAAGATTATACTTCTCTCCGGCATTACATATATCTATAAGATGATATGGAATGCCGTCATATTCCTCAAGATCTTTGCCGGTGCCGAGATCCATGCCACGGTACACCTGACGGGAATCACCGCTTATGATCTCTCCGGAGATTGCCTTTGCCACATCGACAGCCCTGCCTGTCTTCCCGGACGCTGTCGGTCCTACTATCGCTATGATCTTCACTGCCAGGAATTGTCTTTTTTACTGTTTCCCCGGAATTTGCGCCACCATCGCTTTATGCGGAACAAAGGGGTGTCTGAATTAAACAACGATACTTCTATCCACTTGTCATCCTGGAAATCAAGATTTGACTTTCTGACGTCTATCAGATTGAAACTTGGAGTATAGTTTCTTATTCTTGATTTTCGGAATCCCTGCTCGTCAAATGTCTTTTCTGTCACCATGATAGTGGCAAGCCGCGAGGTGTCTGCCACAGAAATTTCAGCAAGTTTTCCCGGATTGTGCATATACAGATATTTGATCTTTTCATAATCCATCCACTCACCATCCACATTCATATCTTGATAATCAGATATATCCCCATCAAGAAAATAGAAATAGCGAAGAAGGCTATGCTTGCTCAGATCGTTTGATTTTCTTCCGAAAAAGAACCTTAGCTCTCCGTTGTCATATCCCGTCATTTTAACGATTATCCGCCTTACCTCGTCAGCCGGGATACCGTTCATCGTACGTTTTGTGACAAATGGAGTATCAATCACCTCTTTATAAACCGCTTTCGGCTCTATTGAATGCGGATCGACATAAACATAATTGCCACATATGACATAAAAACGCAAATATGTCTTCGCTGTCATATCATTCAGCTGGTCAGGGGTGATGATCTCGTTGTTTTCTTTCATGTCAAGATACAGATTATAATATCTCGCCACGAAATACAGCTCATCAAGTAGAAAAAATATAATCGTCAACCACGTGAAAATATACCAGTCGCGTGCATTGATGTTGATATTGATGTAAAAAGTAATGTAATAAGCCCATATCACACATGAAAGCACAAAAAACACTATGGCAAGATTCTTAAGCTGGAATTGAGATTCCGATTCAAAAATATCACCAAGCACTCCTCTTTCATGGGAATCGCCATTGCGCATCCGGCAATCCATACAAAGGTGCAGCCTCCTGCGGCGCGCCATGATTATCACCATGACTACAACCGCCACAGGATTAAGAATGAGCGACGGAATAAACGGATTCGTAAAAAACACAAGCTCATCCGGCACTGTCGTAATACCCCATGCATATACCACATTCAGCCCTATAGTGACAAATGAATAGGCAAGAAGACAATACATCAGCGCATAGGGGACGATCATGCAGGAAGATTCCCGACTTTCCTTTGAATTATATATATATACATATAGAAACGCCGCACAGATAATCGACACAACCGGTGAAAGATAAAACGGTAGAAGTTTGGAAAAAGTCATCATGGCTATGACCGTAGTCATACCCACCGTAAGGTTTTTCCACAGATTGTAAAGCTGGATGCTATTTACCTTTCCAAGATCTTCCATATAATCTCAACTTTCATTAGTCTATAGTCAATCATTTTTATTACTTCCCTTCCTACAACATATAACAATCCGGTTAAAAAGGGAAACATGCATCATAACAACAGACAATATTATTTAAGGTTCATATTCAGAAAATCAAGAACCTTGCGATAAAGCTGTTCTCTCGCGTTGCACATCCCGAGACTATGTTCAAAACCGGCATATGCCATCATATCGAAAATTCCTCCCTCTGAATTCAATTTGGAAGCATATTTGAGAGTATTGTAAAAATGAACATTGTCATCGCTGGTTCCGGACATGATAAGAAGCCTGGCATCTACATTCCCCGTATATGCAAGGGCTGACGACAGATCATAGCCGGAAGTGTTCTGACCGGGTGTCAACATATATCTTTCTGTATAAATGGAATCATAGAAACGCCAGTCTGTCACCGGCGCCATTGCTACACCTGCCTTGAAAGGAGATCCCTTGGCACCAAGTTCCATAAGGGTCATATAGCCTCCATAGCTCCATCCGAAGCATGCCACCTTTGATGGATCCACATAAGGGAGTGAAGCGAAATATCTTGCTCCAGCTATCTGATCCCGGGTCTCCAACACGCCAAGCTGCTTATAGACTGAATATGTCCATTTCGTATTGCGGAATCCGGTTCCACGTCCATCCACACATGCCACCACATATCCTTGCGAAGCGAAATAATACATTCCTCCCATCTTCCACTGGTTTTTCACCTCTTGTGATTCCGGGCCGTTATATTGGGTCATAAGGAGAGGATATTTTTTTGAGGGATCAAAACCGGAGGGCTTTATCACGTATGCATCCATTTCCTCACCGTCATCATTCCTGACCTTCAGAAATTCCATTTTGGGAGCCTCTGAATATTTCCGCGCATACTCAGTGTTGAGCTCCACATCTGCCAGCTTCGCACCTTTTATATTATACAGCCTGTACTGGGTAGGGAGTGTGGCATTGCTATATGAAAGAAGATAATATGCAAAATTCTTGCTGAACCTCGCAGAAGCCGTACCCTCCTCCTTGTTCATCAATTTCAAGACACCTTTGGCATCTACGGACGCCACATTTCTGTTGATGGATCCAAGCGAAGTGGTCTGAATGTAATGTATGCCTGTACGCGGATCGGAACCATAGTAATCTGTCACATAAAACTCACCTTTTGTCAGCTGACGTTTTAATGTCCCGTTATAGTCATATTGATATAGGTGGCGGTATCCAGAGCGGTCACTACCGATCACAAACGATGCCTTGCCATATTTCACCATCTGATAAGCCTTCGGACTGAGCCACGCGTCAGATGTTTCCGACATAATCTGCCTGCCTACTGTCGAAGCCGGATTTACGCTGAACAGTCTAAGATTGTTCTGATCTCTGTTAAGGATCATTACCATCAGTTTATCACCGTTGCCGTCAAATTCCATAGAAGGCACATAATCAGTCTCCGCTATCGGAAGATCCATTTTTTTGACAATACGGTTGTCAACGTTATAGGCATGGACACTGACTATAGAGTTGGGATAACCTGCCAAAGGATACTTATATCTGTATTGAGCCGGATAAGGGTCGCCAAGCGGATCGCTGTCGCAATAACTGCGATAATTGTCAAATGAATATGTAGGGACGTTAGATTCGTCAAACCGGATAAATGCAAGGACAGAATCATCCGCGCTCCACCGCATCGTATTTACCACACTGAATTCTTCCTCATATCCCCAGTCGGGAGAGCCGTTAATAACACGGTTAACCTCACCGTCTTTAGTCACAGCTATGTCGGTCTTGTAATCTATATTCGACACATATATATTGTTTTCCCGAGTATAAGCCACAAGTCTTCCGTCATGCGACATTGTAGCGTTACGCTGAGGACCGTTTTCACTCACGCGGGCAAGAGTGGAACGCATGGTGTCATATACATAATAATCTGCCGTAAAACTATGACGATAGATTTTGTTCACATTGTTCCATAGCAATATCTTTCTTCCGTTGTCACTGATCTCATAGCCATCAAATTCCGGAATCTTAATATCGCCTTTCACTCCTGAAATACTGAAAAGGACACCTGTCTTTTTCCCCGTTTTATAACTGAAAGTCTCAATCGACTGACCGTCCTCGCTGATTGCCGCATATGACTCTCCATCAGCAAGAGGGGTCATATCTTTCACCGTTTTTGGCGCTAATATTCCTGGTGCGCAATAATCTTTCACAGTCAGTGTCGAAGAATATGCCACTCCGGCAGAATTTGCCAACAAACTCAAAAGTATTATGGTGTCTTTGATTTTCATAATGGTATGTGAATTTGAATATGAATCTTTCCGGCGACATAGCTATTAACCGGAAAAGACAGAATTGTTTTGTGAGAAAATCGTCTGGTTCAAGGGAATGAATATAGGCCGTCACCCCATCATAAAATGAAGTGACGGCCATTTATCAATATGCTCTCGCAATAATCACACGACGTTTCGAAGGCTTTCCGGTGACCATGCACACACCTTCCTCTTCATCGCCGTCAAGCGGAATACAGCGGATTGTCGCTTTTGTCTCTTCTTTGATTTTCTCCTCTGTCTCGACTGTACCGTCCCAATGAGCCATGAAAAAACCACCGTTTTCAATCTTTTCCTTGAATTCATCATATGAATCCACCTTATAAGTATGCTCTTCACGAAGCTTAAGGGCACGTTCAAACAGACTTTTCTGAATATCTTCCAGTTCCGTCACGATTCTTTCTTCTATTCCTTCAAGAGCAACCGTCTCTTTCTCAAGAGTGTCTCGACGCATGATCTCAACAGTACCGTTTTCAAGATCTCTTGCACCGATGGCAAGGCGCACCGGCACTCCCTTGAGCTCGTAATCCGCGAATTTGAATCCGGGACGACGGTTGTCGGCGTCATCATACTTCACACTGACACCGAGTTTCTTCAGTTTCTCAACTATAGGGTCGACTGCCTTGGAAATCTCTGCCAACTGCTCATTGTTCTTATAGATCGGCACAATCACTACCTGTATAGGCGCGAGGTGCGGAGGAAGCACAAGCCCGTTGTCATCCGAATGTGTCATTATCAAGGCACCCATAAGACGCGTTGAGACTCCCCATGAATTTGCCCACACATATTCCGGCTTGTTATCCTTGTTCATGAAAGTGACATCGAAAGCTTTCGCAAAATTCTGTCCCAGATTATGAGAAGTGCCGGACTGAAGGGCTTTTCCATCCTGCATCATTGCCTCGATAGTATAAGTGTTTACCGCACCGGCGAAACGCTCGTTCTCGGATTTCACTCCTATGATGACCGGCATCGCCATATATTTCTCAGCAAATTCGGCATATACATTGATCATCTGCACGGTTCTCTTCTCTGACTCCTCGGCAGAGGCATGCGCGCAGTGTCCCTCCTGCCAGAGAAACTCTGAAGTACGGAGAAACATCCTTGTCCGCATTTCCCATCGCATCACGTTTGCCCACTGGTTGATGAGCAACGGAAGATCCCGATAGCTATGTATCCAATTTTTATATGTTCCCCATATGATTGTTTCAGACGTGGGACGTACTATATATTCCTCTTCAAGTTTCGCGGCGGGGTCAACTATCACTCCGCTCCCGTCCGGGGCGTTCTTAAGACGATAATGTGTCACCACAGCACACTCTTTTGCAAACCCTTCGACATGTTCGGCTTCCCGGCAAAGAAAAGATTTCGGGATCAAAAGAGGGAAATAGGCGTTCTGCACACCTGTCTCCTTGAACATTTTATCAAGCGTCTGCTGCATTTTTTCCCATATGGCGTAACCGTAAGGCTTTATCACCATACAACCCCTCACAGGACTCTGCTCGGCGAGGTCAGCTTTCACAACAAGCTCATTATACCATTTGGAGTAGTCTTCACTACGTTTTGTTAGATTTTTTAATTCTTTTGCCATGACTTAGGAGGTCGAAACAAATTAATACGTTACAAAGTTACTAAAAAAATCTCCATTAACCGCATCGCGACTGAACTATTTCATCCGATGTCATCTTATACGGTCCACAGCTTTCAGCCGGTTGTGGTCCCTCACCATACAGCCATATGCGAGCAACACCGCCGCTATAGATATAATCGGGCATAACGCCACAGAAGACCACCCTATGGTTCCTCCCTCTATCGCAGTATAGCCAAGACATCCTGCTGTCGCACCGGAAGCGATCACAAAGACAAGACTGACGAGACACACTTTTTTCTGCAGCGGAAGGTTTTTATACAAAAAGATATCTATAAGGAGAAGAAGCGTCGTCGTAACTGACAGAACGAAGAAATACCAGGTGTGATAGTCTGTCGCTACGCTTCCTCCTGTGGGGATCCCTTCCTGAAAGAAACCAAGGCTTGTAAAGTTATAAGTAAAATCTGTGGTCTGCACCTGTCCGAGCGAACAGAATGTAAAACATCCCGCCAATACGGATGCCACCAAGAGGAGAATGGATTGCCAACGCTGAATTACCATTGTCTATTACTTTTTGTATGTTTTGTTTTAATATACAAAGTTACTTATTTTCTATGAAACAAAACACACTCTCTCCCATAAAAGCTTATCTTTTTATTTTTATTTCTACAAATACCTCCTCCGGGCACTTTTCGGCACGGCATTTGTTATATCTTTATACTATGAATATCCGGAGGAATTGAAAATTCCTCTGACAGCACCTCAAAAAAATAAAACATAGAAATATATGGCATCATCACAATATGGCAGCACACATGACAGAGTGAAAGATCTGCTTCTGAAAAGGAATCTTCACGAGGCATTCTCTCTGCTCAGATCGCAACTGACCTCAAATCCGGACCACACTGTCTCCGACAGGCTCGACAAACTTGAGGAGACATACAAATACATGATACATTATCTTGTGGAAGGCTATGCCGATACCGGACGAGAGGACATGCTTGCTTCTCTGATAGAGGAACTGCATACGGCAAACGACGCATTGTTGAGAAATTCTATATTATCCGACAGTCCGGATCTTTATTCAGCCGCCAAAAGATTTGAAAAAGTAAGAAACGCCTCCTTCAACTCGAGATTTGACGAATACCGCGAGGCATCCTCGAATGCGATGCTTGCAGCCACGAGCGACAGCGCGGAATATTACCAAAAAATCTCCGACGATACCTTGGCGGCATTGTTCTCATATGTCTGGACAATGTTTGGGGCGCCTGAGAAAGAATATCGCTCGCTGACCGATTCCGTGATACAACAGGACACCACGTTTGAGTTCAAAGCTCAAATTATTTCAGCCCTGATGATGGGATGCCTCACATATTACGACAAGAACGCATTCTCATCGCTGATCGACATATACGAGGCTGATATTGACCAGCGGGTCTCCGCAAGGGCTCTCGTGGCGATAATGCTGACGGTGGCGGCAAACCCTGACAGAATCAAAAACGACCCCAAGCTCAAGGCGAGACTCTCATTGTGGCAGGATTCAATAATATCCTACAGACGCCTCAGAGAGGTCCTGATGAACATCATCAGGACAAGAGATACCGAACGGATTTCATCTAAAATGCAGAATGAAGTCCTTCCGGAACTCATGAAACTTCGTCCCGAAATAATCAACAAATTCAAGAATATCTCCGAGGAAGCGGACTTGGAAATGCTTGAAGCCAATCCTGAGTGGGAGGAATTACTGAATAAAAACGGACTTGGAGACAAACTGAAAGAACTCACAGAGATGCAGCTTGAAGGTGGCGACGTGATGATGGTGGCATTCTCAAATCTCAAGAGTTTTCCGTTTTTCAACAATGTCCCGAACTGGTTTCTGCCGTTCTCCACTAATCATTCGGAGGTGATGTCTGTTTCCAAAGAGTTCGGCACTTTTGGCGAGCTCCTTGATATGGAGGGTGTGATGTGCGACTCCGACAAGTTCTCTTTTGCCTTCTCCATAGGCAAAATGCCGGAGGCTCAAAGAAATATGATGACGGAACGGATGTCTGCCCAGATGCAACAGCTAAAAGAGGCAATGGCAGACCGCAAACTCAAATCAAGCATTCCTGAATTTGATGCCGAAGTGACCAGATATGTAAGAGACCTATACAGGTTTTTCAAACTTTTCCGCAGAAAGGAAGATTTCTATGATCCTTTCCTGCGTCCGGTCGATTTCCGTGCCCTACCTTTTCTCAGTGATGTGCTTGCAGACATGGAGATTGTCAACCTCGTCGGTGAATTTTACTTCAAACGCGGTTATTATTCCGAAGCGCTTCCAATGCTTATGCTCGTAGACAAAAGCCAGCAGGACGACAGTTTGCTTTGGGAGAAAATAGGATATTGCCATCATGCCCTGAATGAGATTGAGGAGGCGATTAAATGGTATAAGAAAGCCGAACTTATCAATCCGGACAGCATGTGGCTAAAAAAGAAGCTTGCAGTGTGCTACCGCATGTGTGGCAAATTCGAAGACGCAGCCGAATATTATACAAAAGCCCTTGATTCGTCTCCCGACAATTACAACTTGCTGATGAGCGCCGGAAATTGTCTGGTGGAAAGTGGTGACTTCTCTGCGGCGACTTCACATTATTATCATGCCGACTATATACGTCCAGGCAGATTATCCACTTGGAGAGCTATCGCATGGGCAGAACTTTTGAACGGCAATAAAGAGAAAAGTCTCTCATACTATGAGAAGCTGATATCGTCAGCGGAACACACCCCTGATGACTCTCTTAACGCAGGTCATCTATACTATCTTACCGGCAATCTGAAAAAGGCGATAGAATGTTACAAGTCTTGTGCTTCAGACAAAGATTTCGGCATCGGGAAACTTGAAGAGGGGATAAGGCATGATATGGAAGTGATTGAAAAAGCCGGAGGCAACCGCCAAGATCTCAATCTTCTTCTTGACAAAATCAAGTATGACCTCTGAAAATTTATTACCCCATAAAATTCCACTGAGTCAAAGAAAAAGCCGCTTTTCATACGACAAAGCGGCTTTTTCTTGATATAGTTTATATTATTTCTTAAGCTCTTCCTCTATTTTTTCAACTGCCACCGACAGCTCCTTTGCGTATGGGAGACGGTCGGCGATCGCGGAGATGCCATGAAGAACCGTGGCATGCCGCCTGTTGAGTTTCTGACCGATAGCTGAAGAGGACAGTGATGTCAGCCTGTGGCATAGATACATGATCACCTGTCTTGCGTCTGCAATATCCCGCACCCTGCTCTTTGAGAAAATCACATCAGGGTTAAGACGGTAGAATTCCGCGGTAGCCTCCACTATCATATCAAAATTGATAGTCTTGTGCTCAGCCTTCTTGATTGAATGCTGCATTACTTCCTGAGCAAGCTGCAGCGTGATAGGGACATTAAGATTTATCGATCTGAGATAGATGCCCATGACTATTCCCTCAAGCTCCCGCACAGAACCTACCGCTCTTTCAGCCACAAGATCTATGACCTCCTGAGGCAGACTGAGACCGTTCTTGGATGCCTTGAATGTCAGAATCTTTTTTCTCAACGCGAGATCGGGCTTCGGCAATTGCTCGGTTATACCCCATTTGAATCTGTCGATCAACCTGTCTGCTATTCCGTCAAGTTCCATGGGGGGACGGTCGCAGGTAAACACCAATGCTTTCCCGTTCTGATGGAGATGATTGAATATCGGGAACAATACGTTGGCTGTACCATCCTTGTGGCTCAATTCCTGAAGGTCGTCGATAAGAAGGACATCCATCTGCTGGAACCAGTTCAGAAAACTTGGGATCTGCTTATGGATAGTGGCGTTTGCCATCAAGTTCTGAAACTGGCGCAGGGTGACAAAAAGCACCTTCGCATTAGGATTTCTTTCTTTTACCCTTATTCCTATTGCCTGAATAAGGTGAGTCTTCCCGACGCCTACATCGCCATAAAGGAAGAATGGGTTGAAATCGTTCTTGCCGGGATTGTTGGCTATATATTCCGCTATGGTAAACGGGAGTCGGTTGCTTTCCCCTATACAATAGTTTTCGAATGTCAGCGATTCGTTCAGCTGAGGGTCGAAATCCGGAGTCTTCTCAGATTTTTTACTACCTACCGGCGACTCCGACTGCATCGACTGAATGAATTTGTTCTTTACAGCATGACTCTTCCGGGATCCCGTGATCGTCACTTTGGAATCATCGTCATTACTGATTATGAACAGTTCATAACCAAGCTGTACGCTTTCACCATACACTTTCTTAAGCGTGCTTGACAAGATAGAATAGAACTCATCTTCATATTTCTCGTAGAAAAATCTGGAAGGGATTCCCAACGTAAGACGGTTGTTCTCAAACTTCAATGGTTTAGCGGGTGAAAACCAAGTTTTTGTCTTGATCTCACCTATATTGTCTCTGATTATTTCGAGACAACGGTTCCATTTTATTTTATAATCTTCTGTCATGGTGATAATGCAAACGGGACTGCAAAATAACTACAAAAAAACAGAAAAAAAAAGAGCCGCAGGACTTGCAATATTCGATTTTTTATAATGATTTGCGTATCAAAACAATATTTTTCAAAAAAAAGTCTTCCCTCTTTCCGAAGGAAGACTGTATGCTGCCAATCAATTATCCTGATCGTCATAAATCATTACGAAATGACAACTCATTCATATGTATCACAGAAGCTTTATACTGATATATCTCTTGGGATTTTTCTGAATATCAATAATAAGCGAGTCTATGTCTGCACTCACCTTATTTAATCTCTGATAGAACTCCGGATCATTCATAAGCATTCCGAGTGATGAATTGGGATTATTGAGCTGTTCAGAGAATTTGGCAAGATTGCCTGTCAAGTCATTGACATTGTCCACCGTCGCGTCAAGAGGAAGCCGCTTCAGCTGATATGAAAGTTCTCCGAGATTACGGGTGATGGTATCAAGATTGGATGCCACACGTCCGGCGTTGCCCATTATTGCCGGGACATCTTTCCGCATCATTGAATTCAGCCCGACAGTAGCCTGAGACAAGTTGTCGGAAATACCGTCAAGCCTCTGTATAGATTTGAGAAGAGCTGGATCAGACGCCAGCGTGTTGAGACTTGCAAGCAAGCTGTCTACCCTGGGAAGAATGTTAGCGACCCCGGGGAGAAGATTGTCGGAAATGCTTGCCATCATATCGGGCATAACCATACCTTCTATAGTAGATCCTACCTCAGCAAATTTTGAACTCTTACCCAGTTTTATCTCTACATATGCACCGCTCAGAAGGGTTGTGCTGATGATAGCCTTTGAATCTTCAGGGATACGCAAAGACTTGTTCAAGGCAAGCACCACATCTATTTTACCGGGATTTGCATAGTTGAATTTGATATCCCTCACCTGCCCTACCTTATATCCATCTATCTGAACAGGCGCCGCAGTCTCAAGACCGGCGACGTTGCCATATGACGCCACATAATAATTCGCAGGTTTGAAAAGATTGATACCTTTCAGATATTCAATCCCGAAAAACAGAATCAATACTGCCAATATCACCGACAGACCGATGATAAACTCTTTGGTAATAATTTTTTTCATAGTCAGAATCATTTTTTAGACGTACTGTTGCTTTTTTTTGCCGAGACAATGAACGCATCAGGAATTTTCTGCTGCACTTTTTTCAACATTGCCTCAATTTCCCCTTTGTCGGTGCTTTCGCCATAATAATATTTATAAAGATTGTTCTCTTTATAAGTGGAAATTGGTTTAAGACCGCAAAAACGGGGATTGCTCTGCCGGAGCAGATCAGCTGAAGCTAATATTTGGATTTTATATACTGTTACTATTTTTTCCACCTTTGCGTTGTGCGCATTAGCATCTCTTTGTTTCTTTTTTTTCTTTGACTTTTTATCCTTTTTTGTCTTTTTATTCTTTTCTGACTTGGATACGGGTTCTTCTTTATTTGATATTTCCTCGCCCTCGTTTTGATCCGCGAGGTTCACATACGAAGCTTCCCGCTCTTTTTCCGTATGCAACGGAATCATGGAAGTCTCTACATTGCGGTTTGACGATAAGTTCTTCGAACGTTCATTACGACGCCTACGGGGAGCATTGGCATACGACTTACGCGAAACAGCAGGCGTGTCATCCCTACTCTTCTTTTCAGTCTTTTGAATACACGCCACATAATTGCCGTCTCCGTCTGCATCAGGCTCCCGCGTGGCAACTGATTCATCTCCCTTTTCATTCTCATCGTAAACCACATCGTTCAAGGCAACCGTCTTGGAAGCGGACTTCCAGTTTTCGTGATAATCCTTTATCGCGTTGAATATAGCCTCAGCAAATTCCTTCGCTCCTTTCTGTGACGTCATATATTTTGCCGACACCGGATTGCATATGAAATCAAGTTCTATGAGCACTGAAGGCATCGACGTAGCCCACAACACCCAGAAGCCTGCCTGATGCACGCCCCTGTTTTTTCTGCCTATACCAACAAGCTCTTTCTGAACCCATTCCGCGAACTTGATGCTTTTGCTGAGATTTTTCTTTTGCGCCATTTCAAAGATGATATATGATTCATCTTTATTAGGATCGAATCCGCTGTATTTCTGTTCATAATTGCTTTCAAGCTCTATCACTGAGTTTTCTCTCCTCGCGACTTTCATATTGTTCTCATCTTTGTGTAGACCGAGAGCGTAGACAGAACTGCCGGAAACAGTCTTGCGGTTTTTATTTTTTTTATCTACGGAATTGGTATGTATCGAGATAAAGAGATCGCCCTTTGCCTTGTTAGCCACATCCGCACGCTGCTGAAGGGTGAGATAGGTGTCATTATTTCTGGTCATCACCACCTTCACCTCTTTCAGTTTTTTTTTCAATATTTTTTCAAGTTCAAGCGCCACACCAAGATTGATATCCTTCTCCCTGGCACCGTTGTCTGCCGCGCCTATATCCTTCCCGCCATGACCCGGATCGATGACAACGGTGAATGTCTTCTGATTCTCAGTACCGGCATAAGACTCAGACACAACCGAAATAGAGAGAATAAGCAGAATAAGTATTTTGACTTTAATTTTCAACATTAATTCAATTGATTTATACAAAACGAACCATGTGGTCTGCCTTACTGAATGAATACTCTCAGCAATATGGAATCATAACGGAATCCTGACACAAGGATAGCTTTGAAATTCTTACAAAATTAATAATTTTTTCATCGTAAAGAACGGACTCTGGATGAAAAAACCAATTTTAAGGTATTTTGGAACCAAAACTAATAACAATTAAAGAGGGGATTTTGATGTGACAAATTTACAATATTTTAATAGCTATCACAGCCGCCGCCTCAGCATCCGCGAGAGCATGATGGTGGCGTTCAAGATCATAACCACATTTTTTCGCAACTGTCGGAAGCTTGTGGTTCGGCAATGTTTTACCGAACACCCTTCTTGCCGCCGTGCACGTACAATAAAATTCATAATCCGGATATGTCATGTCAAATCTTCGGAATGCCGCTTTAAGACAATTCTCATCAAACCGGCTGAAATGAGCCACCAATGGCAGACCCTCGATCAGAGGTACAACTTCAGCCCATACTTCGGGGAATGTGTCTGCGGAATCTGTATCCGCCCTGGTGAGTCCATGCACGCTTACATTGCCCGGGCTATAATAATTGGGGACAGGGTGTATCAGTTTATAGAATTTGTCAGTGACAATTCCGTTTTTCACAACAACCACACCCACACTGCACACACTGCACGGGTTGCCGTTGGCGGTCTCGAAATCTATAGCTGCGAAATTTTGCATATTTACATCATTAATCCGGAATCACATATTACCATTGGGAGAACATACAGACAAGGAATCCTGATACCAAAAGGTCATCTGCGACGTTATTATCCCGCCGTATTACCGCTATTCCAAAATATAATACGGAATCACACACGCATTTATTTTGACAATTAAATTTTGTTGGCTAATTTTGCATGTTTTCAAACCATATAATAATGGATTTACCTAAACCCGGATCTGATTTTTTCACATTTATAGCTTCCAATTCTTCTGCGGACATATCCGCGTTAAGGTTAAAGCTACATGGAAAAGCATTATCTTTTGATCTTGATCTTGCGTTGATTCAAATAGAATGCAGAAGGAAATGCAGCTCTAAATTGAAAAAGTTCGTCTCAAACTGCCATACCATCTTCCCCTCCACTGTATCTTCAGAGCAGGCAAGCCATGAAGCTGTGGCAAATTTTCATTCTTCGCTCATATCATGCAATGACCGGATCTTAGACATGACAGCGGGACTCGGCATTGATTCTTTCGCATTTTCATCTGTGGCAAAAGAAATTACATCATGCGAGATTGATCCTGTGAAAGCATCGTTCCTAAAATATAACATCGAGGTCTCAGGTACATCCAATATGAAAGCTATTTGCTGTGACTCTATGGAATTCCTGTCCCGTTGTGACAATAATTTTGATTTGATTTTTGTAGACCCGGCAAGGCGCGGAAATGGAAATTCAAGAGTATATAATTTTAAGGATTGCAAACCAGACATTCTCTCCGGTATGAACCTTCTTCTTTCCCGCGCAGAAACCGTAATGATAAAAGCATCCCCTCTTTTAGATATCTCACAAACGTTACGGGATATTCCCTGCGCAAAGACCATCCGCGCCATAAGCGTGAAAGGGGAATGCAAAGAAATCCTTATCGAAGCATCCTTGCATCATCAGAATAAATCAACCGCCAACGGAAACATTCTTGCAGAAGCAATAGATCTTAATGCCGACGGCACGGTCAAAAGCCGTTTTCAATTTTTCATTAAACGCGATGAAACCAACTGCGAAATATCAGAAAAATCTTTCGCTGCAATAAGATATGTATCCGCTGAAGAGATTTCTCCAGGGAAATTCATATACGAACCGAATGCTCCGGTAATGAAACTTGCGCCGTGGCACGAACTGTGCGAACGTTATCCGTCAATAAAAAAAGCTGCGGCGTCCTCCCACATTTTCTTCTCTGACATTGTGATATCCGATTTTCCCGGCAGGATTCTCCAGATCACTGATATTCCGGATAAAAAAAGACTCAAATCGCTAAAAGGGGAAAAAATCAATGTCGTGACAAGAAACTATCCGATGCAGGCATCTGACCTCAAAAAGAAACTGGGACTTCTCGAAGGTGATGACACCTTCCTTTATGCCTCTCGGCTGTCTGACTCCTCTCCTATTTTAGTGACAGCTAAGAGGATGCGGTGATGCAGAGATTGACCTGACAGGCGTTTCCAAGATCAATTTTTTACAAAACTATCCCACGGAATCTACGAAAAGGAATCGGATTCCGTGGGATAGTATTATTAGGAGCGGTAAACTAATTCACCGCTACCGGTCAGAACCGTATACCGGCAGAAAGCACTATCTGGCTATTGTTGAAATCAACTTTTGCCTGCGGAGAAGGGATCGACTGATTTACGTCAGTGTTAACATCCGGTGTGTATGCGTGATACTGTGAAGATATATTTTTATAAACATATGCGAGGTCTACATATAGATTTTTATAACGATAGCCTGCTCCACATGTTATGTAATATGTATGATTGTCAAATCTATAATTAGGACGTGTACCGGCTGTATAGATGATTTCCTTGTCTTCTTTCGCACGTTCCTTGACCGGAGATGTGGTATAACTGTACCCCGCGCGCAGACTGAATGCCGGAGTAACCCTGTACTCGGCGCCTAACCTGATTGTATTCGTGGATTGATAGTAATTCGCAATGTCGCCATTGACATCTCCATACATCCCGCTGTCAAAAACAGAAGATTTCGTAGGAGGCTGCGGCGCGCTGTTTGCAGAAGCATACCAGTCCCAGCCGTTATCCCAACCATAATCCCAATCATCGCTGACCCCATAACTTCCGGGGGAGGAGAATTTCATCTTGTTGTATGCAATCCATTCATAATCCATCGAGATAATGAAATTGTTGCCGATCACTCCTGCAAGACTCGCGATAATCTTCCATGGGGTGCGGAAACACATATCATTATATGCAAGATAGCCTCCGTTGGTAGATGTCGATCCAGGCTGCTCGTTGCCATACTGATAATCTACGGATCCGACATAATTCTCAGTCAGGTTGTACCAGGTAGGTGTATGGAAAGCCAAACCGATGCGGAGTTCCTGTATTGGTTTTAGGATGAAGCCGAGCTTGTAATTAAAGCCGCTTCCATGCACGTTATAATAATTTCCGAGACCCCATGAAGCAGATTCCCTCACCAGCTGATTGTTCTGATCCGGAACATATGCGCCCTCAAGATTTTCACCCCATAGACTCTGCATAGTATAATTCAAGTTGACAATATCAAAATCCATGCCCCAATAGAGCACATTCTTGATGTTGCCGCCGAAAGCTATGTTATATTCATCGACAGAACCTTTCTCCTGCACCTTGAAAGAACCGGATCCCGACGTGCCGTCGCCCCATTGTCCATACCATCTCGTGTTCTCTCCGGAACCGGTCGGAGTGATCAGATAGCCGTCATAGCCAAGAATAGAAAGCCATGGAGAGATATATCCTACGTCAGTAGGATTATAAGGATCATAATTGCTTGTCGAGGCGACATCATTTTCTGTAAGACCCTCGCCATTTGAAATACCGGCTATATAATTGCTTAATGAATTTGATAATTTGGGGACTCCCCCTCCATAAACGCGGTTGAACGAGGCTCCCTTATTATACGTGAATCCGAAATTGATATTCGGCATGGTCTCGCTTGCAAGACGCATCGTCAGCACCGCTCCGATATTGTTCAAAAGGAATTTTGTCTGGCTCATGTCGTGTTTGAAACCCTGCGCCTCCGCAGAAGAGCTCTGACAGTCAAGATCAAGTGAGAAGCCTATTTCGTTACTACGGTATACACCTATACCGGCAGGATTCTGTGAAAGTGTGGAAAGATCTCCGCCAAGCGCCCCGAAGGCACCCGCCATACCCATAAACCGGGCTGTTCCCTTCATGTCAGGCTGTGAAAGGCGGTATGCATCCACGGCACTTTGTCCGAACATGGTAAATGTGGCAGACAATGACAATGACAGAGTTAATAAAGATTTATTCATAGTGCAAGAAAGCAATAATATTAAACAATATGAACATTATGAATATTAGCCTTATAATAAGACTACCTGATTATATAACAAATGGGGGCTCAAAAGTTTTGAGCCCCCATCATTTATTTACAAGGCACTCCTCCATTTACGAAGAATATGTGCGATACCGATGTCAACGGTGACCACGCGAGCCTCCGCCTCCGGTAGAACGTCCGCCTCCGGATGTCCTGCCACCTCCGAAGCTTCCTCCGGTAGAACGTCCGGTATTATATGTGCTTCGGTTTGTGGTATTATAATTCCTGTTGGTGGTATTATAATTGCGGTTGGTGGTATTATAATTGCGGTTGACAGTGTTTGTATTCCTGTTGGTCGTATTGCCGGTAGTCACACGGTTACCCCCTCTGTTCGTGTTGTTACCATTGCTTACTGCGCCAGTACCGGCAGCCCTGTGACCCGTCCTTGAGGTGGTGTTATACTCCCATCTTCCATTATTGTTGACTACTCCGACATGATTCCCGCCGGGACGAGAAGGTGTCGAACCCGGACGCGTGCTTGATGTGCCGGGGCGTGTAGACGAACTCCAGCCGGATCCCGTAGAACCGGGACGGCTCACCGAATTGCCGGAACCTCCGGGAACCCTGTGGGCAAGACTGCCACCGGGACGCGTATTGCCTGACCATCCTGGACGAGGACCTACAGGTCGATTGCCGTTTGGTCTGAAATCCGCCATCGGGGGACGTGAGCCTCCACCCCAGCCCCAGGACGGAC
>CAMWID010000038.1 GCA_947174235.1 uncultured Porphyromonadaceae bacterium | reverse complement strand
AATCCTCGCCCTTTTCTAAATGGCGACTACCTCAGCGTGTCCGCTGAATAGTTACTAATTTTATAGTTTTAAGTTAATAATGTTTTACATCTTGCACGGAAAGTACAGGGATGTTTTGTTTTCAATTCATTTTTTGTAGCATACCTGAGGCCTTCTCCTCAGGCAGTTTTTCACCATGTCAATGTACTCTGAGCGGATTTCGCCTTCACAGGTTTTAAGATGTGCAGAATATTCTGATTGCGAACATGCAATCAGAGGCTTCGGTAGTTTTGAAGATGGCGTAAAGACACACCAATGGCTACCGGAGATTCTGTTGAATAAGAAAGTTGGTGAAAAACGCTATACACACAGCATCCGTTTGCCAACTGTTGGAACAGGCACTCTGAAAACGTAGTCAGAAAGATGCAAATGTATCATAGCTAAAAATGAATTGTTTAAACTATAAAATTATGTGTTTAAACAGATGAGAGACGGCATATCTGAATGCGCCTGCTTCCCATCATGTGGCAAAGTTAAGTGATAAATTTTATTTTTCAAAACAAAATCATAAAAATGTGTGAAATTTTCAATTATTTCAGGAGTAGACGGATCTGAGACTCGGATATATTGGGCAATTTATTGGCGAGATGGGTTACAAGCAGTTCAAACGATTCTTCAGGCGTACGGTCGCATTTCGAGATATTTGCACCCAACCATAATTGGGGAGTGGAGTAAAGCGCCACACCCCAGCCGTATCGTTCGCCACGTTTCGTGTACTTATATTGAAAATCCGCTATCAACAGTCTGCCTCCCATCTGTAATTTCTGTAGAGGTCCCTCAAGACTATGCCTGCCGGATTTTTCTTTTGTAGGGACGGATTCTTTTTTGGCGGTAATTTTTCGTTTTGCATCGATGTCTACAAGATCCGTTGCCTGACGATGATAAGATGTACTGCCAAATATCAGCCTTTTAAGTTCTGTAGAGGTTATCTTCTCATATTGTTCGATTATTTCCAATATCATCTCTTCTTTGGAATCAGGCTCAAGAGGATATGCGGCACGTCTATAGTTCAGGAAATCCGGAAGAAGTTCTAAAGAAACAAAACCGGCTTTATTCCTGAAAAATTTCCCGTATGCAGTGGTTTGTTGCCTGATGACAGGACCTTTCCATTCCCAGCATCCATAATCATCTGTAGTTTCGCCAAAAAGCATGCCCGGTGCTGCCATTTCCTGTACGGACAGTCCACGAACGTTGTTGGCGAAAAAGGGGAGGAGTCCGTACTCCAGGGCTGTCTCTTCGAGATGTTCTTTAGATGAGATCATAATTGGTTCAGTGATTTGGAATGCAAATTTAATGAAATAATGGGAAATAAAACGTCTGAATATTAATGTACAGTTGTGCGGATGAGAAAAATTTTGTAAATTTGCGGCGCTTTTGAGCAAAAACGTGTGATGGGAAATCTGTTGCCTGGCTTCCGAAAGGGTGCGGGCGGCTCCCAAAGGCGAATCAGCCGGAGCAAAAAAACTTATTTTGAGTAACACAAAAATTAACAATGAAGAAATTCCAACTTAGCGCCGAACCTCGTACCGAGCTCGGCAAGAAGTCTGTAAAGGCTTTGCGTGCAGAGGGTAAGATCCCCGCAGTTCTTAATGGTGGCAAGATCGTAGATCTTCCTTACGCCGGCACTCTCAAAGAGGGTGAGAAAATCGTTGACGTAGACGGCAAGCGTGGTCTCATCACTACAGATATCGTGGTAAAGGCAGAAGATGTTCGCAAGCTCATCTATTCTCCCGATATTTTCGAGATCGATCTTGATATCAACGGCGACAAGAGAAAAGCTGTGATGAAAGACCTTCAGTTCCAGCCTGTGAAAGATACCGTTCTTCACATCGATTTCCTTGAGGTTGGTCCTGAGAAGCCGATTGTGATGGAAGTTCCTGTCCAGATCGAAGGTCACGCCGAAGGTGTGAAAGCCGGTGGTAAACTTACCCTTTCGCTCCGCAAGCTTAAAGTTAAAGCCCTATATGACCAGATCCCTGAGCGTCTCGTTGTAAATGTTGACAATCTTGGTCTGGGCAAGAGCCTCGCTGTAGGTGAGCTTCACTATGAGGGTCTTGAACTCATGAATGCAAAAAATGCAGTGGTCTGCGCCGTTCAGCTTACTCGTGCCGCTCGTGGAGCCGCAGCGAAAGCCGGAGAATAAATCACTCATATGCGACAAAAAAAATTCCCGCATCTCGACAGATGCGGGAATTTTTTTGTCGTATATTATCATTTCATCCGTTTTAGTATGTTGTATGATGGCAATACTCCAAGTTCTCCGGCTTTGGAGAGGTCTGAGAATGCTTGGGTTTTGTTGCCTGACTGTAGATACGAGAGTCCTCGGTTGAAATACGCCTCCCCGAAAGACGGGTCTATCTTTATTGCCTCGGAGTAGCATTGCAAGGCGGATGTGAAATCTCCTGCCGAATAATAGAGGTTTCCTTTATTGAACCAGGCAAAGACCAGACGGGGGTTAAGCTGGAGTGCCCGGTCGTAATCATTGATTACATCCTGAAGAGAACTTGAATATGAGCGGCGGTCAAGAAACCCGTCGTTTCCTGACGATTCAGTACGGTTTTTCTCCATAGCCTTGGCGTTGGCGAATTTGGCGAATGCGCGTGCCATATATGCTACGGTAAACTTATCATCGAACTCCACTACCTTGTCAAGACTGGCTATCGCCTCGGGATAATTTTTCAGCATGGTCAGCGTTATGCCGAGGGCGAGATGATCGATGGGTCTTCCTTTCCCCGAGGCGATGTGTTCCTTCAGTTCGTCTGCATACTTGAAAAGGCGTTGGGCGTCGTCTTCATTAAATGCGGAGGGTGTCCCGGGGTTAAGATAAATTTGTCTTGATATATATTTCTGCCTGTTGAGGTCGTCAAGATCCCTGAAGTAATTTGACACCGATTTGAGGGTTACAGGCGTTTCCGAGAGTGTGAGCGCATATAGGGGTTCGGGTTCTACCTGCACGTTCCTGTCCTGCACTCTTCCTTTTATCTTCTCGTTGTAAGAAAGCTGTGTCTCCACGGCTTCGGATACAGTGACAAGTCGGTTGAATTTATCCATTACCTCCATTTCGGATTCCTCTCTGTCAGTGTTCCGGTTTACGTCATTGCTTTCTGCGGCGGCGATGGCTGGACGGTCAAGAGGATTTTTCTCAGGATTCTTGACATATTTTTTAACAAGGTCGTCGGCATGATATGCGAGCTGCATAGCCGAGCGCATGTCGTTGAGATTCCTGTGGGCTTCCGCCATGGCATAATACACAGGATAGAAACGTGGATATTTTTTTGAGATGGCGGTGAAATCAGCGAGTGCTTCGCGGTTTTTGTCTTGCTCGAGCCGGATGAGTCCCCTGTTGTATAACGCGTGGAAATTCGCAGGATCGAGTTCAAGTACCCTGGTCATGTCTTCTTCCGAGCGCGAGAGATCTTTCACTTCATAGCGCAGAAGGGCACGGTTGAATAAAGCGGAAGTGTTGTCCGGTTCAAGTTCGAGCGCATAATTATAATCGCTCATGGCACCGAAGAAGTCATCCGAATTATACCTGATGAACGCCCGGTTGACATAAAGATCGGCAACTTCCGGTCTCAGTCTTATGGCAGCGTCCATGTCTTCGGCGGCTTTGTCCCATTCTTTTCTTTCCCATTCTATGGCTGCCCGCATAAGATATGGATTTATGAGGCTTTTTGACAGCTTCAGCGCAGATTCCAGATCATTGAGCGCCCCTATGGTGTCCCCTCTTTCAAGGTTAAGTCTTCCCCTTGCGGCGAATCCCTCCTCAAATTTCGGGAAATGCCGCAGCAGGGTGGCGAATGTCGAGTCGGCACTTTCGAATTGCTTGAGTTCAGTCTGGGCTACCGCCTTATAAAAAAGAAAATACTTGTCGACGGGATTGTGGGATAGCCCGATATCATAGTCAGTAATCGCAGATTCATCTTTCCCGAGACACTGGCGTGCGAAGCCTCTTACCTTGTAGGCTTCTGTCTTGAATTTGTTGAGCTCTATGGCCTTGTTGCAGTCGGCTTCCGCTCCCTGATAATCATCGAGGCTCAGTTTTGCGATGGCTCTGTACAGATACGGGTCGGCGAGGTAAGGCTTTGCTTTTATTGCCTGGTTGAAATATTGGATAGAAAGCATGTAGTCTTCCATTGAAAGTACGTTTCTACCAATCGAGAGCACCTGCTCTGCATTCACCTGGGCGTTGGCGGGCACATACAAGGAGACGAACCCTGTCGCCAGAATCAGGGCTTGTCGGAATATGTGAGGTGTCCGAAATGCAGGAATCTTCATAATCAGACGCAAAATTAACAAATTTTTGGCACGGTATGGGCATAAAAATCAAGAAATGGCATTTAAAACACGTTTAATCTTCTTAGAAAATGTTTAAAAAAAGGGGTGTGGAAAAAATGTTTGCGTGTTATAATTGAAATATAGGAATTTTTTAGTAATTTTGCGCGAATTATTCCGCAGTGTCGCTGCGGGATGTCAACATGAAACAGAAATAACAGACATATCCATATGATCAAAATCACTTTCCCGGACGGCGGCGTGAGAGAATATGAGTCAGGCGTGACTCCTCTCCGTATCGCAGAAAGCATCAGCCCGCGCTTTGCTGCCGATGTCCTCGCCTCCAAAGTCAACGGGCAGGAATGGGATATTTCCCGTCCGATATCCGAGGATGCGCGAATCGAGCTTTTCAAGTGGGATTCTGAAGAAGGAAAACATGCGTTCTGGCATTCATCCGCCCACCTTCTCGCCGAGGCTCTTCAGGAGTTGTATCCCGGCGTGAAATTCGGTATAGGACCTGCAATTGAAAACGGATTCTATTACGATATCGATCCGGGTGAGCACAAGATCACGTCTGAAGATTTCAAAAAGATCGAAGACAAGATGATGGAGCTTGTCTCTCGTAAGGAGGATATCGTAAGGGCCGACATTTCAAAAGCCGATGCCCTGAAAATGTTCGGAGAAAGAGGCGAGACTTATAAATGCGAGCTGATAAGTGAGCTTGAAGACGGGCACATCACCACATATACCCAGGGTGGATTTACCGATCTTTGCCGCGGTCCGCATATTCCCAACACGGCTCCGATCAAGGCGGCGAAAATATTGTCGCTTGCCGGTGCATATTGGAGAGGTGACGAGAAACGCAACCAGCTTGTCCGTGTCTATGGCATCACCTTCCCCAAGAAAAAAATGCTTGACGAGTATCTTGCCCTTCTTGAGGAAGCCAAGAAACGCGACCACCGTAAGCTTGGCAAAGAGATGGAGCTTTTCACATTCTCTTCTACAGTAGGACAGGGGCTACCCCTCTGGTTGCCTAAAGGGGCGGCTCTGCGCGACCGTCTTGAGCAATTCCTTCGCAAGATCCAGAAGAAATATGGCTATCTTCAGGTAATAACTCCGCATATAGGCAACAAGGCATTGTATGTGACATCCGGACACTGGGCAAAATATGGCAAGGACTCTTTCCAGCCCATTCATACCCCTGAAGAGGGTGAGGAATACATGCTCAAGCCGATGAACTGTCCTCACCATTGCGAGATATACAAGTCGGGTCCGCGCAGCTATCGTGACCTCCCGATGCGTCTTGCCGAATTTGGCACGGTCTATCGTTATGAACAGAGCGGAGAGCTTCATGGATTGACAAGGGTGCGAGGCTTTACTCAGGATGACGCGCATATATTCTGTGCCGCAGATCAGATCAAGGGAGAGTTCCTTAAAGTGATGGATATCATCCTGTACATTTTCAAGGCTCTCGACTTTAAGAATTTTGAGGCTCAGATCTCACTTCGTGATCCCAAGAACAAGGAAAAATATATTGGCTCCGATGAGAATTGGCATCTTGCAGAAAACGCCATTATCGAGGCTTGTGAAGAAAAAGGTCTGAAGGCGAAGCAGGTTGAAGGGGAGGCTGCTTTTTATGGCCCGAAACTTGATTTCATGGTAAAAGACGCCATAGGTCGCCGTTGGCAGCTCGGAACAATCCAGGTGGATTATAACCTTCCTGAAAGGTTCGGTCTTGAATATACCGGTAGCGACAATCAGAAGCATCGTCCTGTAATGATCCACAGGGCTCCTTTCGGATCTATGGAGCGTTTTGTGGCTGTCCTTCTCGAGCATACCGCCGGAAAGCTTCCTTTGTGGCTCATTCCGGAGCAGGCTGTCGTGTTGCCCATCAGCGAGAAGTTCAACGACTATGCGCGTAAGGTGACGGAAGTGCTCGAAGAGAACGGAGTGAGGGCGTTTGTCGATGACCGCAACGAGAAAATAGGAAAGAAAATTCGCGACAACGAGTTGAAAAAAGTGCCGTATCTTCTTGTTGTTGGAGAAAAAGAGGCACAAAATGATGAAGTTTCTGTAAGAAAACAGGGCGAAGGTGATAAAGGTACGATGAAAATCGTTAACTTTGCAGCCGAATTGAATGCAGAGATCGCATCAATGATTAATTAAAATAAAAAATCAAAGCTGCTCTAACAGAAAAGCAACAACTGAATGGAGAAAAAACCACAATTTTCAGGTCCTCGCCGGCCTGCTGCGGGAGGAGCTCCACGCCCTCCGCGTCCTGCAGGCGGAGCTCCCGCCGGACAGAAGCCGCGTCGTGGCGGAGCCGAGCGAAACAGCAAGGACCCTTATGTCATCAATGAGTACATCCGGGCACGAGAAGTGCGCCTGGTGGGAGATAATGTCGAGCAGGGCATTTATCCGATCGACAAGGCATTGCGCCTTGCAGAGAAGATGGAGCTTGACCTGATTGAGATCTCGCCCAACGCGGAGCCGCCTGTATGCCGTATTCTGGATTATCAGAAGTTCCTCTATCAGCAGAAGAAACGCCAGAAAGAGCAGAAGCAGAAAGCTGCGAAGGTGGTTGTGAAGGAGATCCGTTTCGGACCTCAGACTGATGACCACGATTATAATTTCAAACTCAAGCATGCCATATCCTTCCTGAAAGAAGGATCGAAGGTAAAGGCTTATGTATTCTTCCGCGGAAGATCTATCCTTTTCAAGGAACAGGGGGAGGTTTTGCTTCTCCGTTTCGCAAACGATCTTGAGGAATATGGTAAAGTAGAGATGATGCCGGTGCTGGAAGGGAAGCGAATGATCATCATGATCTCGCCGCTGAAGGCAGCTCCCAAGAAAGAGGGTAAGGAAAAGCCTGCCCGAAGTGTGGATGCCGGCGATTCTGAAAATACTTCCAAAGAGGAGTCTGCCTCCGAGGAAACGAAATAAAAATTGAAAGAGACCGTAGGCACACCGTGCCGAGGTGAATTTTAAACAACTAAATTTTTACAAAATGCCAAAGGTAAAGACCAATGCCGCGTCTAAGAAGCGTTTCGCGCTCACCGGCACAGGGAAGATTAAAAGAAAACACGCTTACCACAGCCACATTCTGACAAAGAAGTCAAAGAAGCGTAAGAGAAACCTCGATCACACAGCTCTCGTTGACGGAGCAAACGCACGTCAGATCAAGGAGCTTCTCAACCTTCGTTGATATTCGGAAGTTTCCAATCGGAATCATGGCTGTAGTCCGGATTCTTCAAATCATTTTTATCATTCATTTTATTAACCGAATGTGCAGCTCCGCAAGAGCAAACTATTATTGCCGCTGACATTCAAAAACTGAACAAAAAATGCCAAGATCAGTCAATCATGTTGCCTCAAGGGCAAAAAGAAAGAAAATACTGAAACTCACCCGCGGTTATTATGGAAGCCGTCGCAATGTGTGGACCGTAGCCAAGAATACTTGGGAAAAGGGTCTTACATATGCTTATCGCGACCGTAAGCAGAAAAAGCGCAATTTCCGCGCTCTTTGGATCCAGCGTATCAATGCTGCTGCCCGCATGGAGGATCTTTCTTATAGCAAGCTTATGGGTCTTATCCACAAGGCTGGTATCGAGATCAACCGCAAGGTGCTCGCCGACCTCGCAATGAATAACCCGGAGGCTTTCAAGGCAATCGTAGACAAGGTGAAATAAGTTTTTCACAAGAAACTACAGTAAAAAGGGAACCGATGAATCTCGGTTCCTTTTTTTGTGTTCGCCCGACATGGGCATAATCGTATCCGTCCGAAAAAAGCCGGCTTGATGCGAAATCGAGCCGGCTCTCAATATTGGGCAATGGAGGAGAGTGGTTATCTGATGAAATCTCCTCCTCATTTTGGTTTTTCGTCAGATGGTCAATGTGACAGGATCAGTGAGTGATGTCGTAGCCTTGGGCTTTCAGATAATCAAGAATCTTGTAGTTCATGGCATGGCGGTAATAGTCAAGTATATGGTCGCACCAGTCGTTGTCGGAAGTGCCACCAGCCCTTGTTGCGTTGTAATGCTTCACGACATCGTCGTAGATCTCAAGGTCATCCACCAATCTGGCTTCATCTGCGCAATAACGATTTTTGAAAAACACAGTCTCGTCTTTCTGCTTCGGTTTCAGATCGGGCTGCTCGCGAGGAACACCAAGGGCGAGTCCGCATACCACGAATACCCCTTTAGGCAGGTGGAGCAGTTCCGCCACTTTTGCAGGATCAACAGTTCTGAGATATCCCACACAGTTGCTGCCGAGTCCGGCAGCCTGTGCAGCCACCACAGCGCTCATCATAGCCATAGATGCGTCGATTATGCCGATGATGGTTCCGTCCATGGTGTTTGTGAATGCGGGGACATCAAAACCTTTCTTTTCTGCCAGGCGTGTGATTTTGTTATAGTCAGAGCAGAAAATCAGCAGGCGGTTGCATGTTTTGAGCTGTTTCTGGTTTGTGAGGGCATACAATTCCTCTTTCAGAGCCTGGTCGTCAATATCGATAACGGAGAATTGCTGTCCGTTATAGCTTGTGGGAGTATTGCGTATGGCATCGAAAATAAACTGCATGGTTTCTTCCGGAATTGCCTCGCGTTCATATCTGCGCACGCTCGTGCGCAGAAGAAGGGAGTCTTTTACAGATTTCATGTCTTAAATATTTTTTATTTAGAAATTCAATTGGTCAGAAACAGTGGCACCGTTCTGATGCGTCCCCGCAAAGGTGTCATTATCCTTATTAGTGTCTCTGTCATGTCTCGGCTTCCGGTTGGGTTGTATTTCGAGCAGACTTTACGAACATAAAGACTGCCGGATGTGAGCCGCATCACAAAAATAGAGAGATAGGGTGGTGACATCAATATTGAAAGAAAGCCGATGAACAGGCTATTGCCAGATCATCGGCTTCTGTGAAGCCACATCAAAGGATTTGTGATGAAACTCCGAATGACAGGATTTGAGTGCCACCGTATCTTTGTAATCCGCCTGCGCTCCAGAGAGCACCGTCCGAAGGACGGGGGGCCCGCCATTGACATCGGCAGCTGGTCTCGGTATTTCATAATAGTTTGATGAGTTTCCCAAATATTACTTTGATGTGGTTATGGGAACCGGAACTCTCGTGTTCCGTTATATCTTTACAACGCAAAATTAATAGTAATGGTTGATATATGCAAGACCGTGATGAAAAAAGTTATCTACATTGCCTGGAATATTGGGGAGTATAGAGCTCGTTCCTTAAAATTTCGAGGCCGTAGGGGCGGCGATTTTGGTGCAGATTTTGAAAGTTGAAGAGGGCGCGATGCGGGCATCGCAACCGATGAAATCTTTCAAAATATGCCCAAAAGCGCCGGACAAGGGTAACTTTTATACCCGTAGGATTCCTGATGTAGAAATCAATGGCGACAATATTGCTGCATAGACGCGACAATCCGGTGCTGCCGGAAGAGACAGCACTTCAGATGACCATCAGAAATATTAAATGAATCGCAACAACCTGTATACTTCCGCAGTAACTACGCCTTTGGAATTCCAGTATCTCCATTTGTTATAGACAGATTTCCAGTGCGGATAACATACGGGCAGAAGCCGCCATTGGCAACCACTTCGCAAAAGGTAGAATATCGCCTCAAGAATACGGATGGGGTCATGCGTTCTTTTGCATTTCATCAAATCCGGAAAGAATCTGATCAAGGTGTTTCGTTCTCTCCGGTGAATCTTGGGAATGTGTATGAAAGAATTATTATATCTTTTTATCAAGCGGCAGTATAATTTGTAAATAAATAATAATCATCGCTATAATCATAAACGGTATTTTAACATAAAACATTATCCTTTAGTAATATAAAGTTACCTCCGTCTCGCATCCTTGGGCGTATTTTGCCCCTTGCTTTCAGTCACATACCTCGGTATGCTCCTTTCAGCAAGTGACAAAATCCACTCCAAGGATGCGACCCCTACGACCCCGAAATTTTAAGGAACGCGCTCTTAGGGTGTTGGACTCGGTGCGGACTTGTCATATAGTCCTGATATCTATAGAATCACAAACACCAGTGATTGCGGTGTATGTAGGTCGGAATCTGGGGCGAATGCTGCCGTATGACATTTTCGTAAGGCGTTGAAGCCGTCTATTCTTCCCGATAGAATCGTTCTTGCCATTTTACCTCGCATCTCTTTAAGTTTTCCCGAGTGAGGCGTTTTCAGGTTTCCGTCTTCTCCTACAGCTTTGAAATCAACTTTCATGATATTTGCCGTATCTTTCAACGCATTCCAGTCGATGCATCTGGATGCTTCGGCAGGGAGAAGGTCAAGCACCTCCCGCTCTCCGGATTCCTCCATAAGTTTTTTCAGGGCTGTCGTGACTTTTGCCCTCCAGTATTTTGCCAATCTGTTTCCATCAGGAGCGCATGCGGCATTAAAATCGAGCCGGTATGGTTTGATTATATCATCAGTGCGGAGCAATCCATATAGTGAGGATATTATCATAAGGTGTGAGGCTGCATAATTCCGGTCGGATATATCCAGCGTAGAGATGTCAAGACCCCGAAACACCTCGCCGGTAAATGCCATTATGGCTTCCGAACCTGTAGATTTGTTTGGAAATTCATAAATCATTGCGGCGGCTTTGGTGGCGAGTGCATTGCTGATAGATATCCTCATGGCAAGTTCTGTAGGATCTAACGAAGAAAGGAACTTTATTATCTCGGAAGCCTCAGCCTCGAAAATGGGGGTGTGGTGTGACAGCTCGGCGTATGATATAGTTTTCTGTCGGGCACTCATTGTCTTTGATTCAGCTATCAGGGTAAGCATGTTGTCAGAATTATATTTCTGTTGGAAATTTGTTTGAGTTGAGATAAGGTAAAAGAAAAACGGAGCTAAGGCCTCGACCCCGGCTCCGTTTTGTCGCGATAGCATTGTTTTATTATTTTATTGGCAATGTCGGCGACAATTACCTATATATAGTTAAGACGCATCAGCGGTAGAAATGTTTAATGTGTTTGATAAATTTAACTTATCTTAACATAAGAAGATCATACCGCTACGTTATTTCTTTTTCCGATGAAACAGCGACATGACTTTACGGACGGTTCCAAACATAGAGAACCCGATCATTGCATAGTCAATATAATTAAGCCCTGTAAGGAGCTTTCCGGCGAGTAGGCTCAATTTCCCCGGAATAGATCCTGACGCGGAGGCTGCTGTCGAGAAAGGGTTGCTTTTGTGTAGATTCTTAAGGTTCCGGTTCAGTTTATTCCTGCAAAACTCTTTCTGTAGAGTGACAAGGGCACGTTGATAGCGGATTTCTTCCAGGGTGTAACCTTTGAATCTTGATTCCGGTTTTGTAATATTCTTAGCTACCTGTTCGCTTTTCTGTATTTCATTCATGTCAATCAGGGTTCAGAGTGATGTTTTTTTTCAAGGAAAAGACGGGTGATAAATTTTGCCACGGGGGTGATGATGAGAAATTTTCTGAAGATAAAAATCAGTATCATCAGCACAGCCACAATTCCTCCCACGCTAAGATATGCCAAGGCGGGGGACATGAATAGACGGAACACCCCGACCAGGGCAAACAGGAGCATGATCAGCAAAGGGAGCATGAGGATCATACATATCGCCCCAAGTATAAGGGTGCTCATCAAAATTATGACCTTTTCGGCAGCTGTAAGTTTCACATATTCCACTTCGAGCTTAGCCCAGTTCATTCCCTGAGAGATGATTTCTTTGATTTCGTCTGTGATTTTTGCTTTCATTGAAGTTGTTTAAACTTTTCTTTTGCAAGATATTGTCAGAATTTAGACTTGAAGAGGGCGTTTTGACCGGATTCCTATCTAAAAAGAGGGGATGGATTCCACCCCCTCTTTTTAGAAACTGTTTAAATTTATTTTATCTTGTCATTGAGTTCTTTGTCGGCATCTTTATGATATTTATTCAGTCATTATGGAACCCCATAACTTCTTCATAAATATCAAAAATCTGCCTGACAAATCTTCTCAATTCCTTCGACAAATAAATTTAAACAGTTTCTTAGAATAATGATCATTCTTCAGCGGCGGCGAGTTCCGCCACGAGGGCGTCAACTTCATCGTCGCTTATCTTGATCCCTTTTTTCTTGAGGATGGCACAGATCCTTGCGCGTACGTCAGCACCCTTCTCAGGGGCGAGAAGAAGAGCCGCGCCGCAGCCTACTATCGCGCCGCCAAGGAATGCATAAAGGATATTGAGTGATTTCATATCTTTGTCTATATTAAGATTGATTGTTGATACTTACGTTTGAGGGAGATTGTCAGATGGCGTTTTCGATATGATCTTCGATTTCGTCAACCAACTCATCCATTTTGGATTTTTTCAGGCTGATTCCCTTTTCTTTGAGGACTTTCAGGATTTTCTTACGAGTGTCGTCGCCTTTTTCAGGTGCTACGAGAAGACCTATCGCCGCTCCGGCGATCGCGCCGCCGATAACAGCGCTGATTACGTGAATTGCTTTCATTTCAGATAATTTTTATTTTTGTTTGTTTAAAAATTCTTTGTTTATATTGAAGTGCAGCTCAGGAGGCGATGCCTCTTCAGTCTATTTAACAATTAAAAGTGAAAATTGATTAAACGGATTTGGAAATTTTTTCAAACCTGTCCGAGAATATTCACTTTTATTTTGTCCGGAAGTCTTTAATGATTGAAAATCATGTGCAAATTAAACTGCGTCCTTTAGTTTAGAACGTTGTCACGAGACATTATATTATATTGCAGTCTTCCTTTTTCAGAGCATCTTTATTTCGTTGGCTCCGGTTTCAGTGGAATAAGCCATGACTCCGAGCGCCGACAGTTCAACGGTTCTGAAATCACCTTCCGGCGTGATCATTTTTACATGGCTGTCATCGACCATTGTCATAAACGGGTATGATTCCTCATCGTTTACGCTGACAGACCAGGTCTGTGAATCATCTTCGAAGTCGAGTCTGACCACATCTCCGTTAGGGGCTTTTATATCATATCCTTTGCCGTCGCATGCGATATAATATCTGCCTTGGTCCGTATCGATCACCTTTGTGGATGCCTCCACAGGATTATTGCCGCTCCAAAACTCTATAGAGTTAAGAATAAGAAGGTCTGCCACGGAAGTCACTTCATACACCGGGAGAACCCAGAATGCGAAAAAGACCAGTTCGTTTACGAATTTTGAACCCACCTGATTATTCCAAGAGAGCACCTTGTTTGTGAGCGAGAAGCTGCCGATACATGACTGCAGTGGTAGGATTGCCGCGACAAGTAGAATTGCGCCGACGGTGATGTGATTCTTTTTCATATATAGTTTAGAATTGGATTTTTATAGTTTGTAATG
Source organism: uncultured Porphyromonadaceae bacterium (assembly GCA_947174235.1). Taxonomy (GTDB): domain Bacteria; phylum Bacteroidota; class Bacteroidia; order Bacteroidales; family Muribaculaceae; genus Lepagella. Next base: position 20,799 of record CAMWID010000038.1, on the reverse strand, counting down.
GAATTTTTATATTTAACAACCGACAGGAGGAAAGAGTTCACTTTGTCTGCGAAGAGTAATATTCATATACACTCATCACCTTATCGACAAACTCAGTCGTTTCCCATCCTCGGAAATAACCGTTTTTCACCACAGGGTCGTTGTAATATTGCGGTCTTGATTTCAGTATCGCCGCCTCGCTCACGTTTCCAAGCCATTTTTTGCTGTCGAGACCGAATTTGTCGGCAAGCGCTATGGCGTCGAATATGTGTCCGAGACCGCAATTGTAAGAGGCTATCACGAACCTTAATCTTTCGTCTTTGTCCGGCACGTGGTCCACGAGCGCGTCATCAAGGCTCCGCAGGAGCCTGGCGGCTGCCATGATATTATATTCAGGATCCGTGAGTGTTTCCGGCTCCACTCCCAATGATTTCGCGGTCGAAGGCATAAGTTGCATGAGTCCGCAGGCTCCCGCCCAAGACATGGTGTCGTTGTTGAAGGTCGATTCATTGAAAGCGATTGATGCGAGCAGTCTCCAGTCATAACCGGATGTTTTTGCATGGCGGCGGAAGATATCGTCATATCCGGATATCCGTCCACCCTTGGAGATTTTCAATCCCAAAGTGGTTTCGGGATTTTCGTACGGCGCCGGACTTTTGCTGCGTTCGAAATATTTCTTGTATATCTCCCGCATTACTTCTGAATTGTCTTTCCTTTGTCCCCACGAATCGATTTTCTTGGCAAGAGAGTCAAGTCCCTTCGCGACAGCCCATGAAGAATATTGTTCGAGGCTTATTTTCATGCCTATGTCAAGTCGTGGATAATAAGACTTGTTGAGTCCGGCTATGTCAGAGTCAACCACGGTAAGGGGTATTTCTCCAAGATCCACCATGTGTATGAGATCTTCTGTAATAAGTGAATCCTTGTCAATGGGCATGATATTGATACCTCCCCCCAGTTCCCGGTCAAGATTTATAAGCCTGTAATGATACTTGGAATTTTTTTTCACACATATAGTTTCTCCCACAAGCTGGGTGACATCTGAGATTCGGTTTTTTCGTGCCGGTTGCACGAGCACCTGCCAGGTCACCTCTTTTTTGCCGCAGTGCCTTACGATGTGGTTGTATTCCTCAATCACGGGTATCGGATATGCGGCAAGATCCGCAACTCCTTCCGACAGCATGCTTAGTAATGACTGCAGTCCCGGGGCTACTTTGAGATCAAGAATATATCCGGCGTCTGCCGCGAACCTTTTGACATTCTCATAATCGAACCCCATTTCCTGCCCTCTGTAGTTAAAGTATGATGTCGGTCCGTAGAGTGTGGCGACGCGGAGTGTGTCAGGATATTCTTTCCCATTTCCTGACGACGCTTTCCTGTCGGGCATGCATGTGGCGGTGAAAGCAAGTATCCCGACCATGAAGATATGTAGAAATCGTTTCTTCACGAGAGATGTATAGGAGGTACACTTGGTTTGAACAACTTCTTTAATGCAAAATTACGAAAAGATTTTGAAAAATCGTACCCATATTTCTTCAGCTTATATTTTTCCATGAAAAAGACTGTAGAAAAGTGGTAGCTGTAACGCTTTACCTGTAATAGCAATGACAGAAAAATAAAAAAACGCTCCTTATAATATAATAAGGAACGCATCGGATGAATCATTTCAGATTCCGGTCACTTGTGAGAAGATACATAAAGATATACTTCTGCACTTGCGAGACAATGATTCACTGTGCGGAACATGTTCGCCGCTTTTTTGACAATTTTACTCATAATTGAAAATTTTTAAAAGAGTAATATTAAATTTACCTAAAAACAATTGACGCTCTCTCTTGAGCGTTTCTTAAACTTATATGTCCTAAAAACAGTGCAAAATTAATAAAAGTTTTAGAAATATGCTATAAAATTATGTTGTAAAACATATTTCTTTATTTGTGTGGCTCTATTTTATTATTATAGACCATTTTGGCACCGTTTGAAAGATCTGATTTTTATGGGTTTAAGGAGCACGTTACAATGGACAGCCCAATGGACAGTCGCTTAAATTTTGTGACAGCTCCCTTTTTTTATAATTTTGTGATGGAGTTTATCCGACGATTTCAGGAGGATGTCGCATGGCTGTATTTCAGTGCGTTTTTCCTTCCGTCGGTATGTAAACTGACATGTTATAGCCGACGCATAAAACATTTGCGCAATTCCTTAGTATGTAATTCTACATGCCGAAGGCATGTCCCTACATTCACTAATTCGCATATGGTTAGTCTTCATGCTATAAATCGTGAATTTGTTAAATCAAATAATCTGTTAAATCTATAATTATGGAAGAGACCCCACAGTTGAATCAACATAACAAGCAGGAATATCCGCCGATGCATACGGCGGAGCACCTTTTGAACGGAGAGATGGCACGCCGATTCGGGTGTGGCAGGGCATTCTCGGCGCATGTCGAGCGCAAAAAGTCAAAACTCGACTATCATATGGCTTCGCCGCTTACGCCTGAAGACGTGAAAAGCCTTGAGGATTACATCAATCGTATCGTGAAAGAAGATGTAGTGGTCAGCGAGGAATACATATCTCAGGAAGAGGCTATGAAACGTTTTGATATGAGTCGCCTTCCGGAAGACGCATCCGACACGGTACGGGTGGTTCATGTCGGGGATTACGATCAATGCCTGTGTGCAGGAAGTCATGTGGCGTCTACGGCGGAAATAGGGGAGTTCCGTATTTCGAGCGTCCGCTGGCAGGAAGGGGTTCAAAGGATTGTGTTTAAATTGTCGCATGTTTTATAACATGTGTCGGGTTTGATTGGAATTGATAAATTCTTCGTATATTTGGGCGATAAACAATGGTGTGGCGCTGTATGACCCGGGTATAGACCGGATGGGTTTGTCCGGATGCCATATCAGAATACTAACCCAAGGATCTGTTGTTCTGAAACCGTGAAGATATGATGTTCAGACAACTTCATGTCGCGTTGGATTCAGTACTGCGGTCTGTAAATAATCTATATTATGAAAATCGGAATTCCAAAAGAGATCAAGAACAATGAGAACCGTGTAGGGGCAACTCCTGCGGGAGTGAAAGAGCTGGTCGGGCATGGACACAAAGTTTTTGTGCAGCACACCGCCGGCGAAGGGAGCGGTTTTTCCGATGATGAGTACAAAGCCGCCGGCGCCGAGATTCTTGCCACAATTGAGGATGTCTATGCCGCGGCTGATATGATCATCAAGGTCAAGGAGCCGATCAGCCCCGAATATGGACTTATCAGAAAGGATCAGGTAGTATTCACGTATTTTCATTTTGCATGCGACCGCGAGCTTACTGACGCGATGTTGCGTTCAGGCGCCGTATGCATTGCATATGAGACAGTCACAGACCGCGACCGCCGGTTGCCGCTGCTTATCCCTATGAGCGAAGTGGCGGGACGCATGTCGGTGCAGGAAGGCGCGAGATTTCTTGAGAAGCCCCAGGGGGGAAGAGGAGTGCTCCTCGGCGGTGTGCCGGGAGTCAGTCCGGCGAAAGTGCTTGTCCTTGGAGCCGGTGTAGTGGGGCGCAACGCCGCGCTTATGGCAGCCGGACTTGGTGCGGATGTCACCATTACTGATATAAATCTCAACACTCTTCGTCACTGCGCTGACGTGATGCCTAAAAATGTCAAGACCCTATATTCTTCCCGTCATAATATAGAACAGGAATTACCCGCCACGGATCTCGTGATAGGGTCGGTGCTTGTGCCGGGGGCAAAGGCTCCGCATCTTGTCACCAGAGATATGGTAGGACTGATGAAGAAAGGTTCGGTGATGGTGGATGTCGCTGTAGATCAGGGAGGTTGTTTTGAAACCACACATCCCACCACCCATTCGGACCCTGTGTATGAGATAGACGGCGTGATACAATATGCCGTGGCAAACATTCCCGGTGCGGTGCCTTACACCTCGACTATGGCGTTGACCAACGCGACTCTTCCATACGCCCTGCGTCTGGCGGATGATGGATGGAAAGAGGCATGCCGGAAGGATCCCGGTCTTGCGGAAGGAGTCAATGTGGTTGACGGGAAAATCGTATATAAGGCGGTGGCTGAGGCATTCGGGCTTCCTTATGCCTCCCTTGAATTGTAGCACAAGTACAGGCTCCGTATTGAGAGCGACATAATAAGTCAGCGGTCAGAAACCATGGTTTCTGACCGCTGACTTATTATGTCGTGTTGTAGTTGTTTTGATTGGGCGCGTGCTTAATTGCGGCTCCATATCCAGGCGTTTGGAAAACGGGAGGTGATTTCGGAAGAATTTAATTTCTTTCTTAATTCCTCGCGGTCGTCAGATTCTGCTGCTGCCACCCGCGCCACTTTACGCGATTCCACCGCTGTAAGCGGATATTCGTCGGAAGAATATTTTTCAGCATATTTCCGGGCTTCCTTGATATTGGCGAATGTGGCTACAATAAGATAATGTGAGGGGAGTGTCTGAGACACCGGTACTGAATCGGCGATTGTCGGTTCTGCGATTTTCGCGGAATCTGTTTCTGCATGGACAGCGGCAGGAGCCGGAAGGATCTTTTCGACAGGAACTACAGACGCCCTCTGCTCACGTTCGTCAGCCGGGAGGGGGTTGAGGATCACGGTAAGCGCTATGACTGCCATGACCGTTATCATTACGGCGAACCGGGTGACAGTGCGGCTTATCTTGAATTGATAGTAGCTCTTTTCTACGGTTTCCTCTTCTTCCGCTTCGGCGATTATGTCCGGTTCCGGGGTGGTAGCCTTTATAGGGACAGAATCCGGTACTGCGGTATCAAGTTTCACCGGATGATAACCCAATTCTGATGTGGAAGAGAAGTCGAGGTGTTTCGGAGCGAAGAGAAGATTGTTTTCTTCACCGAGCAGCAGGGAACCGAGCGAACCTATTTCTATCTCTCGGTAAGTGTCAAGATTTTCTTTGATTTTCGCCACGCAGCGCACGATTACGTTGCGGGCGTCTTCAAAGGGGATCCCAGCCTTTCTGGCGATGGAATTTGCAAGGAGACCGTCGTCAAGGGATACAGCCTGATTGAACATCAGGTTGCGTGTGGCGGGAATGATCATCCCCTTTTCCATATCTATTCTGGCGGGAGAGACGGTTGCAATAAACGCACCGAACCCCGGAACGATAACACAATCGTGGCGGAGCAGCAGATATTCGATATGTTGGAAAAAGAAATTCATGATGTATTAAAATGACTTTCTGCCTTTTTGCGAGTGCAAAGTTACGAAAGATTTTTGAAACCGCGATGCTTCGTGAGCCAATTTATCTCTTAATTTTGGGGATAAATTGCTCAACGAATTGTGGGTCAGCTCCTTTGTTGACAGCTATTTTTTTATCCGCCTCAGCCTCCTCGTTTCTGAAGTTAAGACGGTGAAGATAGCCTCTCCAGAGGTAGAAATATGGGTCGTTGGGAAATCTGTCGATCCCTTCGCGGATATCCTGCGCCGCCTCGGAATATTTGTCAGTCCTGATCTTTAGTAAAATACGCTCATAACGGGTTTCAGGGTCATCGTTTATCAGTATTGCCTCGTCATAATATCTGAGGGCGTCGGCGGTTTTCCCCTCCCATTCGGCGATCTTCGCGAGTCCGGCGAACGCTTTGTCATTGCGGTGGAAATTTTTAGCGAGAAGTAGGAAATCATGACGTGCGCCGACGGTGTCGCGGGCGTTTATGCGCAATAGTCCGCGCATCTGTAGCGGCCATTCCTGGATTGAGTCTTCTTGGAGACTTTCGGAGAGATCATTCATGGCTGAGGCGTAGTCATTCATAAGCATCAGCGTCCGGGCGCGGTTGTTGAGTATACCGGTAGAGCGGGGCGCGACCGACAGTCCGAGACCGAATGCTTCCAAAGCGTCCTTATATTTCCCTTGTTCCGTGCGGACGACTCCGAGATTTGAAAACAGCAGGGAGTTGGTATAGTTCGCCGGCTCGAGACGCAATGCGGAGATAATCGTATGCTCCGCCTCCATCCAGCGTTCCATCTTTATGTAATTGTCGGCGGAGTCAACCAGGGCGAGATACTCCGGGGATGTCGCCGACATCCCTTTTGCGGAGAGAAGCATTGCCGATAGCCCCAAGATTCGGATTGATTTCAAAAGTTTCATACAGGATAAACGAAGAAACCCCGCCTATATTTGACAGGCGGGGTTTCCGGTATGGGAAATAAATCTTTGAAGATGTTAAAACTTCTTTATTTCGATTTCTTGTAGTTTTCGATACCCTGATTAAGGAAGTTGAGGTATCCCGGTATGTCTTCGTTGTATACGAATGCCGGGGCGAGAGGTTTGGCATTGTCGTCGACGATCACATGGAACGGCTGGGCGTTTGCTCCGAACTTGGATCTCTGGAGATAGCTCCATTTGTCGCCGTAGGTGCGGAGTGTGCGCACGGTGCCGTCTTTCTCGGTCACCTTGATAGGCTCGGGGAGAGCTTTTTTCTCGTCCACCATCAAAGTTATCAGCACGAAATCATTGTCGATAGATGCCTTTACCTCGGGATCGGTCCAGACGGCAGCCTCCATCTTGCGGCAGTTTACACATCCATAGCCGGAGAAGTCTATCAGGGCGGGTTTGCCAAGCTGACGGGCAAGCCTCATACCTTCTTCGAAATCATCCACTTGAGCGTGGACATCCCCTTCATAGAGAGAGAAATCCTGGGTAGAGAGCGGAGGAGAGAACGCGCTGATGCTTTTCAGCGGGGCGCCCCATAGTCCTGGGAGCATATAAATGGCGAAAGCGAAAGATATGCATGACAGCATGAACCGGGTGACGCTCACTTTCTCCACCTCGTCGTCGTGCGGGAAGCGGAGCTTGCCAAGGAGATACATTCCGAGGAGGGCGAAGATCACGATCCACAGAGATACGAATACCTCCCTGTCGAGGATTCTCCATCCGTAGGCGAGGTCGGCGACGGAAAGGAATTTCAGGGCGAGGGCGAGCTCAAGGAAACCGAGCACCACTTTCACGGTGTTCATCCATCCGCCGCTCTTCGGCATGGATTTGAGCATCGTCGGGAACATCGCGAAAATCGAGAACGGGAGCGCGAGAGCAAGTGCGAATCCGAACATTCCGACGGCGGGAGATATGAAGTTGGAAGTGGCTGCCGCCTCAACGAGAAGGGTGCCGATGATGGGACCCGTGCAGGAGAATGATACAAGTACAAGGGTGAACGCCATGAAGAATATGCTGAGGTATCCTGTGGTGGAGTCAACCTTGGAGTCCATCTTGTTGGTCCATGAGGCGGGGAGAGTGAGTTCGAATCCACCCATGAAAGATATGGCGAAAACAACAAGGAGGAGGAAGAAAATGATGTTGAATACCGCGCTTGTAGCCAGTTCGTTGAGTGCGGAGGCTCCGAACAGGGCTGTCACCACCAGTCCGAGACCCACGTAGATCACGATGATGGAGAGTCCGTAGATCGAGGCGGTCATGACCGATTTCTTTTTCGTCTTGTTTTGCTTGAGGAAGAAGCTCACGGTCATAGGGATCATCGGCCATACACACGGGGTGACGAGGGCTATAAGTCCGCCTATGAATCCTGCTATGAATATATAGAGCAGAGAGCGTCCCTGCTGGGAGGGATTATCGGAAAACACCTCAAGTTCCGCCTCTACGTTTTCCCACCAGGAGTTGTCGGCGCTGACTCCGCTCAGATTTGCGGCGGGAGTCATAAACGGCTCCGACGCCTGTAGAGAGTCGGTCATTTCGGCGAGTGCCGCCGCTCCGTCTTTGGATTCGTTCTCATCAGTTTTTTTCTGATCCTCTGCCTTGTCTTCCTTGGGAGATTCGGTTTTGGCAGCTACCGGGGCTGTCCCTGTAAAAGTGTGGGAAGCGAATACCGGAATACATCCTGAATCATTACAGATCTGACCCTTCAGCTCGACGTTAACCGAAAAATTTTTGTCTGTAGGTTTGATTTTCTGTGTGAAGACCACCTTTCCTGTGTAGAAATGCTGGTCAACTTCAAATATCTCGTCAAATTCTTTTGTATACGGTTTGTTTGCCGTAGGTTTGCCGTCAAGCTCGCAACCTTTCAGGTCAAAGAAAAATTCGAGCGGTGAAGATCCCCCTTCCGGGTTGTCAATGGAAAAGAGATGGTACCCGGGATCGATGTCGGCGGTTGCCTCGATAGCCGGAGAGGCGGTATTGTCGCCGACAAGCTTGAAAGACCAGTTGATCCCGTCAGCGGCATAAGCCACAATGGCAAACAGGATAAGTCCGAGTGTTAGAAAGCACTTTTTCATAAAGTTTGGTATGAGATTATTGATTTAAGTTTCATGACAGTTTTATAGGTTATTAAGTCCAAAACACTTTGCTAAAGTGTAGTTGTTGCTTTTGTTAATGGCAAAATTACAAAATATTTTTGGAAATAACCAATATTTAAGTCTGGAATTGTTTAAAAATGAAAAAATGTAGGGTTTTTATTGACAAAAAGACAAAGAGGATTATCTTTTTCCCGTGAAATCAGGTTACGGTTGATTTGTATAATGAAAAAAAATATCTAATTTTGTATTGCGTGTGCCATCCGCAGTATGGAATCCATGTGACGGCAGTCTGTGCCGTGCCCGGAGGGATGACACGCCAGTAACGGGTGACAACCCGTAGGAACTGACCTAAATCTATTATAATGGACAACAATAAAGGTGATGCCGGACGAATTACGGCTACTGATGAAAAAAAAACAAGCACGTTTGCCGGCAAGGCTGATTTCAGAAGAAAGCCTGAATGGCTCAAGATAAAGCTCCCGAGAGGATTCAAGACGAGTCAGGTTATAGGGTTGCTCAACGAAAAACATCTCCACACCATATGCAGTAGCGGGATGTGTCCGAACCGGGCGGAATGCTGGGGCAACGGCACTGCCACATTCATGATCGGCGGAAACATCTGCACGCGCAACTGCAAGTTCTGTAATGTCCCTACCGGGAAGCCTCTCCCTCTTGACGAGAGGGAGATTCAGGATATAGTGGACTCCGTAAGGCAATTGAACCTGCGGCATGTGGTCATCACGTCGGTCGACCGCGATGATCTTCCTGATCTTGGCGCCGGGCATTGGGCGAAGATGATCAGGCGGCTGAAGGAGGAATGTCCCGGAGTGACGATGGAGGTGCTTATTCCCGATTTCCAGGGACGTCTCGATCTGGTGGATCTTGTCATAGCTGAACGCCCCGATGTCATATCGCACAACATGGAGACAGTCAGACGACTGACCCCGGCGGTGCGCACATTCGCCACATACGACAATTCCCTGAAGGTGATACGCCATATCGCGTCAAGCGGCGTGAGATCGAAGTCCGGGATCATGCTGGGTCTCGGCGAGACACGTGAGGAGATTCTGCGCACGATGGACGATCTGCTTGAGGCGGGTTGCGAGGTAATGACGATAGGGCAGTATCTTCAGCCGGCGAAAGACAACTTTCCTCTTCAGGAATATATCCACCCCGACACATTTGCCGAATATGGAAGGATAGGGAAGGAGAAAGGGTTCAGGCATATAGAGAGCAGCCCCATGGTCCGTTCAAGTTTTCATGCGGAGAGACATGTGCACTGACAAAGACAGCGGGATCGTTTCCGTCGGTAATGACGGGCGGGAGATCGAGATAAGGGATCTCGGGAGAATGAAGTATGCCGATGCCTGGAAACTTCAGCACGAGCTGTTTAACAGTATGGTCAGTGTGAAGAAGGGGGGAGGCAGACCTTCAAGGGAATATCTTCTCCTTGTCGAGCATTATCCGGTCGTGACCCTTGGCAGGCACGCCAGGGAATCAAACCTTCTTCTTCCGGAGGAGATGATTTCCGCGCGGGGTGTGGACTGTTTTCATGTGGAAAGGGGGGGCGACGTGACATATCACGGTCCCGGTCAGCTTGTGGCTTATCCGATCCTCGACCTTGAGCGCCACCGTCTCGGCGTGAAAGATTACGTATCGCTGCTTGAAGAGGCAGTGATACGCACGCTCTCCCTTTACGGCATAAATGGGGAGCGGGTGGAAGGCGCTTCCGGAGTGTGGATCGGGAAAGGGGGAGATTCCGAAAGGAAGATTTGTGCCTTGGGAGTGAAATGTTCAAGATTCTGCACGATGCATGGTCTCGCCCTTAATGTCAACACCGACCTGTCAGGTTTCTCAATAATAAATCCCTGCGGGTTTGTCGACAAGGGAGTGACCTCGATGTCGCGAGAAACCGGCAGGGATATTGATTTTGAAGAGGTGAAGCGTTCGTTCTCAGATGTTTTCCTCCGCCTCATATTCCCTCTCCAGGAATTTTTTGACTTCCTGAAATAATTTTGAAGCGAATACGAAATCGTTGAGCGACTGACTCTTGCTTCTGAATATTGTCTTGTCGTTTCCGATCCAGTCGCAATGACCCTTGTTGATGAATACGATCTTCTCTCCGATTCCGAGCACGGAATTCATGTCGTGGGTATTGATGATCGTCGTGATTCCATATTCGTGGGTTATGTCGCTCAGCAGCTCGTCGATCAGGATCGATGTCCTGGGGTCGAGTCCCGAGTTGGGTTCGTCGCAGAAGAGGTATTTCGGGTTAAGGGCGATCGCGCGGGCAATCGCCACACGTTTCTGCATGCCGCCGGAGATTTCAGAAGGATATTTCTCATCAGCGTTTGTCAGTCCGACGCGCTTGATGCAGAAATGCGCCCTTTCGAGCTGTTCCTCATGGCTCATACGGCTGAACATCCTTAGGGGGAACATCACATTGCCGAGCACGGTCTCATTGTCAAAAAGTGCCGAGCCTTGGAAAAGCATCCCGATTTCAGTTCGGAGAGCCCTTTTCTGTTGTTGCGACATCTCCCTGAAGATCCGTCCGTCATACAGAATTGTCCCCTCCTCCGGAGAGAGGAGCCCGATAAGGCATTTCATGAAAACGGTCTTTCCGGATCCGCTCTGTCCGATAATCAGGTTTGTCTTCCCGGTTTCGAAAGTGGCGGATATGTCATAGAGGATCCGCTGTCCGTCAAACCATTTTGATACGTTTTTAGCTTCAATCATATTCTTTCGGTTTAGAGCCTGTTGGGTTACTGGAGAAGTAGTTTTGTGAGAATCACGTCGGCAAGAAGGATCAGGATGGAGCTTGACACGACCGCTTTCGTGCTCGCCTGACCCACTTCGAGGGCGCCACCTTTTACATAGTATCCGTAATACGCCGCCACGCTGGCGATTATGTAGGCGAACACCACGGTCTTGATGATTCCGTACCACACGTACCATTCATTGAAAAACGACTGTATGCCGAATACGTAGTTCTCCACTGAGAGCATAGTCGTGAATTCCGCGATAAACCATCCTCCTATCAGACCCATGAACATCGAGAGGACGCAGAGCACGGGCACGAAGAGCACGAACCCTATGACTTTGGGAAGCACGATGAAGTTGGCGGAGTTGATACCCATTATGTCGATGGCGTCTATCTGTTCGGTGACGCGCATGGTGCCGATCTCCGACGCGATGTTGCTGCCTACCTTTCCGGCGAGAATAAGGCTCATCATTGATGATGAAAACTCGAGCAGCAGTATCTCGCGTGTGGCGAGACCCGTGGAATATGACGGGATCAGCGGCGACACGATATTTATGGTCATTTGTATCGTGATGACAGCGCCGATAAAGAGCGAGATGATTATGACAAGCGGTATGGAATCCACGCCGAGCTTGCTGATTTCCAGGATAAGTTTCTGGAAAAATACTTTCCATTTGTCAGGCGTGCGGAACACCTGGGTCATAAACAGACAGTAGCGTCCGAACGATGAGATAGAAGAAATGATCATAGTTAAGGGGGTGTTGCCCGATTGATTGTTATTTGGTTTTTGTTTTGTCTTTAGGGTCGGTCACATAAGTAGATTCATATTGAAAACCTGTCATAGCCTTTCCCCGGAGAGATGGAAAGTGTGGAACCGTTTGGATTGCAAAATTAATAAAAAATATCCAATAGGTGTCTCCATAAGAAAAAGAGGCTAATAAATCTGTCATACGGATAAACCCGGGGATGCCGTCCGGATATGGCTTCCAAGATATTAAACGCGCGGGAAGGGGTCTAAAGTTTGGAGTGTCGCGAAAATTTCGTAATTTTGTCATTGAAGTCTGAACGAATCGCAAACAGACTCTGAAAATTGAAAAAATTTTTAACCGGAAATCATAATCAAATCTAAAGATACAGTAACAATGTTGGTGATCGGCATAGCCGGAGGCACAGGATCCGGCAAGACAACCGTTGTGAGGAAAATCATAGAGTCTCTTCCGAAAGACGAGGTGGCGGTGCTGCCGCAGGACTCTTATTATAAAGACAACGCCCATATCCCCCTCGAGGAGCGTCTCGGGATGAATTATGACGAGCCAGCCTCGATAGAATGGCAGCTGCTCTGCAGGCATCTGCACGCTCTGAAGAACGGGGAGACCGTGGAGATGCCCACTTATGATTTCATCACCTGCTCGCGTCTCAAGGAGACCGTGACCGTGAAACCCAGGGAGGTGGTCGTGGTGGAGGGGATACTTGTGCTCACCGACAAGGAGCTGCGCGACATGATGGATGTAAAGGTCTTTGTTGACGCCGACGCCGACGAACGTCTCATCCGCGTTATCCTGCGCGACTGTGTGGAACGCAACCGCACCCCGCAGATGGTCATAGACCGTTACCGCGACATGCTCAAGCCCATGCATGAGCTTTACATAGAGCCGTCGAAGCGTTATGCCGATCTCATAGTGCCGCAGGGGGGCAACAATAATGTGGCGATAAAACTCCTTACGGATTATATACGTTCATTGCTGCCTTCGGAGGCAAGATAACAATACGATATGAAGTTTTTTTCATTTAAGAAGAGCCGGAAGCCGGAACTTGATCCTCAGGAAAAAGAGGCGGCTAAGGAGATGGAGTCCGCTCCAGTGCCCGATATGCTTGAGGAGCGGGTTGTTGTGTCGGATACCCGTGTCGAAGAGGGCGCGGTGATCTCGGAGGTGGCTGAGGTGGATGTGCCTGAGAAGGGTATCCTCCAGACAGACAACCTTGTGAAGAAATACGGGAAGCGCACGGTGGCGAACCATGTGTCGATCAACGTCCGGCAGGGGGAGATCGTGGGTCTGCTGGGTCCCAACGGCGCGGGGAAGACCACCACGTTCTATATGACCACGGGTCTGATCACTCCCAACGAGGGGCGCATCTTCCTTGACAATATCGACATCACGGGGTATCCGGTGTATAAGCGGGCGCAGCTCGGGATAGGGTATCTCGCGCAGGAGGCTTCCGTGTTCAGGAAACTGAGCGTGGAAGACAATATCCGCGCCGTGCTGGAAATGACTCCCACCACGTCGGAATATCAGAAGGAGAAGCTGGAAAGCCTGATAGCGGAGTTCCGTCTCGGGAAAGTGAGGAAGAATCTTGGCGACCAGCTTTCCGGCGGCGAGCGACGCCGTACGGAGATAGCGCGTTGTCTTGCCATCAATCCGAAGTTTATCATGCTTGACGAACCGTTCGCCGGAGTGGATCCTATCGCTGTGGAAGATATTCAGGAGATCGTGTACCGTCTCAAGGAGAAAAACATCGGCATACTTATCACGGACCACAACGCTCCGGAGACGCTGAGCATCACAGACCGCGCGTATCTCCTTTTCGAGGGTAAGATACTCTTTCAGGGTACGAGCGAACAACTTGCGGAGAATCCGGAGGTGAGGGAAAAATATCTTGGACGTAATTTTATTTTCAGAAGAAAAAAATTCGATGTCTGATTCTATAAAAGGTATAAGAGAAAATACCGGACTCCGTCTGGCGGTGCTGTTCGGATCGTTCTGTATGCTGCTTGCTGTGGCAAGCGGCATTTTTCTTGTGTTGTCTGAAATCAACGGGCTTGACAGGAGAGGGGCGTTGCTGCTTTCTTCGGCAGTGCAGTGTGTGCTCGCGTTCTGTATCCCGGCGTGGCTTTGCGCGAGGTTCGCTTCGGGGAAACCTGCGGAATGGCTCGGACTGACGGGCGGTTGCCGTCTCAGGCAGTTCGCCGGTGTCGTGATACTGTATGTGCTCGCTCTTCCGGCGCTTAACCAGCTTATAGCGTGGAACGCCGGACTGCACCTTCCTGAATGGACCGGCGGGCTGGAAGGTCAGCTCAGGGAGATGGAGGATGCAGCCGCCGACACCACATCGTTGATATTGTCGTTTTCCGGAATTCCTGGTTTGCTTGCCACGGTGCTTGTGGTGGGTGTGCTGACCGGATTCTCGGAGGAACTGTTTTTCCGAGGGGCATTGCAGAAGGTTTTCGTAGGGTCTCGGATCGGTGTGGCGGCTTCGGTGTGGATGGCGGCGTTTATATTCAGTGCCGTGCATTTCCAGTTTTTCGGATTTGTTCCCAGGTTGCTTATGGGGGCGATGTTCGGTTATCTGCTGATATGGACACGGTCGCTGTGGGTTCCTGTGTTTGCCCATGCTCTCAATAATTCGATGGTGGTCATAGCCTCCCATATAGCGGGTGACGGGGAGGCGTCGATCGATTCATTCGGCGTGTCGGCTGAAGGGGGAGTGCCGTGGGGGGCTGTCGCAAGCGCGTGCGCTACCGCCTTGTTCCTATGGCGTTTCCGCCATTACTTCTTTTCCCCGCGTACCGGCGTCGGTAGTCTGGACTCACGCGAGGGAGTAGACTCGTAGACCGAGTGAAATCACGCGGACGCGAGCGGAGGTGCGGAAGACTCGCGGAGTATTGCAAGAAAAGGACCGATCTTCACAGACCGGTCCTTTTGGTTGTCTAATTCCTGTTTAATTATGATATTGAATCGCTTGTTGATATCAATGGTTATTTGGCGTATCCTGTCATTATCACCACCCGGTTGAGATCGTTCTGCTGGAACGGCTGCTCCTTGTATTCGTTGTGCATGGAGCTTACGTCAAGTTTCGAGCGGCTTATGCCGTAATGATTCACAAGCATGTCTGCCACGTTCTGCGCGCGTTCCTTGGCGAGACGGAGATTGATAGCCTCCGTGCCTGTGCCTTTGTCGGCATAACCCACGACTGTGGCTTTAGACTCAGGATACTTCTTGAGATAGTCGGCTATGGCAGCCACGTTGGGCTGTTGCGCGGCGGGCACCTCCACCTGATTGATCGCATAGAATACGGTGCGGGTCATGCTCTCCGGAGCGGGGGCAGGCACCTCTTTCACGATCTCGACAGTGTCACGCACGATTTTCTCTACCTCCACCACCTCACGCATGGCGTTCGTGCGGTTGTTGAGCGCGTTGAGGTCGGCGCACGGTTCCGGCACGCAGGATTTGCAGCGGTAGCCGGTGCCGAACTTGTAGGTGACACCCACGAGAAGATTCATGAAAGAATCGAAGCTATGGTCGTCTTTGGAGTTCCAACGGTCGCTGACACCGTTTGCCTGGTATTCAAGATTGAAATCAACCGCGCTGCAGAGTCTCACGTCCATGGAGAGACCGAGGCGCACGAGCAGGGAGCTGCTCGGACGCGCATAAGCGCGGTCAAAGCCGAGACCCGCGATAAGACGCAGCGACACCGGCTGGTCATACTCATGGTTGAAAGTCTTGAAGATGTTCCACAGACCGTCTGCCGTGAAATGATAATCATAAAAACCGGTGCATACCGATTCCGGGATGCGGTATCTCCCTTTCCAGCCTCCGGCAGTGATCCTCGCCCCGATATATGGGTTGAAATGCTTACCGAAAGCTATCTGTCCGGCAGGCGAGAGCATCTCGCCGAAGCCTGCGCCACCGCTTACGGAATAAGAAGCCCCGAGGCTCCCCTGCACAAACCAGGGATTGTCGAGATCCTCTCCGTCCGCGGCGTTTGCCGCCGCCGGCATCAGAGCCACGGCGAGGGCGCCTAATAGATATCGAAGTTTCATAGTTGTGTTTGTTTTTAATTATTTAGCCTCTCTTTCACACGGCTCAGATCATCGGGAGTCATCACAGACCGATAAGTCTCGAAGATATATTCCCCGACCACAGTCCCCTTGTTGAGGATTGCCTGGTCAGCGAAAAACTTTGAATAATCTTCCTTAAGTTTCGCCACGTCGTGCGAGGTGTTCTCACGCTCATACTTGGCGGAAAAACTGTTTTTCGCCTTCAGGAACTTGAACAGCGCCTCGTTGTCGGGAGTCCCGGAAAGGGAGATCCTGTCGGTGAGGTCGAGGCTTACCGTTCCCCCTTCTATCACTATCGGCATATACACGATGTCGAGCGAGTCGGAAGGGTTGCGGAGGCGCAGGGTCGCGATGTAGGGCATGGCGAGGGAGTCGGTGCGTGAGAATATGATCGAATCGTTTCTCACAGAGAGGGTCGAGTCAATCACGGCGCCATGCACGTCAAGAAGCTTAACTTCGGAATAACGTTTTTCCGGAGAGAATACCTCCACATCGCATCTCGACTGCTTCGGCTTTCCGCTGCAGGATGAAAAGATGGCGGTGGCGGCTGCGGCAGTCACAATGGCGCACAGTGAAATTATCGCTTTTTTCATTTTGTAAATCTGGATTATTTCCATGCCCGCGGTCCGGGCTGGAAAAAGAGAGGGCGGCGATCACCTCACCGCCCTTTCATTTGTAGTCATATTATCCGGGGTTCCTTCAGAACCTGAAACCGATTCTCACCGTAGGCATGTCGAATACCTTGATGTTGTGATGGTTCAGGTTGTAGTGGGAGAAACCCTGAGGAGCAATCTCTATCACGTCGTACCTGTAGGATACAGGCTGGAACTCCAGGGCGAGGAACATGCCGGGCATGACATCGTATTCTACGCCCGCCACGGCAGCCCCCTTGATGGCAAACATTCTGCCGATCTTTCCGGCGGGGATGTAGACCTGCTGGTCCACTTGTTCGCCCGCCACTTCGACCATGTTGCCGGTATAGGGCTCACGGGTGTCGACCCGAGCCATCTGGAATCCCGCTGTCGCGCCCACATAAGGGAAGATGCGCTTGTTCCCGGTCTTGAAATATCTCTCCACTCCGGCGTTAACAAACCAGTTGTTTGTGGCCGTGGCGTTGATATATTTCGCACCCGGTATCTGGTTGGTGACGTTGCCCGCCTTGTCGGTGTCGATCACAGTGGGCTCGATATAATTTTTCTGAGGTGTGACGCCGATGTTGAGACCTCCTGAGAAGCTTACCGACCAGCAGTCCTGCCAGAAATATTTACCTTGGATACCGAGGATGTTGACCAAAGAATTACCGTTGAACCCGTCGATGTTGAGATACTCGTTGAGGTATCCCGAGGCAGTACCGTCGCTTCCGGGGACTCCGCCGTTTGGCAGTCCGATAGCTCCGGTGGTGGTAGTGATGTTGGGGAGCAGATACGTGTTGTTCTCATTAAAGAACGTATTGCTTTTCCCGAGCATCAACGAGACCTCCCACTGACCTTTCTTGGGTGCGAACGATGCGCAATCTTTCGCCACGGAGCATTCCCCCTGGTTCTGCGCGAAGGCGGAGATTCCAAGGAAAGCCGACAGCAAGAATGTGCAAAGTTTCTTAGTCATTTTGAAATTATTAAAGATTGGATGAAGGGGCGAAGATATGTCGGCATTCTGGCAGAGACCGGAAATGCAGGAAAGGCACCGGGGGCAAATCGCCTGAGAAGGGTCTGTGCCCCCGGCTGTTTTTATATTCAACTTAACTTACGCCCGCTCCGGGTTGGTTACTCCTTGGTGGCTTTCTCGTAGATAGCCATTACGTCATCGAGGTGAGCCTTGAGAACGGCTACATACTCCTTCTCAGCCTCCACCTTAGCCTTCAGGTAGTCAACAGTGGGCTGATGAGGATTAGCGAGATCCTTGTAGCCGTTGTTGTACTGGTCAAGCTGATACTGAGCCGCGTCAAGCATCTTCTGGGCGTTCTCGAGAGCGACTTCTGCATTCGCAAGGGTAGCTTTGTTCTGGTTGATCATATTCTGCAAAGCTTGAGCGGAAGAAGCTCCGACAGCAAGCTGTTGCAGTTCGCTGATACCTGACTTGATAGTTGTGATGATAATGTTGAGATCGTTCTGAACGTGGCTGAGATCCGCGATCTTGTCGTTGACATTCTTAAACAGACTGTCGATCTTGGCTTCGGCAGCTGCTTTCTGGTCTCTCAGGTCTGCGAGGTCTGCCTCGGCATCCACTTTGCTCTGTTCGAGAGTTTCAAGGTTTGCTTCAAGAGTAGCTACAGCCGAAGTGCTCAGATCAGAATTAGCCAGATTTGCATTAGCCACAGCTATGCGGTTTTCAAGACTGATGACTGCACCAAAATCATTGAACAACCAATAATATTGGTAGCATAGATAGTCTTGAATCTCGTACCCATAATTTCTCTTGACGTAACTTTTTACGTAAGCATTTGCCATCTCTACAGTCACGTTGTCCACAAGGAATGCTCTGTCAATATCAAGACCAAGTATCCAACCATTATGGCTGTCACCATTGAATTCATTATAGTTATACGTGAATCCGAGATTGCCATAAGCCGTGATTGATTTCTGGATGAGATAATACTTGGCGTTTGCATATACTGACTCGGCATCCTTGTATTCAATAGGCGCGGATGCAGCTGGGAATTCAGAAATCAATCCCTGAGAATATGAGTATGCATCCGACCAAGATGGAATAGTCTGATAGCTCCAGTATGACAAGCCTATCTCATTAAGCTGATTCTGTTGTGCATCAACCATTGCGTCATACAACTCCATCATCTTTTCTGCAGCCGGAGCGAGAGCCTCGTTAGCGGCAGTTTCAGCTTCCTGAGCTTTCTGGTATTCTTGGTAGGCAGCTTCTACAGGTGCATACGCAGGGTCATTCTGATCTGCGCTATAACCACCGGCGGCTATCCATGCAGCTTCTGCTTTGTCTCGTGCTTCTTGTGCCGCATTGATCGCCTTTACTCGAGCTGTCTTTGCAGCAGCGATTGCTCTGTTGCATGCAGTGGTAGCATTGGCTTTGGTTTCCCCAGCCTTTGTCTGTGCCTCCTGTGCGTTTTCAAGTGCATTGTCACGATCTTTCTCAGCATTTTCAACATTTGCCTGAAGTGTTTTGTCATCAGGATTGTTGTTAAGCTCATTTATTGCTGCACTGAGGGCATCCTCAGCTCTGGAATATGCATTCCAAGCATTGTTTACACTTGAATTGGCGTCTTTATAAGCTTGGTTTCTTGTAGAATTGGCAGCATTCACAGCATTGTAATAATCAGACCACGCTGCGCTTTCAGCTTCTCTACAAGTTTCTTGTGCGGCATTCCATGTTGCATTGACGCTTGTGCTTGTCTCAGGATCATAATATGCTTTCCATGCTTCCCAATATGCGTCATTGGCTGCTGTCACAGCTTCATTGGCATCCTGAACTGCGTCTCTAAGCCCTTGGATTTCTGATTCCATGTTGTTGTAGGCTTCAATAGCGGCTTCGAGTTCAGATTCAAGAGGAAGAGCTGATGCGTCAACATCATTACCCATGTTGTAAACTTTCTTAGCTGTCTCCCAAGCTTCTTTCGCAGCTCCGAAAGTTTTGTTAGCCTCGGCAAGTTCACGGGTCATTTCGTTTACACGGGCATTAGTCCATGCCTTGTCATTCTCGTCAAGAAGATAATTCTTTAAACGAGAAATCGTGTTGTTGTATTTATTTACATACTGATTAAAGATGTACCAATCGTTTCCAAGGTTATATGATACATTCTGAGGGACCACTTCTATATCGCTTATTCCAAGGACAGCGAGCTGAGCGTCAGGTTCGTATGTATAGGGGGCGATAGCGATCGGTTTTGACTGCTCTGCGTCAATCTGTTTCTGAATCTCGATTGGAGCGTCAAAGTCTGCCTTGTTCTCAATGTAGATGGCATCCTTTTCAACATTAGCCTCTGCGAGAGCCTTCACATTATCCTCAAGCTGGGTGCTGTAGTCCTCGAGCATTGCGTTGAGATCGTTGATATCCGCGCCATCAAGTTTCTCATTGAATTCGTTTACGCGGTCTATAGTGCCGTTTGCGCGGTCAATTTCCTTCTGAGCGTCAGCAACAGCCTCCTCAAGGATGGTCTTTTGATCATATTTGGGAGAATCGAAACCACCGTTGCCGTCCTGACCGCCGTTGGGATTCCAAACGAGGTCAAGTTCATACTCGGCGAGTCTGCGCTGTGCTTCAAGATAGTTCTTGTTTGCCAAGTTGTAGATATTAAGCTGGCTCATGTAGGCGGCATAAGCGGCGTCTACAGACTGGAAAAGAACATCGTTTGCGGCGGCAGCCTCTTTGATCTTGGTCTGCTCCCACTTGTAAACGAGTTCAGTATATGCCTGCTCTGCGTTTTTGATCCAAGCTTCAGTCTTGGCGATGATGTCGTTTGTCTGTGCCTGAAGAAGGGCAGCTTGAGCCTCTGCATCCTTAATGATTGCTTCAGCCTGAGCCTTCAGAAGATCCGCTTCAGCCTGAGTTTTAGCTGCGGCTGCTTCAGCCTGAAGTTTAAGGGCGGCTGCTTCAGCTTCTGCCTTGATCTGTTCTACTGCAAGTTTAGCTTTTTCAACTTCCGCTTTGATTTTTTCCACCTCTACCTGGGCGTTAGCGGCTGCCGCCTCAGCCTCGACAGCCGCTTTCTTGGCCTCGAGGAGGTTTGCTGTTGCCACTCGGATCTGAGTGATTCCGTAGGGCTCGTCATTGTCGATACAGCCGGTGAAAAGGCATCCGCAGGAAGCGGTGAGCATCATGGCTGCAACATAACTCCATTTTTTGATCATGAGCTTTGGTTTAAGTTAAAAATAAAAAACAAGTATTATTTATCTCAGTTTTTCTGGTCAAATGGCAAGTATCTCTTCGTAAGAGATACTTTTCAAATGTAAATGGCTAATATCTCTTCGT
>CAMWID010000037.1 GCA_947174235.1 uncultured Porphyromonadaceae bacterium | reverse complement strand
CGGTGGTGGATGTCATGTCGGACAGCAGCGACTTGAAGTTGTCGCGGACGGAATCAAAGCTTATATCTGTCAGTTCCTCGCGTAGCTCGTCAAGGTCTTTGTAGCGTTCCTGAATCTTCTTGTACTGCTCCTCTCCGGTGGCGGCGAGAGCGTCCATCTGCGCTTTTATAGTGTCAAGATTGGCAAGTTCCGCATCTGTCAGTATGCCATCCTCCATAGCCTTTGCAAGGGTGTCGTAGAATGATGTTGCCGCAGGCTGGATATTCTTTTTGAGCAGTTCCGTGAGCGCGCCGGATATGATGGACTTGACAGCCGCCATTGACTTCTGCGCCGCGTCCGTGCCATCGTCCCATGCCCCGGCGTAGAGCGAGGCAAACTCGTCTATTGCCGATTTAATGTCGGTGCCGATGATTGCTTCCTTGGCTTTCTCGGCATTCTCCTCAAGCAGTTCGTTTATCTCTTCGAGACGTTCCTGATACTCCTTGATCTTGTCATCATCGGTTTTCTTCTTCGCCTCTTCCTCAGCCATCTGCTGACGGATGAGTGCCTGCTGCTGTTTCAGCATTGTGTTCTGCTGATTGATCAGCTTGGAGGCGTCCGTGGAATAAGCCTTGTCGGCTGCCTTGCCTACCTTTTCGTATGACTTTCCGAGAGCGTCGATCTGTTCCTGAAGACGCTCGATGTTCTTCTGATGCTTGGCGTCACCTGCCATGAAGAGCTTGGTAGTCCACTTCATGACCTCCCCTGCGGCTGCGGCGATTCCTCCGACAAGACCGCCTTGCGCGAAACCGGATGCGACGTTCTGCACGCTCCCCATGGCTTCACCGAGTGTTCCGAGAGCCTTGCCGAGACCTTCGGCTCCCATGGCGTCAGCCATCTCGGATGCCTGGGAAGCCAAATCGCCTATCAACCCGGCTGCGGAACCGACAGCTTCGGAAATGGCTCTGAACTTCTCTTCCCCATCAAGTTTGTCAAGCGTCTCTTTGAGGTGGGCAAAGTTGCCGTCCCATGTTTTGGTTGCCTTTTCAAGTTCGGCGGATTCACCGTTGAGCTTCAGAAGTTCAAGGAGTGCCGAATGAAGAGCGGATGCGAACTTATTGCCGGAAGCTGATGCGACCGCCACTCTGTCGGCTATCTGCTGAACCTTGGCTGGGTCGGCAAGGTCTTCATCGGATATGCTGTACCCTGCCGCCTTTGCCTGTATCTTCACGGCTCCTTTCTGAGCTTCGGTCTGCATTGAAAGCTCGTTCTGCTTGCGGGTCAGCTCAATGCCGATCTGTGCCTCATCGTTTATCTGTTTCTGAATGGCGAGACGCTTGGTGAAATATTCCGGCACCATTGAGCCGAATGCGGAGAAGGTGCCCTCGACATCCGCCATACGGAGATTGTTGAGGGCTTCCTCATACTTCTCAATCTTGTCTGGATCGAAAGTGGCAACGACCTTTCCACGGTACTTCTCCATGTCTTCGATAAGACGGGAGACGGTCTGCTGTGAAAGATTGGATATGTCGCCGAACGCAAGGGCGATTTCCTCGCTGTCAATCCATTGCTGATAGTCAAGATCGGAAAGAGCCTTGGCTTTCTGTGCCTCCAGCATCATGCGGTCTCCGGCATTGGCTGCCGCGGCTATGCGTGTGTCATAGTCGGTCGCTATCGCCTCGCGCTTCTGCTGGTAGGTGCCGAACTCCTGTAGGTAGGCGTTGAAAGACTCCTTGGCAGCTTCAAGACGGTCTTGTTCCGCCTTTTTCTGCTTTTGTATAAGTTGGTCATGCAAGGAATCATAGCGGTCAACAATCGCATTCACCTCATCAATGGAGACATCCTTATCCGGGTTGAAAATCTCTTTGGCATATTTCTTGTTGCCAACGGAAAGTTCATCCTGACGGGCATCGAACAATGCTTTCTGACGCGCTATCTCAGCCTGTACAGCCTGACGCTTCTGGTCTTCAAGCGATGTCATTTCCTTGGAATGGTCAAGTTCCATCTGGGCAAGCACCTTCGCCTCCCCTTCCTCCATCAAATCAATACGGTTCTGCCACTCCTGATATTCATAGTCCTGCTGAAGACGCAGGCGTTCCTCCGCCTGACTTTTCATCAGGTCAATTATTCTTCTTTGAGATTCCGTGCGTTTTGAGGCAGTCTGCTCTGCGGTGGCTCCGGACTGCTTATCTTGCTTATCTTGCTTATCAATTCGGTTTGACATTCTTTGCAACATCATTTCTCGCTGAGCCCCCTGATTCTCTATCTGAGTTCTTTGAGCCTGCAATTCGCGAAGTGCATTTTCATCTTCAATTGTGTTTGTTGTTAAAGCCATTCTACCCTCCTGAAGTGCTATTCTTCGATCCTGAAGGATTAATTGAGCCTGAATATCTTCATTATTTAATCTCATATATTCCTCACGGGCCGATTTCTTCTCTTCCTTTGATGCCTTGGCATCATACATTTTTGTACGAGCTTTTGTCATTTCAAGCTGACGTTGGGCAGACCGCTTCTGTTCTTCAGCAGCAGCTATTTCAATCTCCTTTTCTTCTTTTGCAAGACGGGCATTTGCTTTAGCCGCCTGATTTACCCCTTTTACATATTTAGAAACTTTTCCTGTAACATTGTCTATCCCAGTGCCAAACTTCAAGAAACTATTGGTAAGATTATTGAACTCCTTTATGATAGCATCAGAATCAAATGTCAATGCCGCTTTTAACAACCCTCCCAAAGATTTTGCCATTTCACCTACAGATTTGACACGATTTACAAAATTAGTCTTAATGGCGTTCCATAAGTCT
The DNA here is from genome assembly GCA_947174235.1 of uncultured Porphyromonadaceae bacterium. Classification (GTDB taxonomy): domain Bacteria; phylum Bacteroidota; class Bacteroidia; order Bacteroidales; family Muribaculaceae; genus Lepagella. The sequence continues at coordinate 32,015 of CAMWID010000037.1, read as the reverse complement.
ATTACTGCCTTTTTGGGATTCGAAAAAGCATTATATATCGCATTCCCTACAGAGATTACAATCTCTTTAAGTTGGTCAAGCACTCCAGATACATATCCGGATATTTCAGCAAATGCCTTCTGTCCCTCAACAGATGAGTCAAACCATGTTTTTAAAGATTTCAAGACAAGAACGATAGTTGCAATAACGGCACCAAGCGGAGTTGCAATAAATGCTTTCGCCGCACCTGTCATACCATTGATTGAACCTATAACACTTTGAATAGGTCCAGGAAGTTGACCAACAACAACCTGGTAATTCTCGTATCCGCCAAGCATTTTTACGATTAGAGAATCATGTTGTTCAACCTCCTGATTTATCTTAGCAAAAGACATGCTTGCATCCGACTGAGCCGCCTGAATGTTAGCTAACTCCATTTGTGCATTTTGGAGACTTATCGCGAGAGTGTCATATTTAATCTGAGCGTTATCAAGGGCTTCTATATCATCGGACTCTCTTAACGAATCCAATGACTGTGCAGCCTCTTGAACAGCTATAGAAAGACTCTTCACAACAGCCTCTTGTTTTTCAGCGGCATTGTTCAAAATATAAAGAGATTCCGACGCTTCTGCCGCTCGAGATCCAAGATTTTCCCCAAGTTCAGCAGCTGCCTGTGCCGCTTCCAATTGACATCCTCTCAATTTATTTTCTGTTTGGGAGAGTGATGACCTAAGTTTTTGTAAATCTTTATCAGACCCATCAAACTCAGCAATCTGGGACTGTATATCTTCAATTTTTGAGCGCAATGACTCAGCATATTCATAATCTGTCTGAGACCTGAAAAATTGTGGAGCACTTACACTTTTAACAGACGAAACCTCAGCTCCGCCACTGGATTCGACCATCGACAGTGCATCATAATACTGTTTGGTCTCAGAAATAAGTTCCGCTATTTTTTTTGACTGTTCTTCAATATCCTTTGTTATTGTAGAGAAAGTTGATATATCATTATTGTTAAATGCTTCTTTGGCATCTAACTCCCATTTCTCAATCTGTTTGGATGATTGATGAATTACAGATTCATTATCTCGTATAACTTTATTAAGGGCAATAATTTTGTTCTCCACAGTTGACACGTCAAAATCCCTGGCAAGGCTTTTAATTACCCTGCTTGCATTATGAACACCTGTCCTAATCTCATTCATACGTTGCATGAATGATGAGTGATCTGCCGATATGTCAAAATGTAGAGACATTGTGATTATGAATAATTTTGCGTAATTTTGTGGATAAAATCAAAAAATATGAACAAGCTTTTAATAATCATCTTTTTCGTTGCCTCTTATATGACAGCAAGAGGCGAAAAACTTGAAAAGTCAGTAACATTGCAGGAAACGAAATTGCATTCATTTAGTTTCGATAAGGAGAGCTTGCATGAAGATCCGTATTTTTCAAGTTCTTCAGTATCGGGGCTTACCAAATTTTGCTTTGATGGAGAAACCTTTACAGTATTTTCCGGAGAAAACGCAGTGACTAACAATATTAAGAAATTCATTAAAACTGAGGATGACGAAGACAACATCTGGCGGTATCTGATAACCTTCGATGATTGCGATCCATTCCCAATATGCGTTGAAATTGAATTTCTTCCGGACAACACAGCTATCCTTAAATATCCCATGATGGATATTAAGACAGGTAGCATATATGGATATAATATTTCAGAATGCATCTTCATCAAGTAGCTATTTTAATCTTTGAATTCATTTCTTAGCAATAAAAAATCTTCCTTTGTCATACCTCGTTGGTCCTTCCTGGAGACATCGCCTCCAAATTGCTTGATTTCTTCATCTGAAAGATAAACTGAGCAAACAGAATCAGCAAGCATCATACGAAGGCTTACAAGGTCAATCCCCCATACAACATATTGCTTAGTCCAACCGTACGCTTTACACGCCGCATCAATCAATAGACCATAGATTGTGTGACCTCCGAAAGTACGGTTGTGACTTCCATTATTCTTTATCTCTGCAATACGAGATTGGTCTTTCTGATCATCTGCAAGACCGGACAATGATATGTAATCATCAATTCGCGGTTCGCTTAAAATCATCAGTATCAGTTGTGCCAGATCTTCATCAGATAAATGATTGCAGAAATATTCTGCTCTTTTTGCGAGTGTTCTTGAATCGCTTAACTGAGAAAAATCCCTGAATGAAAGGATCGCGAGAATATCGCAGATGACATTGCGTTTTTCAACAGCAATTCTCAAGGCTTCAAAAGAGTGATTCCTTATCATCATTTCCGGATTTACACCAAGATTGGCAATATGACCCTCTAACATCATTGACATGCCAAGAGATGGTGACCAGAGGCAGAATCTCCGTTTGTCAATGAAGAACTCTCGCGGGCGATCCATGACCGCATCCGCAAGAGCTTCATTCAAATTGTCTTTCGTAAGAATCATGACTGAATCAGGCAAGACAGGTCATCATTCTTTTGTTATCGCAGCCAGAAGATCCGGAATCGGATCCCAATTGATGGTAGGGTTCTGACTGCCGTCTTCATTCTCCTCAGGCTTGATGAAGTCAAAGGTGACAACCTTAATCGCACCGTCCGCTGTGGTATAGGTGTCTTCAGTAGAAATCACAACCTCCATGACGCTGAGACCGCCAGAAGTCTTGTCCTCTGGTTGAACACGAAGAGCATATATGCCGTCAACCACCCCGTCAAGTTCCTCAAACGGGAATGTTACGGGCTTACCCTTTACAACGCCCCTGCGGAAAGACATTGCAAGGGCATAGGCGTTGTGGGCATATTTGACCGCCTCAATACCGCCACCCTCAACTTTTGCTTCTTTCTTCTCACCCTTGGTAGTGGTGAGGTTTAAGGCATTCTCAACACATTTCGGAAGTTTCTTAAATTCATCATAGCTTCCGTCTGTTTTCTGTCTGGCTATGGCAGCAAGAGCCTCGCCCCACATTAACTGTTTCATATTTAGTATTTATCTTTACAATAGTGATACAATAACTTATTGTTGATAAAGTGCTCGTTCTTCCCTTCCACTTCCATTACTCTTTGTTCTTCAAGCGTGAAGCGGTAACCTTCCCCCCTCCCTACTTCAAGAAGCTCTTTGGAAGCGTTGCATAACTCCCGCAGTCTTATGGAATCCTCTTCATACTGGTCATCGCGGAGTATGTCGGGAACATAGATATTGACATTGACAAAAGCCTGCTGTATGTCGGTATTGACATTAGTGAGCATGGATATAACTATATCCTCATTGTCAGATTTTGAAGGTCTAAGTGTCTTGCTTAATTTGCCTGACACCATTGACTCGAAGTCCGAACCCTTGATATGACGAAACACATCATCCTTTATGTCTATATCTGTTTTCATAATCCAAGCTGTCGCTGTTTAAGTAGAATCTTATCAGATGCCCTCTCCAAAGCCTTGTGCAAATATTCCTCGACTTTGCTCTTAGCCCATAGCTCTGTTGAAGCGAGCACATCTTTTGTCTCCATAGCCTCAACATATTCGGCATACTTCATCCCGGCTACCACAACCAGGGCATATGTCTGGGAATATCTCGTGGCAAGTTCATCAATGATTCTCTTCCCGGCGGCTCTACCCTCCATGCCTTCTTTGACCTGTTCAAAGGCTGATTCCATAAGAATCCTGCCATAGTCATAGATGGCATATCCGATAGAACTTCTCAGATTGCCTGTCTGGTCAATCCAACTTTCTTTTGCTGAGCGGTCACGGATGCGCTTTATGCTCTGCTCTCCGAGATAGCTTAACGCCCTGATAATCTCTCCTGCAAGTATCTCAGGAACCTCTTTAAGAAGTTCGTCAAGAGCCTTGGTGGAAAACTGTGCGCTTATACCCATATCTTGGATTGCAATTGATAGCGGTGGAACCCTTTGACCTGAAACTCCCTCTCGATTCCGCATACATTCAATCTCACTTTCTCGCCGATTTGAAACTCGCGGCAATCCGGATCAAGCCTCCCTACAGTATAGGTGTAGGTACCGGTCGTACCGTCGGCGAAAGTTATCTCATTGGCTTGCCCGGCTGGAACAGCATGGCACTCCATGGGATCGCTCCATCCGGATGTCCCTTTATGCCAGTCACCGTTATCGTCCTCGTAGCCGTCGGAGACTACAAGGTACGATAACGTGTGTGGTATAGGATTGATGACTGACATTAAAGAACCTAAATATGAAAGAGATTTTACCTGTAATTAAAACCGACAGAGGTTTCAGTTCCACCCGACATAAACCTTTGGCTGGTCAAGTTCTATCGGCTCCTCTCCTATGGAGACATATATGGAGTTTGCCTTTTTAAGGATAAGGTCTCTGTCGGGGAGGGATATTGAAATATCCGATTCTGAAAAGTTAACCGCCTCGACAAGGGAATACAGACAATCCGCCGTCGCTCCTTTGAAGCTGTCTGAGTTTATGATCTCCGGAGTGATCTCCTCATCACCGTCAAGACCTCTTGCAAGAAGTATGTTCAAGATTTTGCCATTACTCAGAGGGTAATGGGTCTCATCTTTAAGAGCCTGCGCGATTGTCCTCATGCCTTACCGGTTCATACCGTTTTTGAATCCTTGATGGCATCCATCAGAATTGCGTTGTCTTCATCGCTTAGCTCATTTATCTTCCGAATGACAGTCTCATCCTTCGCATTGGATCTCACGTCAGAACCAAGATTCTTGAGCGCGCTGATTACAGCTTCCTTCTGATATGCGGTGCCGTTGATGGTGATACTCTCATCAACCTGAGCTTCCTCCGGTTCGTCAGCAGCGTCAAGCTCTACAGACTTGGAGAAGTCAAGAACATAGATACCATCTACATCCTCGATTACCGGAAGAACCATCGCCTGACCCTTGGTAATCTCTTCGAATGTAGGCTCAGTCACGCGAAGACGAGAGATGAGCTTATACTCTTCGAGTGTAGAGTAATTAACATTCTCTGCCGGATTGGTCATTTCGGCAAGTGTACCGTGAACCAATGATCCGTCAGTATCTGAGTTAGGAAGGAAAATGATACGATCCTGATTGAAAGGCTTCACCGGAACATCTTTGCCGTTCTTCTCGCAAAGGACAGTACGGTTTACAATAATGAAGTTGAAGCCATATTCATTCTCGAATGCATCTGTGAAAGTCTTGACAGAGGGAACAGGAAGCTTGCTGTCGTTGTCATATACTTTCTCCTGATAGTCTGCGGCAAGTTCCTTAGCCCAACGGGTCTTGCGAATCTTGTCGAGACGATATTTGGAAATCATGGCAACGGCAATGGTGTTTCCGGCTGCGTTGGCAGCATCCACCACGTTCTGAATATCGTCTGCGTCACAGGTATCAACTACGGCTGTGCGGAAGATGTTGGAATCCTTATAACCATAGTCAACGCGCATACCGATACCGACATTCTGTGTGTCGTTCTGGTCAGCCTGAACGAGGACTATGCCGTTGGAAATACCATATAGATAGGTGAACTCGTTCTGCTCGTCAATACCGATTGCACATGTTGTGGGGTCATCAGCAAGTTTCTTGATGATCTGACGTTTCTTTGTCTTATACGCTTCGCTCCCATTTTCAAGTTGTGAAAGCTGAGAGTTCATGATGTTGATATTGTTGATATCATTCTCGTTCATCACCTTGCGGATACCCACCTTGGGGAGTTTGCCGTTGGATGATGTGATCTGACCTCTACGTTTGAGAGGAAGAGGAGAATCAAGAGCGACATAATCCGCTTTCACATAGCGAGTGTTGGCAGAAGTGCCTTCCCATTTCTGGTCAGGTGAATATATCTTTGTAAGACGCTGCTTGTGAAGATATGTGCGCTCACGCTCATTCTTTCCGTTGACCTTTTCGTTTACGTAAAGACCAAGCCTCGGCATGAACTGCTCGATGAGATTCTGAAAAATTGAAGGCTGTGGCATTGTAAATTAATTTAATCGTGTTTGAAATAAAGATCCGGGAATGCGGTCTTAAGTGCTGTCTTGATTGCATCGGTTACAGGATAAGGTGACGCTTCATCGTTAACCTCGCCTGAGTACATCACTGATACTATAGCCATGTCAGCAGGCTTAGAAGCCAATACGACACCTTCGTATGTGTGTCCTGCCGGAAGTGCCACGTATGCACCGTCCTTTACTCCGAGTGGTTTGTAAGTGTCTGAAGCTGTCTCGTGGATTATGATATGACCAGCCTTGACATGTTTGTAAGGGAATCCGGTCATGTCAAGGGTCTTGCCGCCGATAAGGCATGAACCTCTTTGACGGATAACGACAGCATCCATACCGTCAGAGAATACATCGCCCTGTTGGGTCATTTCTGCGATTGCTCCCATTGTAAGTTAGTGTTTGTGAAAATTACATCTTGGCGATAGCCTTGATTTCATCTTCAGATAAAACTTCTGTTTTCTCTTCCTTCTTTCCGGGACCGCCTCCGATAGCCGGGGCACCGAGCTTTTCGAGTCCAGCGTTGGCACGTTCCTGATTGAGGGATTTCAAATCCTCTTCAACTTCTGAGAAGAACCCGTCAAAATCCTCGTCATTCTCAAACTTCATTTTGGCAAATGATTTGAGAGTGCGGGTTCCGAATGTTCCGGTGTCTTTGAGAAGTTTTTCAAGTTTCGCCTTGCGGGTGTCAGCAATACGCTCACCTTGGAGGGCTGCAAACTTCTTCTCCATAGACTCACGGTAGTTTTTGAACCATTCGGGTTCATCGCCTGATTTCTTCTGCTTGGTTTTGGTGGATTTGTTCGACTTGGATTCCGGTTCTTCGTCATCCTCGTCATCGTCCTCATTCACGTTCTTGGAGTCATTTATAACGCGGTTCGCGTATGACCGACCGAGTTCAAGGACTGGGAGAGCCGCTTTGATGGCTGCTTCTATCTCAGCGTCTACATCCTCTTCTGAGGCATCTTCTTCGGAAGTAAGGTTCTCGGCAATCTTGGCGGCGAGACCCTTTAGTTCCTTCTGGTTGAACCCGAACGCCTTCACTTTCGGTTTCAACATTGACATCACTTTTTGTTGTCTTTTATTCATCGCGCAATGAAAAAAAATTGTAAGTTAGTGGTCATAAAACCACAATCAAATCTTTTCTTCTCTATTTAACACCATTTCTCAAATGATGTCATGATGCAAAGTTAATGAAACATATTTATATTTCAAATACTTTTATCTATAAAAATCGCTTATATCCAATTATTTGTTATGAATATGGAATAGATTAAATAAATCTTTAGAGTCTGTGAATGCGTCTTATATCCGTCTTATTAGACGCATTTGCCGGAATATAAGATTATAAGAATTGATTAAAGACATCTTTCTCAGTCAATTCAATATAATCATATGGAAAGAATGTGTTGGCAAGAGCGTCAAATGTATCAGGAGAACGTTTAAGCCTTTTCTTTATATCATCTTTCTTTTCAATCGCAATCGAGCCGTTGCTTTGGAAGAACCATTTTATTTCCGTTGCCTCTTCCATAAGCTTCTCATTAGGAGGTATGGCAGGGAGGTTGTTGTTCTTGGGATTCAACCAATCCCTGACTGCCCAATACAGATATGCCCTCATGTTGGCGAACGTGTACTGACCGGTGACATCATTAAGGTTTTTCGCTCCATATGAGAATTTACAAGAGAATGCGTTGTCATATCCAAGCTCTATCAGCCTTGAATATGTTCCGGCACCCTCCCCTATGGTGTCTATAAATCCGGAGGCACCTTTGCGTCTCAGATATTGTACCGCCAGCCCTGCCACATGCATGTGGTCTGCCCTGCCTCCGGAATGATGGGATATGATTTCCGGGATCCAGTTACCGAACCGTGGTACAAGAATACTACTGTCGCGTCCCATGCCGGCGACATCAACTCCAAGTTTGCATGACCGGGAAGTCTTGAACCCCTCTGCATTAAGTTCCTCCCATCGTTTGAATGCCAGTTCAAGCCATTCATAAGGAATGAGTACGTCCTCAGCAACTTTCGGGAACATGCCAAGAACCTTGATTCTGAACAGGTCATTTGGACGATATAATCCACCCTCCCATTTGAAATCACCATCTCCCTCATTGAAATCAGCCTGTTGAATCGGCATGCACCATGCCTCCACCTTGTCCTTAACCCATTCATAATTCACCTGTCCGGGAATTATCTCTTGTTTCTTGATAACATTCTCGGCATTGAGTGATGACAGCCTGAACTTTTTGAAGCGACCGGACTTCATAGCCTTTGCAGCATAGCCTACAGGCGTATTCGGATTAAACACAATCAAGAGCCTGGAATTTCCTTGCAAGTTACCCTCTATGGCATTATATGTGGTTTGGGAAATACCTGACGCCTCAGTGACAACAAACATTGTATTCACGGCATGGAATCCTGACCATGCTTCCTGATTGTCGTCTCCTGCCTTGAATCCTGTAAGAAACCATTCCTCATATCTGGTTCGTATGTCATGCCCGACAATTCGACCGGGCAAGCATCCGGCATTGCGGTATAGCCTTCGCACTTCCGGAACCATGATGTTCCCTACCTGTCGGTCAGTCGGCGCAGTCATAGCCACCTTTGTGTTCTTGACAAGATTTCCATGCTTGTCCCAACGTGGGGTGAGATACATGAAGCACATCGCCGCCACTGCCGCGATATAGTCCTTTCCGCGGGCGGTGCCGGAAGCAACGGCAACCATCTTCTCAGTCTGGACAGCACGCAGTATTGCTTTCTGCTCTTCATCAAGACGTGCCTTCAAAACCTCTTTGGCGAAAAGACACCAGTCTTCCCGCCAAAGTTTCAGTTTCTTTTGCCATGATGGATTAATCTTCATCATCAGTCACAGACATCATCAAATCTTCGAAAGGTGTCATTGATATGTTGTTTTCTACTCTCTCGACATAGCCACGATGCTTACCCTTTGTCTTAAGATAGAAGATGATGGCTGTCAAATCCTCTTCATTGATTTTTCTCAACAACTTAGATTCAACAACGTCAAGAACCTCTTCTGCAATATCTTCGCATGTAGCCTTAAACTTCGGGTCTTTCAATTTCCATTGACGATATGTTTCTCTTGAAATTCCGGTTTTCTCACAAGCATACATAACGATGCCGCGACCTTCCCGGAAATGCTTCAGGAAATCTTTCTTTCTTTGGATCTTTCCCATATAAATGTAAGTATAAATGTAAGTTAGTGGTCGTTGTGTAATTAAATGCATCAATATATCCCGATATTGCCAATAAATGCATTATAGGAATAACTCTTGTATTTAAACTTTTTCAAAATCTCTGATGTCAATTCTCCAAAGATGGGTCCATTGCAATATTGGTGAAAATCAAGTTCTCCATATGAAATATTCATCTCTATCACAACTGGCTCTCCCATTTCATCAATGGCAATATCCCATGATATGAGTTGCGAGATACCGGAGAATCTCCAAGCGAGCTTTTCAACAACATCAAGGACTTTATCCCATGAAGGGATGTCTCGATAACTGAAATCTCCTGACTGTGGATGGACAGTAAACTTGTCTCCATTTGCATTATATGCGAGGGTCTTTGTAGTGCCGCTCTCCTGATCAATTCCGACAACGATACCTCCGCTGCTACAATTGTCAACTCTACTCCAATTGACTCCCATTCTAAGAACAGAAGAAAGAGGTATAAACTTGCCATCATATATCATCGTCATGATTCGGATTGTGTTGATGGACGATGTGTTGAACTTTGCCATTTCCGGATGTTGTTTGACAACTTTCTCAATCACATATTCAGTTCCGTAAGGTTGAGTGTAGAAGTACGGCGGCTTGTTGACATATGCAAGCAATTGCTCAGGATTCTCTTTCTTGGCATCCCAGAACTTAACTGCATGTCCTCCGTAAGAAGAGATAGACGCTTTCACGACAACTTCTCCTTCTTCACGACAAAGTTCGATAAAATCTTCGACTCCTATCTTGTTGAAATCTGAGTCAAAGAAACAATCTCCCACCTTTCTTGCCACAACTTCTGTGGTTTTGACTCCGGCATAGAGATATTTGTAAAGTTGCTTATCATCAACCGCAGTGGATCGCTTGGGATGTGTGAGCCATTCATCAATGAAGGCATAGAAGAAGCTGTCCGGGATATAGTATTTCAACTTCGATTTGTCTTGCTCCACTGCATTGTAAATGGAGAAATAATCCATATTGAGCAGATCTGTATGTGAGTTGAGGATTCCTCTCCAAAATCCTACCACATCAGACATGACTTCAGGAGACACGTCAACAGCATTCCTCATTTTTGCAGGAACCGCTTTATCGTTTACTTCCATACGAGGAAGCATGTATTGAAGGACATAACCTTTGCGTTTATCATAAGCAAGGTCACTTTCAAACTGATTGCGCTTTACTTCTTGATAATTCATAAATCGAATAATGATGGGGTTTTATTATTTTCTATTTCTTTAACTCTCGCTTCACTTGGATGAGGAGTATATTCTTCAGTCCAGAATCCATGTTCAGACATGAAGAAAAACCTTTCCCAGGAGGCATCATCGAACAGACCTTTTTTCAATGGTCTCAAAGCTGATTGTTCTGCCCTGACAAATTCTTTCTTTGTCTTTCCTCTGGCTTTGCCAATATATGTATGGCAGTCGTACACATAATCGGGCAATCTTTGTCGCTCAACAGGCGCATCGGATAACGAAACATATTCTTCTATCTCTTCATCGGGAATCAAATCCGATAAACTCTTGTATTTTATAGCCTTTATCATAAGGACTATAGCCTTAGACCGGAAGAGAAGCGTATTGTCACCGTTTGTTTGCTTGTCGGCATCCTTCAATGCCCTAACCTCTTTTGTCAAGAGAGGATAGCCAAGCGTTGATGCTTTGTTGACAATCATTTCCCAACAGAATTTGGGATAATATACCCTGATTTCATTAGCGGCATATCCGGCATTGTCATAATCAAGAATATCTATAGCCCGGTTAAATACTTCTCGGAGGAAGTAACAGCTATGACCGTTTTTAGTGGCTGATTCAGCATCAAAAATTTCTTTACCATATCCTGTATCAAACGTTCTTTTATCTCGCGAATTGAAAAGATTACATGCATAATAATCACCGTCACGATTCTTTCTTGCGCCAAGGAGTATGGAGATTGCCTTTTCAATTGGTTCGTTGCTGTAGCCTGTAGCTGTGCATATGTCTTCGCTATGCAACTTCATAATCTTTTGCGTAACCATATCATGGCAATCCTCGGCAGAGACAGTGAGAAGACGTTTCCAAAGATAGTTCCGATATTTCGGTAACATCTCGGCGGCGGCATATAGAGCCATCCGCGTGTCAGACCGTCTAAGAGCCTTCTGTATGAGAGAGGATATTTCAAATATGCTGTGTCCATTTCTGGACTTCGCCTGTTCTTTTCCCATATAAATAAATGTAATATGTAAAGATAATGAAATTTAGTGAGATTTACAAATATAAATCACTAATAATCAATAATTAATAAAAGTATTTAGATTCATGATATTTCTTCATCTTCAACCTTCCTTTGATTGGATATGAGCCATCAATAGAATATCCAAGAAGCTGTTTGCAGCGCAGATAAAGCATATTGATTCCGGCTTTCGCGACAAAGGGCAAAGAAGCATTTACACGAGGATTTATTTCAAGCAGATAAACTTTACAATCTTTGTCAATCCTGAAATCAAAGCACACATTACCGTCAAGGTCGAGGTCTCGACATATATCATGAACGATGTCTTCAGCAAGGCGATTACTATAAATCTCGCCGTATTCAATGGCTCCAAAAGACATAACATGTCCTAAATATCCTACCATATACTTGACTTCTCCACGGATTGCAAGAGCTGATATGGAGTAATCCTTTCCGTCTATGTATTCCTGCACAAGAATGGATTTATCAAGATTTCGCATAACCTCCTCCATTTCATCATAGGACACATAACGATTCTCTCCATACCGGTTGAACAGAGTCATGTCTCTCGCCTTCTCATCATCAAGAATGGCAAATCCGTTTCCCCCGCAGTGGTCAGTGAGCTTCACACATAATCTGTGGTCGTATGGGATGGAAGCATCAAATGAGAGAAGATCTTGGAAACTCGTTGTGGCTATTGTAGGCGGCATGAGAGTCGCGTAACGCTCGTAAAGGTGTAGTTTATTGTTGGAGATTTTTATTGCCTCAGATGACGCGATAGAGACCTTTATCCCATGCTTCTCAAAATCCTCCCTATGGTCTGCCATGAACTGAAGTTCAAGCGTTACATTCGGAATGATAACGTCTATATCATTCTCTTTACATATTCCTACAATCGCATCTATATAATCAGGATGATGAATTGGGGGGACGACAAAGCATCCCTCAACGTCAAGTCCATAAGGGAGGTTGTCTGCGTTGCAATTACAAGCATAGACTTTGACTATGGCATTGTCCTCGTTATCCCTGAGGTTACTTATTCTCTCGCTGACATGCATTCCGCAGCATGTGAACAATACATTGAAATCTCTCATGATGATTATCTTTTAATGTTTATTTTTCCGATATTCTTCTTGATGTCATACTCATAATAAGGCCACCATTTGTTTTCCATTTCCATGCGCAGATCAACAGTCTGTTGTCTTGTCATGGTGACGCCTCCTTTGTTGGTTTCCATTGATCCGGCATTGCTGAGGAAATATTTAGGCTGGATAGTTATCCGGTTCATAAGCAATTCCTGGAATACCATGTCAATATCTGACGATGCTGCATCTTTATAATCATACTTGGCTTTGAGACCTGACTTGTTGATCCATCTGCAATGACCGCACATCCCTTTGAACCCAAATTCTTTGTCATAGCAATACAATGCTTTTTGTGGTCCATCGTATGCCAATCCGAGATTGAGGTCAGACAACAGACATCCGATTCTCTCTATCTCTTCCGTTGCAGTTGCAACAGGATCTTGGTAATTGTCATTAGTGATTGGGGTGGATTTATCTGTACGATAGCTAAAATATCTTATATCATCGTCTGCAATGAATATGACATCTTCAGGAGTGTTCCAAATAGTCCACCAAAGTGTATCCATGAAATTCCAACATGGACAATTTTTGGGAATGACAAGCAGATTTCTTACACCGTTGGCACGATATTTCTCTGCCTCATCTTCACGGACAACATATGTGCAGTACTCAAACAAGTCTTGGGTAATGATTTTGTCCGAGCGTTGGTACGACATAACATATATGCCGAATGTCTTGCCATTTTCAAGTGTTGTCATTTGCTTCTTCCTTGGAGATTATCTGGGCTTTCATATCATCATACCAAATAGCGCGGCATTTAATCTTCCTGCCTTTTGTCTTATCATCACCTACAGTAACAGTCTTTCCTTCCAACCCAAGGCTTCGGAGAAGATTGAGATAGTCCGGTTCTGACCGACATGCAATCATGACATAATCGTACTTCTCGAATCTCAGAAGATCCATGCCTTTTATCTTTGGATCCATGACTTCAGGAGATTTAAGGTCGCTACTGAGATCTATCCGGAGGTCTGCTGTCCAATCAGCGAGCATCTTCATATCGAACTCACCGGCATGGGTGTTGGCTTTAATATTGACGGCTTTCTTTTCTGATTCAGAGTAGCCGATAAGACGTTTGCATAATACTTTGGTAGCCGGATCAAGTTCCATAAGAACCTTGCATCTCTGATTTCCTGATATGACATCGTTGTTCTCGTCTATGACAATTACACCAAAGTCTCCAAGCTTTTCAAGAGAATCCTGCAGAGCAGCTTTCTTCTTGGGGGTAGGTTTCTTGCGCGGGTTAGGGAAGCCGTGGTTCAGCTGTCGAACTTCAAGCTCAATTACCTCAATTCGTTTTTCTTGTTTATCCATACAGTTCTCGTCATTTCAAATCTGTGAACATTACTTTTAGTAAATGATAGCCCCACGCTATAGAATCCAAGTTTCTGAGCCACGCGGAATGATGGGATGTTATCTGAGTTTACCCATATATAAAGTAAATCAAGATCAAATTCTTCAAATCCGATTCTCATCAGTTGTCTGACCGCCTCAGTACATATCCCCTCCCCGTGCATGGAATCATCAAGGATATAATATCCAATAGCGGCTGTTCCATACCCTATCTGCTTCAATGATACCACACCGATACACCTGCCATTAAATTTCACTGCATATCTACGGTTGTTTTTCTGTTGAGTATAGAAAAGATATGCCTGTTGCTCAGATTGGAGAGTTGCAGGCAATGGCGTGTCACATTCAGTGTATTGCCACAACGCAGGATTGTTTCTTAGCAACCATGTATGTTCGGCATGATACGTGTTGAGAGGTTCTATTATAACATCTGTTCTCTTTTCCATAACAGCATAGCTTTTTCTATAGTGGTGTCCATGTTGTAATATCTGTAATCAGCAAGTCTGCCACCAAAAATCACATTTAAAACTTTACCACAGTACATTTCGTGGAGTTTCAAATTTCTTTCTGTTGGTATAGGATAGCATTCAACCGCTCCTGTGTCTGAACCTGAAACCGGGGTCTCATAAGTTATGATTGTACAACACTTGCTATCATTCTCAGGATTAAAATGCTTATGCTCAGTGATCCTTGTATATGGAAGACATGAATCGGTGTAATTAATGACCGCACATCCCTGATGATTAAGCACCGGAAGAATCTTATGTTCAAATTTCAGACCACGAAACTCAAGTGTCTTCTCTCCAAACCACTCATCCAACCTCCCTGTGTAAAGTGTTCTATCAGCAATATGGCTGAATAGATCCGGATTGCTAAAATAATCATAACCTACAGCGACATCACAATCTTTAAGCAATTGAGCAAACAGGTGATCATATCCATTCTTGGGAACCCCCTGATATTGGTCTGAGAAATAGGTATTATCATACGTCATTCTCAAAGGTAGTCTCTTAATCAATGAGGCAGGCAAATCACTACATTTCTTCCCCCATTGTTTTTCAGTGTAGCCTTTTATCAATTTCTCGTAGATAGTCTTGCCAACTGTCGCAAGAGCATACTCTTCAAGATTCGCAGGTTCGTCAGTGATGATCAAGTCTCTTTCAATCAATCTTTCAATATTCTCAGGAATATACTCACCATAAATCTGTCTGAAAGTATTCATGTTGAAAGGAAGATTGAAAATCTCTCCCCTATAAAACGCAAGAGGTTGATTGTAGAATGGTCTCATTGGACTTAGAGAATCTACAAATTCCCACGTTTCCTTGTTGGAGGTATGGAATATATGGGGACCATACAAATGAACGTCTATCCCAAAGGATTTTCTTGAATAGCAGCATCCACCGACATGATTACGCTTATCTATAACAAGACATTTCTTCCCTGCCTGAGAAGCAAGGTATGCAAACGTGGAACCGAACAATCCGGCTCCAACTATCAAATAATCGTATTTTGTGCGTTTTGAGGTCATTCCTGTGCAAATTTAATGAAATATATTTATTTTTCAAATACATTTTAGTCGAAATTAAGAGAAAACTCGTCTTCGTAGACGAACAATCGTTTGCCGGATTCAATTATCTCTACTTCCCACTTATACATTGTAGTCCAGTACTGAATTAGTAGTACTTCGTATATCCTCGATACGGCACTTTCAATGTTGCAGTTCTTCCGTCCATATACTTTTAGTGTTAGTGGGGAGGAATCTCACCTCCACATGATTATTTATGCTATGTTGAGATATTTCTCAATCTTGTATCTCGTCTCTGAGATGTCATGGAATCTCTGGAATGGATATCCATATTCCACCATTTCCTTCTCACTTATCTGAATTTCAATTCCGACCTTTTCAAGAAGAGTAAGCTCCTTGTCTGAGAGGAAGGCTATTGTCAATGGAAGATTGCCTCCATTCATCACTTCAGATGACAGCTTGTTTCTTATTTCTATGAGAGAATCTTTGAGATTGCGCTCTTCTTCTTTTGATTTTGCCCATTCCTTGGCTTTACGAACTCTGCTTGCATTCATCTTGCACCACGTCTTGCAGAATTCATCTTTGTCAAGGTCTGATGCCATGTAGACGATATGGATCGCTTCAAATTCATCGGTGGTTACTTCAACTCCTGTTCTTTCTTTAAATTCTGATTGTAACATCTTATTTACTTTTAGTTTGTTTGGATGTGTAAAGGTAGTAATATTTTTTGAATTGACCAAGCAAAATTGCATTTATTTTACTACCAATCAGTATTTTATGATCATAATCATACATAAGTCTTAAAAAAAAGACGCGACCCTCACGGGCAGCGCCATCCAAAATTGCCTGATTTCTCAGGCACACTAAAAGTAATATGCAAAGATACTACTTTTATGTGACTTATGAAAATTTTTCAATCAGATTAATGATTTTTAATCATTTGTCTTTCTTCTTGTCTTTCTTCTTCGGGTTCAATCTCTGTTCGATATATTTCAGATACTTCTTGTGGAGTGATCCGTTGAGAGTTTCATTCCTGACAAGTAGATTACTGAGTTCCGGACTCATCTCTGTAAGAAATGATGAAAACTTATTCGCTCTCTTGATAATATCTTTCAATTCAGGCATAAGCGAGACCTCTGTAAATCCGTGCTTCTTGCATATATCCATTACCATATACGACACTTCTACAAGCATGTCGGCAATAAGATGGCATTCTATCATCAAAGGAACTATTCCCATTTTATGAAGCTCTTTTTTAGATACCATCTCTTGTAGTGGTCGCGGTTTCTTGGATTCCTCATATTCCTCAGCCTGTTTGATAAGCAGCTCAATTTCTCGTATATCGGAATTCAGATTATTGGCATCAATAAATCTTCCTCTCCGGAGCAATATGCTTTTCTTTTCTTCAAGCTTTCTCAGTTGCTCTTTATATCTTTCGTATCTGGTCATATATTAGTCGAATAATGATGATTGTTTGATTTCATAACATTCTTCAAATGCCCTCCTTGGAGAGATTCCCAATCCAACAGCAAGGGTCTTCAATTCTTGCGTTTTAAGGCGTATTTCTTCAAAGATGTGGAGTTTATTAAGAATCCAGAAAAGGTCGCTTAGAATCAAGAAAATAGGCATAAAATCATAAGTTGGTTCACTTATTGGAGTTGGAATGCCACGTTTTACCAATTTCTTTTGAAGTTTCGGATCTTCAAGTTGCTCACATATCGCAACCCTCTTCCCTGCCCTGACAAGTCTTGACAGATACCGGTCAAGGGCATGATGAGGAAATCCGGCAAGTTCAATATACTTATCGTTGCCCGTTGCACGTCTGGTTAAAGTTATGCCAAGGACAGAAGATGCCACCACTGCATCTTCATTGAGACATTCATAGAAATCTCCTAATCTGAAGAGAAGCACCGCATCCGGATGCTTCTTCTTCATTTCGGAGTATTGTTTCATTAATGGAGCGTTCATAATCTTCCTTCGTCATTATAACTGTAATATCCGTCAGCTGATATTATCAAGTGGTCAAGAACTCTGATATTGAGGATTTCTCCGGCAGACTTTGCTTTCCTGGTAATTATATCGTCTTCAGGACTTGGGATGAGATTGCCACTCGGATGATTATGACACATGATGATGGAATGAGCATTAAACAAGAGGGCTCCGGCAAATATCATTTTATTATCAACTATGGTAGCCGAGGTTCCACCTTCGGAAATTGTCTGGAATCCAAGAATCCTGTTAGCCCTATTAAGGTAGACAACCCTGAAGCTTTCTCTATATTCTATCTCTCCTTCTTGGTACGTTGACCTAATGAAATCTGCTGTTTCTTTTGAACCGGCAGCTTTCTTGTATTCAGCAGCGTGGTCTGATACGTATGCCAACCGGATCTGCGGAATCTTATATTCTTTACTTGAAACCATATCGCATTTTGTAATTGAGGGGAGGGAGCATTGCGCTCCCTCCTGATTGTTCAGTCATTTATCGGATTTCTTGAAATTGAGGACATAGTCTGTGAGCTTTGTGTCGCTTGCCGGTACCCTGTGATACTGTCTTGCAATCGCTTCCGGTAGATTCATTAAGCATTTAGCCGCAAGCTCAAGCTGCTCCTTGTAGGAACGTTTCATTCTAATGATTACAGCGTAACACCTGTGAAAGAGAGCCACATCATCAAGCGTCAGTGCATTGCTCGCAACTACCAATCCTTCACTGACACCCTTGTTGTTCATTCTTATCATCCTCGCTGTGTCTCCGACTGACAGTCCATAGAAGTTCTCGCGATGTCCGAACCACTCAACAGAATCTCCTGTATTGCGATACAGCATGTATTCAACTTCTTCCATTTGGGAATCATCGGCTGGCTTCTCTTCATTTGACTCGTCCTGTTCTTCAGCAGCAATCGTGTCTGCAATAGCATCCATTTCTTCAATATTTGCCATCTCTTCAGGTGTGATTCCCTCCTCTTCGGTCTCATTCTCAATCGCAGGAAGATATTCTGCCTCCGTCTCTGCCACCTCATCGACAGGGATGATATTTGCATTTTTGTAGTAGGTGACGAGACCGTTCCAACTTTTTGCTCCGAGTTCCTTGATGTATTCGGATCTGAGTTCTCTCGTCTTTTCGAGTGCTACCTCAAATGTGTTGGATGCGAAGATTGCCTTTACGGCGTTTTTGATTTCTGATTTCATATCTTTCTTACTTTTAGTGTTTGTTATTTTGGATATGCAAAGGTAGTAATTATATTTGAGTTTACCAAATATAAATATCTGAAAACCAATATTATGACATTTATTAACTTTTAGTCTTCAAATATCATATTTATTGCTTTCTCAGCCTTCCCGGCAGCTACAATAAATGCTTTCGTATCACTTTTGAGGAATCTCGCCCAGGATTTCAGATATGCCGCGCTGTTCTCTTCTGTTTCCTTGCATTCTATCCCAAGTCTCGACAGACATGCTGCTGCTCCAATCTCTGCCACAAGCTCCTCTCGCGAATATTTCTCACTTGCCTTGTGTATCCCTCCCTTTAGACGGTTCAATCTTGATGGATGCCCGGTGGAGTGAGTCAATTCATGAAACAATGTGGAATAAAACTCCGATATTTCAGAAAACTGTTCTCGAAGCGGAACAGTGACAGAATCATTTGCAGGACGATAGAATGCTGAGTTGCTTTTCTGGATAATAAGCGTCACACCACTGCGGTTACAGTAATTAAAAACCGTATTTTCCGCTATTTCTATCGGATTGATGGTTGATATTAATTCCGGCTCTTTAGTGTGATATTTGGCTTTTATTCCCTCTGTATCATCAATATGAAAGACCCGATAGTATTTTAATACAGGATTCTTTCATGCCACCCATTGGGTTTCCTTTTCATCATCCTGACTGTCTTCCTCTCCTTCAGGTGCCTTGACCGGTTTCAGTCCCCCGCATTGCCAAAACACTACAACCTCAGATTTCGCACCTTTTTTGACACTGCCGCCCTCTTTCTTAATCTGGTTAAAAGTAAGATACTCCCCGGACCGAAATCCGAGAAGAATCTGATTCAACAATGAGTATGGCTTACCGTTGGTGTGGCTTACTGCAACATCTTCCGTGCAATGGCTCCATGGTTTGCGCCAAGGATTGATGCCTTGCTCCATGATGGAGATTAGCTTGTTTGTTACTTGCTCGCAGATGCTTTGTTCTACCTGCGCAGCTGTTTTCTTTTCTTTCGTCTTCATTACTTTTAGGGTTGCTTGATGATTATCCAATTTCCTGCTCTCTGATTGTTATTGAAGCTTGAGTCATGATCCTGTACTCCGGACTGTCGTCATCATCCATCACCGGATGAAACTCATCATTCTTTATGTTGCCACCAATTACCAGCGTTGACCATAGAAATGCCTCCTTATGTTCCGGATTCCTCAGATTGTATATCATTTCTATCTTATAGTGAGAAACATTTCCGTTCTTTTTACGGATGGTCTCAACATATTCGATACCGCAGTATGTCTCAGACTTTGCAATTATGGACTGTTCTTCAATAATCATGTCAAGTTGCCTTTCAGCATCTTCTCTTGACATGCAGACGATAGCGTAAGTCTCAATCTTTGACTCTGTCGGATCATAGCCGTAGCCCTGTATTACATATATCTTCATATCTCGTGCTCCTTACATATTACGACATCTCCGACAATATAATCAGTCCAATGAATCGCCTTTCTTGATAAGGCTATGAATGATGCGGTTTGATTTGCGGGATAACCCTTTAGTTTTCCTTCCTCATCAAGTATCATGACCTCTCCATTATCCAGATAGACTATCTGGATATAGCCGCCTACAAGTTTCTGAGCTTCTTCAAGCTCAAACTTCTTTCCATTTTCAGGAGTGATTGTCTTTTTAACTCCGTTTACTTTAATCAATGTTGCCATATCGTTATTACTTTTAGTGTTCGTCAATATTGAATTCAACTCCTATCTTCGTATCATCACTGAAGTATCGCAACATTACCTCTCCCTTCGTCTGATACTCTCCGAACGGACTGTCAACCTCGAGTTCGTCAAGTGAAATCCATTCGTCATTTGAATAGTCTATGCCATCGAGCAGGAGTTCAAATATTTCGTTTGCGTACCTGAGGTCAGAGAAATATCTGTTGCTTTCGTTCTCTCCCATCTTCAGCCATTTGCTGATGTTGTGGGTGATTCTGTAAACTTTGTTCATCATTTTTACTTTTAGTTTGATTGGATGTGTAAAATTAATATTAGTTTTACTTTTATTCAAATATTAAATAACTATAAACCAATAGTTTAACTTTGTTTAACTTTATAACTTTCACTATCATACATCGCTCATATGTATTTATATTCCAAATACTTTTACTAACTTTGCATTACATTGACTTACAATCTCAGCAGATGTCACTAATAGAAATCAAAATCACAGACAAAGGGAATCATTGGCATAAGGAGATCCGGATTTTCGGATTTCCCATATATCATCGCCATGACTATTCAGAAACCAACGACAACCGACGGATGATCGGCTTCAATTGTGGGCAATACTGCCCGGGAGAAGTCAATGATTATGATTGCTTGCCAGAAGAATAGACACCATGCCGAAGCCTAAGATCCCAAACCAACGTAAAGCCAACATTGAGCATAAAAAGCGCACAGAGCGATATGCCTTACTGATTCAACAGGTCTATGACAGGATGGCTCAAGAGGCGGCAAGACTTGCCGTCATCGCCGGTGCCGACACTTCAAGACCTTTCTCATTTGCCGACTATCCATTGACTAAAGAGGCTGTAAAACGGTTGCAGACACAACTCATGAATGATGTGGGGACAATAATAATGTCCGGGACTTCCGAGGAATGGAAGGAATCGAATCTTGCGCAAGACCTGGTGGCAAAGAAAGTGCTTACCGCTTATACCGGAACCTCAAATTCAGGAGAGGAATATTCGCGATATTTCGAGACCAATCCCGATAGACTAAAAGCATTCCAACAACGGAAAGAGAATGGAATGAATCTTTCTTCAAGAGTCTGGAATCTTTCGGAACAATATAAGCCGGAACTGGAGGAGGCTATCACCGCTGCTATTGCTCCGGGGACATCTGCTATGGAACTTGCCGCACAGGTAAAGAAATATCTTAAGGAACCTGACAAACGTTTTCGCAGAATCAAGGAAAAGATGGAGGATGGCACAATCAAATGGCACCTGTCAAAGAACGCAAAGGCTTACCATCCAGGTCAAGGCGTATATCGTTCGTCTGCCCGCAATGCACAGCGTCTCGCAAGGACAGAAATCAATATGGCATACCGCACTGCTGAACAAGAGAGATGGAAGCAATTTGATTTCGTGGTCGGTTATGAAGTGAAGACCACTCAGAACGGTCACCATGTGGAGGACATGTGCGACATGCTTGCCGGAAAATATCCGAAGACGTTTAAGTTCACCGGATGGCATCCTCAGTGCATGTGTTACTGCATACCGATTCTCAAAACCGAAGAAGAATTCTGGAGTCTCGATGATGATGTCAAGAGCGTCAATGAAGTGACAGATGTGCCTCAGAATTTCAAAGAATGGATAAGAAATAATGAAGACCGTATAAATGCCGCTGAGAAGCGCGGAACCCAGCCTTATTTCATCCGAGACAACAGGGATGATGTGGATGTTATTCTGAATGCAAGGAATGCGTCTAAAACAACAGAGGTCTTGAAACGACAATTGCCAAAACTCCCAGAAAAACCCTCACAGGAAGATATTCAGAATTTCATCAACATACTTGCAAGCAATGAAGGATGGTTTGACCAATACAATAACGGTGTATCTGTTATTATTGATGAAAAGCTAAGAGGTGCAGTAGCAAGTGCTGATAGAAAGAATGCAACTATTTATCTTAAACCATCAGAATCTCTATTCAACGCTTTATATAGAATCAGTAACGGCGAGAAACTAACGTATGAAAATGCCAATAATCTTGCAACTTTATGGCATGAGATAAACCACATGAGACATATCGGCATAGACAAGGCTACTGGTGGACCTTACTCAGGCGGCATAGGAGCAAGCGCTATGGAACTTGCCAACGAATACTATTCAAGAAAAACACTTCCTAAGTTTTTCAACACTCTCGGATATGACGAAATGCCATTCCCGAATATGGTTAATCGTAGAAATACCGGATATAATAATATGGTCGAATTATACGACTATGTGATAAAGAGGAAATTCGGACTGGATGAAAATGCTGTATTGAAAAGAATTGAGCAAGGACTATTCAATGAACCTTACAATAATCAGGTTACAGTATTAATGGATGCACTTAAATCCGGAGGTCTTAAAGCTAAAGATTCGCAGATTGAGAAACTTGTATTGAAGATGTGTCAGTATGGCAAGGAACCAACTCCAGACAAACTTGGTGACTTTATTGATAAGATGAAGTATTCCATTGAGCTGCCACAATCAAATCAATATCGGGGTAACATATTTGCACGAACACTGGATAATATTCAGACATCACTCATATCAAGGCAATTCAAAGGCATAGACTCATTCGAAGAATTATCAAGCAAAGCATCAATACTGCTATCAAAAGCAGTCGGAAATGATGTATCTGTAGTGATCAATCCGGAGTTAATGACTATGGATATAGCCAAAGCTCATCTTACAGAACTTGTGTCAATAACGAGAGATTACAATATACGGCAAGGAAACCTTTCAGAAATAAGGCTCGGATATAGACCTCTTGATAAAGAAGAACGAGGCGTGACTTCTTATATACCATCCCAAAATAAGAAGATTGTAAGCCTAACCAATATCGTAGATAATAGAGACATTGTTAACGCAATAGAAAATTCACGTTGCGACAAAAATAGATTACAATTCTCTCTTGCTTCTCACGAAGGTGGTCATTTGCTACTTTCTTATAATGCTCCTCTTAATAAAGAAATGGCTATGCTTAGACACACCATCTCTCAAATATGGGAAGAGTATAAACGCGAATTTGAATCTTTTGTCTCAAAGGGAGAGATGGAATCAGCCGCAAGAATTCTTATTGGCAAATACGGTCACAACATTCCTTCTGAATTTATGGCAGAGTGTTTTCAAGAGTATCGAAATTCGAGCAACCCATCTAAGTATGCAAAACTGATTGGAGAATTACTTGATTCTTATTTCAAAAAGTGACTACTTTGATGAATTCTTTAAATCATATAAGTATTTTGCAAAAGGGCATAATTCATCATAAGTAGCCTTGCGATACACAAAATCTCCAACTTGCCCTGTCATAACTTTTTTATGACTGTAACCACCATGTACATTGTTTGGAATCCCCTCAGGGAATGCTCGGCATCCATCATTAGAGCCTTCTCCATTATTGAAATTATAATGGGCACATTCAAAGCAAAGATGTCTATCTCGATAACAATCTGAATAAATCTTCTCTTCCATATCGCAAATTTATTTATTATGTTTATCAATATACTCTGCCCAACTCTCAAATTGTTTATCCAATTTTTTCTTTATATAAAACCATGCTTCCTGCAATCTATAATCAGACTGCATAATTTGTTCAGGTGTCGGCTCACACTCCTCAAAAGCATACCATTTTATCCATCGTAAGATAATCCACACATTAGACGGAGATAATGAATCTAATATGTACATCATATCAGGATACATATTAATAGATGGTAATATGCCATAATTATAATTCTTTCCCATATTGAATTTAATTAGCTACAAATCTTATAAAATAAGACACTTAATGACATCAATAACAAAATAAGAGACATTGCAAATAATATAGAGTATAAAGAGAATTTAATCCAAAATTTCAATTCCCTTACAATCCTTACTTCTTTGCCACAATCTATGAATGTTATCCTTGGATTCTTTTCCATATTGCGAATTTAGCTATTATTTTCGATTTATCAAATTTTGTTTCCTGCTGCTGTGTCGCTCCGCTTCAGTTCTCCCTCGCCGGGATGGGTGGGTTAACAGTAAATTGTGTTGTATGTATAGTGGTCTATTGCACCGAATTTAAACAACTCCGTTGCAATATATTTGCGCAGTGCCTTTGCTGCGTTTATTCTTTCTTGTTTGCGACATTCGGGCGCATGAAGTTGGGACGCTTTCGCAATCTCGTCAGTTAATGCGCTGAGCAACATTGTTCCTTGCTCTACTGTTATATCTATTCTCATCGCTTTTCGTTTTAGGGATTAATACACATAATCTTTTTCTTCCCACATGACAAAATCTTCTTCGCTGACCTCTGACGGCTTATAGATGAACTCATGCGTCCAATAAGTATCATGCCAATTTGTAGAGCAATCCATACCGTTATCTCCATAGCTGTTCTCAATCTTGAAATCAAGCCCTTTCAGCCATTTGGCAAATTCTTTAGAATAATCTGCGGAGGGACCATCCGAGTATGAGAATGTGCAATGCACTATTCTGAATCCTTTGGCATATCCGATTACATATCCACCTCGATTGTAGATACTGATTGTTTGCTCTTCGATCCCTCCTTCATGTCCGATTTTCTCAGCTATGAAGTTGACCATATCCATTATCTCCTCCGGGATATGGGTATTCTCTTCCCACTCTCTGAATTTGTCGTGTATGAATTTCATGTCAAGCCATTTTATAATGTGCGACTGCGTTATTTACGATAGCTTTCCGGGTGTCATAATCAAGCATGGAATAAAACAATGCCGGGGCACCATCCGACCCGCATTCGCCACATGCCTTGATCCACTTTGACCAGATATGGATTCCCAGCATTTCTCCGAATATGCGAACACAAGCAGATTTATTCCACTGATTCCACATGTAGTAGAGATAACAGTCAATTTCTGATTCCTTGTTCATAGCTTTATTACTTTTAGTGTTTCGATTAATAGGTTGTCACTCTCACTCCTCTTCCGGAACGTGTCACTCTCACTCCGACAAATTCGGCATTTCCGAAATCTTCATTGTCAGTCTCCCATGCTGTATATGAAAGACGGTCAATGTGTCTGTTGTTCTTCATCAACTCACTTCCGAGTCCTTTGATGAATAGTACAACCTGTCTTTTAGTCATTGGTTCTGTTGTCAGGAGATAACCTCCACATATGTTTTCAGAATCTTTGATTTCTATGTCAAACTTGGTCTTCATACTTACTTTTAGTGTTTGTTATTTTGGATATGCAAAGGTAGTAATTATATTTGAGTTTACCAAATAAAAATATCAGATAATCAGTTGACTATCCGATATTTAACTGTGGTTAACTTTAAATTTCAATTTGAACTTCCAAATATATCTGTAATTGAGTTTTGTGCTTCAATAGTCTGTTCTTTTCTTATCATGTCAAGTGTTTCCTGAGGATTGTTCGACTGTCCATATCTCTTGATTGATTCCAGATGGCTCTCTATCGGTTTCCCTCCATTTGCAGCCATACGCTTGGTGATTTCAGCAGTCTCGTTTCTCTGAATGAATGGAGTGATAATATGCTCAACCTCCACCTCATCAATCTCTTCAGCCCATGCGGTGTTCATCATCTTCAGGAATGACTTGATAACGGAACTTTCCCTCTCCATAAACTCTATCCAGTCTCCACTTTCATCACCAACCTTCAGATGTGCATCCGTCAGCAACGTCTCCCTCGCGTCGTAACCGATATTGCCAAGACGCGACATATTGTCGAATGATATATCTGGCATCTGGGCAAGACTCCAAAAAAATGCTTTAGATTCTTGAATATCATACTTCAACGCCTCTATCGCCTGATTCCATGAGACATAACCGACATCACCTCCCTGTTCAATACGGAACATTCTCTGATCCTCATTCTTCTTTTCCCGGTTCCCAAGCAGTTTACCAATAATCTTCAGTATTGGCGCGGAGTTATAGGCAATCACATTGCTGTTGCGCGACATAGTGTATTCTATCTCCTCCCTTATGCCGGACACCTCATCATAAATGGCTTCATCCCTGCAAAGATAGACGGCGGGAATTTTCATTATGATTACCTCTTCCTTCGACACAAGACTCCAGCCATCACTCTCAACCCACTTATAATGCATGTCCTCAGTATATGTCTCAAAATAAGTCTTGGTCTCATCATTGACAGTGACAGAATACTTGAACGACATCGCCATCATATCGCCATACTCATCAAACAATGGATACAGCTTTGTACCGTCTTTGGGAGAAAACGTCTTACACTTCAATTTGTACTTACTGTTGAACCCATATAGTTTGTTCGGAGACTTTATAGCATACCATATTGTGACAATCTCACAACATGCGAAAAAATCCTTGCTGCGTTTCAGATTGTGCGTCTTAAATCTGGAGTATTTGTAGATTGACTCTATGGCATTGGCAATATCCTGACGGATCTTGTTATTCTCAATGTTGTGATAAACCCTTTTCACCGGAATGGCAAACATAAACTCCGACATCCTTCTTACAAGCAACCGCTCCATACCGATAGACCGTCTGCTGGATTTTTCTACGGATCCGTCAGACCGGATTTTGTCTCTCAGATTTACAGTATCCTTTAAAATAGGATGTTCCTTGGGATTATACATCTTTCTCAAATAGCTCCATGAAGGCACTGAGACATTCTTTTGCATCAAAGAGGTGATGATGGATTGGGGACTTCCTGAAAAGTCAATATAGTCGCTTATTTTGCCCATAAATTGTAAGTTTACGGCAAAGATATATAAAAGTATTTATATTTCAAATACATAAACCCAAATAAGCGACTATATGACCATTATTTTCATCTGTTATCTCCGTTGCTGTCAATGAGATGTGATTTAGTTTTCATACATTACCTTAAAATTCTTTCTCTCATAAGCCTTGTATCTCATCACAACATCATGTTCGATGTTGCATCCAAGAGATTGTTCCCATCCATCACAGAAGAAAACTGCATCGCAACTGAGCATTGCAAGCAGACCATAGCAAAGATGGTCTTCATATTGAGGATTCTTTCCGGCATGGATCTCAAAAGGATTGACCGGTTCATGACCTTGTTTTGAAAGCAATGCCTTGATAAGGTCTGCTTTCTCTCTCGCCTTCTCGCATTGCCCCGTTATGGGAATACTGATGTAAATTTTCATATCGCTCTTCTTGATGTTGATATTGGTGTTGAATACTCTTTTATTTTCTCTTCAAGTTTTTCTTTGGTCGTTGTCAGGATACATCCGTCAGGAAGTGTCACACTTACAAGCTTCCCTTCTTCCATCAGCTTACGTTCTAAAGCTTTCATCTTCCTGAGGGATGATTCTGCACTATTAACCGGATCATCTATCCAAAGATCGGGCTTGACAAAATTGCTTTCTGATTTCTTCGATTTCTTCATTTCATACCTCCTTTCTCGCACTCTGACATGAGTCTGTCAGTGAGATAAAGTGCATCATGCAAAATGTCATCAAGCAAAGAATCAGCTTCCGCACTTGCAATCCTTTCTACGATTCCGTGGCATTGCATGATAGCTTTTACCATCTGAGTTGCAATATTCAGTCTGCGCTCGTTGCGGAAGCTGTCTTTGAGGATGTTGTCTAACTGAATATCGTCAGTTGAGATAAGATTTCCGTTATCGCAATTTTTGGGCGGATTTTGAGATAAACTGTCAACATTATCCGGCAGGCACTTGGAGCCGAAAAGTTCTTGAAGCATTGCGATTCTTCCGCCAAGGCTCGACCTATTACTTCCCGGTTCTTCTTTATCGCGCTCGGCACAATAGCTGTTATATAACTCCTGTACTTCGCTTTCCTCAACAAGGAAACATTTCTCCATAACCTTGTTGAGAAAGCCGAGAGAGTCGGCACTGATAGCGGTTTGCTCTTCTTTGTTGTCTGGGGCAATCTCTTTGGCGTATTCGTCAGCCATTCTGCCTAAATCTTCTATTGTTATCATTTTTTTCTAATTTGATAATTATTTATATTGGTTTCCTATATCCGAAATGCGCCTCTCTGCGATTCCAGAACTGGTCTTTGTGCCGAGTGCAGCAAAAACACTGCTGATAAGATTTCTTGATGAAACGGTTACTGCATTTCGGTCCGGCACAGACTATCCGTGTGCCAACTTTAGCTTTCTTGTTTAGCTTGTAGTGGCGTTCATCGTGTGCCACTCCTTGCTCTCTCTCCGCTATGAAATCCTCGTATGAGCTATTTCCTTCATCATCATAAATCTCACAGAGGTGAGCGGCTTCGCTGTCTTCGGTTGTTGTGTAGTTCATATCATTTGCCTTTGAGGACTAAATCAAGGATTTTCATTGTCAGTTCTGATTAGATTTTCTTCCATTATACCCTTTGCGAATCTGTTTGCTTACAGATTGAATCATCGCTTCTACAGAAGCTGGAGGGATGTCCTGATTGTTCTCCACAATAGCCCTCATGTTGTTTGAGAGGGCATTGAATACGATGTTGAGCGTAACGGCATCCTCACCAAGATTCTCGTTGATGATAAATGCGTCAACTATCGCTCCTATCTGTTCATGAAGTTTCTCTGACTTCTTCGCGATAAATCGCGTTATTTCTTTCATGTCATTCATCTTTCTTCTTTTTCGGGGTTCAACTTCGGTGTGTCGGGAACACGCATCCAGTAACTGATACAGTCTCGCTTGAATCCATCCTCATCTTCAAATATGCCGTTGCCTTCATGGCGTACCTCAAACATATACTTGATGCTGTTATCCATTCGGCAGATACAGGCATACACCCATTCTTCTTTTTCAGGCAGTTCATCCTTGGGGTCTTTCCATAGCGAAGAAAATGCCCATTCCGCACCTTTGTCCCATCCGTCTGAGAAGTTCTCTGAGGGCATATAGGTGGCGGTCTTGAGTTCCTCGTCAGTGAGATTCATGTCACCGAAGTGTATAGCCGCCCATGCGCGGCGTTTTGCCAATTCTTCTGTTGTCATTATTCCTCCTTTCTTTCAAATAGTTCTTTGCCGAAGATGCGCTCCAAGATCACTTTCTGACCCAAATAGTATTCTGACGTTTCTCCACATGGATCTATATTCTCGGTAAATATGCGCACTTCGTCATATTGTTCTTGGATTTTTTCTTTCTCCTCCTCGGTCAGACGAGAACTCAACGGCAATTCCTCCAACGCATATTGAAAGAACTGCGTCATAAGCAATGCCTTTTTATCTCGCTCAACAAATGAACCTGCTTGCTTAGTTGTTTTCATCTCAGCAAATTGCTTCGCCGCTTCTTCGATTGTCTTGCTCATAGTTCTTCGATTTGTTTTGTTAGACTATCGCGCTGCTTGACAAGCGCGTTGATGATAACATTCTTTGTAGCATTGCTAAACTCCTTTTTGCAAGTATGTGAAGTAATGCTTATGTATTTCAGAAATTTGCATTTAACTTCTATTTCCATACCAAAACGACAGTCATTTTGATAGTCTAACAAAAAGTTAATCAAGTCCTGTATGTCATCGCGCTCATCTTTAAGCTGATTGGCTTTACTTAGTTGATGTTCTGTCATATCATTCTCCTTTCTCTCCTATCAGTTCCAACGCCGCAGCGATTCCGGCTGAGAGGGCTTGCTCATACGAATCATACTCGCCATCGCCAGCCTCCATCATATCTCCTCCGACGACTGCATACAAATTGAAGCCCCAAAAATCCCATCGGTCACAGACCTTACCGTCTGCGTCAGTGGAATAGTCGGAATAGATACATACGTTTACGTGTATTCCCCATTCCTCTCTCAGCCACTTGGCGGCTTGGCTTAAAGAGGGTGATGAACATTTAGGATGTATAAACTTTGGAATGTTATCACTATTCCAATTCCAAGCAGATGGATTCGTGTTTATGAGTTGATTTTTCCTGTCATAATAGCGGTCGCACTCCCAATCAAAACCATGTTTCTTCAGCGCAAGGGCGACGGGGTAGGAAACGTAGTCTTCGGTGTTCATTGTTGTTCGTCTTTGGCGTTATCGTCATATTTTAATTCCACACTCATAAGTTGTGCTTCGCTGATTCCTATCTGTTTCTTGTCTTGAAACTTCTTAATGCGCGTGTGGATTTTATCGTTTTCCCCATCTGTCAAGATTCCTTGAATATGCAAGAGTTCCCGACAATAGTTCAAGGCAGCAAGCATCATTCTATCTTCCATTATCTTTCTTTTCTTTAGGTTCATAATTGAAGCACTCCATCACAGGTTTGACTATGCGCATACAGCATCTGTGATAAGGCAGATGATACTCACATCTACCTTTTTTTGTAATACTTACATTCAGTTACTTTCATCTTTCTCTTTTGTTTTCGGGGTGAAGTCGGGGCAATTAGCTTTGTCGTTGCAATGGTCGCAACAGCCAACAAATTCAGATAGATACGGATTGCTACCAACACGTGTCTTATACGTATGTCCTTTATTGCAGAAGAAATTATCGTAATGCACACACTCCTGCGGTTTCTGTGGTCGGTCAGTTGGGGGTCATAGTTATAAGTTTTGAATTTTAGTGAGCTTTTTATTTTTATTCATCCAGTGGGTCATATTTGACTTTATGAATATTCGCACTCAAAACTTGTATACTATTGGCAAAACCACCGTATTCGACTTCTATTACCATTTTGCCATAAAGGGTACCTCCCTCATCATAAGCATGACAGTTTGTACAGCTATCATAAAAGTCTGCGAGCTCCCTTTCATCCTCTGAGAGATTTATATCTCCATAATATTTGTTACTTGCCATTTCTTTTCCTCCTTATTTTGTCAAACTTAGCGTAGGGCGAGACGTAGGATTTGTGACGGGGTTTATCAGTAACAAAATGAGTGCCATCACCGTAAATATTAATTATCGGTAGAGTGTGTAGCTCGTGGGCCGCATTTACTTTTCTTTCCATTTTACTTCTTATTTTGTTAAGTTGTTGGGAATTTATACCACCACATAACTCCACAATCTCTGCATTTGCAGTTATGACCCGAAGTAAAATATCCTATCTCATAATTGTATGATTTACAGATAGGACATTGATTGAAATTTGGTTTTACTTTCATAATCTCACTTCTCGTTTAGCAGTTCAGGGTTGCCGTGGATGTTGTCTATTATAGTGTGGTAGTTTGTTTTATCAACACTCTCATCAATCGAGGATATTATATCATAGAAATCTTCATCGCCGTCATTTAGACGAAGCGCAAAACAACCATTTCTAAATACGACCTCGCATCGTGGAATAGCAAGGTCTGTTGATAGAATGTCACCCTCGTAGATCTCCTTGCCGTTCTTGTCGAGCAGTCCAGTGAATTGCCCCACGGTGTCGGGGTCAACGGAAATGTCGTTGATAGCGCAGTCTCCGCCATCAAATTGGGATAGGTTGCCATAAAACCACTTATTATCTTTGCGGTTGAATCCTCTGAATTTGATTGTGCGGTTCATTCCTCACCTCCTTCCTTATGGCAGGGGCAGTCGGGGTCGTGGGTGATGCCGCCTATACCGCCTTTGCCGTAACATCGTTCATACAGCAGGTATTTATGCCATTTATAATTGAACTCAGTTATGCCTGATGCTATCTCAGCATCAATCTGTTCTTGTGTTTTTTGTCCCTCGCATCCGCTCAGGCACACGGCGCAGAGGACGGCGGCGAGGATGGTTGTTAGGTGTTTCATATTGATTCTTTTA
>CAMWID010000036.1 GCA_947174235.1 uncultured Porphyromonadaceae bacterium | reverse complement strand
GAACAAAAGCTTAAAATTGGTCGAAAAGAGCTATAAAGATTTCATAAAGTTAAAACTCTAAAGCTCCTTGTAAGAATGACAAAAGTCCTGACAAAAAACATCGTTCTCTACCGGACAATAAAAGAGCCGGCATAAACCGGCTCTTAAAATAACATCATGGGGTCAGCATCACTATATATGTTCTGCCGACAAAAAAACTATATGTGCATTATTTGATAAACACTTTTGAAGTCTTTGAACCCTGACGGCGGATAAATACCCCGTTTTCAGGATTGTCCACTTTCACACCCTGAAGGTTGAAATATTCAACGGGAGCGTCAGCATCCTCTTTCTTCACGGAAGTAACGCCGGTGGTGTCTCCCGATTCCTCATTAGGCAACATGAAGTCAACATAATAATAATATGTGCCTGTGCCACCATCGAAATATGCCTGATTTGCTTCACCATAATTGGTATACGCATAAGCGCAGATTGAAACATAGGTCTGTTCCACCCCGTTCTCATCCTTCTCTTTCCATGCCATACTTGCCCATTCGCTTTGTTCTGTATCATAAAGATGTGTGCGCTGAACTTTGATAGCATAATCCTTATTGGGATCATCAGCCTGTGCGGGACCGTCAAGAGGCCATGCATAACATACAATATAGCCACTTCCTCGGTTGAAGGCATAATAGCTGCTGTAGCCTACAGTATGGCACCCTTCGGCATTGTCAAGGAATCCGACCTCAGCATAGCCGTCCGCATCGAAGTCTGAAAGTGTGAAAGCAAGCCAACGCCCGCTGTTCATGTAATTGTCGATCACCCAGCCGTTGATCTCAAAAAGATCATCAAGCTCGGCGTAATACAACTCTGTCTCGAAATCCTGAGCGATCTTGTTGTAGTTCTCGTAGTTCGCATCCCATGCGCTGATTGAGAACGTAGTCAGCTGGACGTCGTCTTGTGCTGATGCGAATGATGCCCCCGCGAGGAGAGCGGCACTTAAAAGTAAAGATTTTCTCATAAGTTATTATAATTTTGCAGCAAGATTCCGACCAATTGGTAGGGTTGTCATTTCTGTCGGGATTTAATGTTTTTTTGGGGTGTTGTCCAAAGACATCCTAAAAAATAGAAGATCTAATTACCATTATTAACTAACATAACAAAACCCATGAGAAAATTAATTTTTCTGATAACGGCGGTATTGATATGCACACTTGGGGCAAATGCCCAGTTGCGCACGATAACCGGTACCGTTGTTGACGCGGCGGACAATGAACCATTGGTTGGCGCGACAGTCATGCCCATCGGAGGGGGACAGGGAGTCGCGGCTGATATTGACGGTCATTTCACACTGAAAGTACCGGCAAATGTCAAGACAGCCAAAGTGTCGTATGTAGGATACAACGCCGCCACAGTAGAGTTGAAGGACGGAATGGTGGTGAAGCTCACCACCACGGGCAGCAATCTGAGTGATGTGGTTGTCGTGGCATATGGCACAGCTACCAAAGAATCGCTCACAGGCTCTGTCGCGGTCGTTGATTCAAAGGAGATCGAGCGGCGTCCGGTAAGTTCGGTCACATCAGCTCTCGAAGGCAATGCCCCTGGCGTTCAGGTGTCGAGTTCCACAGTAGCGGGCCCCGGCGGTTCTCCGGCGATCCTTATCCGAGGCATCAACTCGGTCAACGGCTCCACCTCTCCTGTATATGTGCTTGACGGAGTGGTATATGACGGCAGTATCGCAGATATAAATCCTGATGATGTCGAGTCTATGTCAGTGCTGAAGGATGCAGCCTCCTGTGCCCTCTATGGTTCACAGGGAGCCAACGGTGTTATTTTGATCACGACCAAAAAGGCTAAAAACACAGGCAAGGTGAATGTCAACCTGAAGATAAGCCAAGGTATATACCAGCGTGGTCTTCCTTTCTACGACACGATGAATTCCAATGAATGGATGGAGACTATGCTGACCTCTATGGTCAACAGTCAGTTGTCTTTGAAACCGACAGCGGGTATAGGGGATGTAAGAGAATCCGTGATCAGTAATTTCTTCGGCAACTCCAATGTCTGGAATATATATAATGACGAAGGACCGAGCGCATCCACTATTTTTGATGAAAACGGAAAGGTTGTGCTCAATCCGCTTCCGGGTTATAATGACCTTAACTGGTGGAACGCCCTTTCGCAGAACGGTCACCGTCAGGAATACAACATCAGCCTTACAGCGGCATCTGAAAAATACAATGTATTCGCTTCCGTAGGTTATCTCAAGTCAAACGGATATATGATAGCTTCGGATTTCGAGCGTTTCAACTCCCGAGTAAACGTCAACGCCAATCCCGTAAGTTATTTCAAATTCGGTACCAATATATCTGCGAGCTATTCAAATTCGGAAGATGTCAATGCCGATCCCGACAATCTTTCAGAAACGACCAACCCGTTTAACTCAATTTATCGCGCGCCGGTCTTCCCGTATTATAATCATGACCAGTCTACAGGACAGATCATATATGATGAAAACGGGCTACCGGAATGGAACACGACGTCCGGGTACACTCCTTATGAAAACAACATAGCGTATATGACGCGAGCCAACAGCAATGACTACCGTGCATTGCAGGTTGTAGCCTCGATTTATGGCACAGCGGTTCTCCCTTACGGATTTGAATTGACAGTCAAAGGGGACATGAACCGTTATAAAGATACATACATGGAGTTTGCCAACCCCTACATCGGAGCGGCAGCAGGGTCGGGACGTATCACTTATTATGATACGGAAATGAGAACCCATACGTTCTCTCAGCAACTCACATGGAGTCAGGATTACGGTAACCATCATGTCGATGCCCTTCTGAGCCATGAGAATAATTATTATAACTACGGCTACCACAACCAGAAGGTGCAGAACATGGTGTTCTGGAACGGTCCTCTTGAGTTGACCAACTTTACTACAGCTGAATCATTTGGCGCCACGAGAACCCAGACTGCAAGAGAGTCTTATCTTGGACGCGTCCGCTGGAACTATGCGCAGAAATATTATGGAGAGGCGTCATTACGCCGAGACGGATCTTCAAGATTCGCCAAAAACGTCCGCTGGGGTACTTTCTGGAGTGTGGGAGCCAACTGGATGATGTCGAAAGAGAAATTCCTACAGGATGTTGACTGGCTGACCTATCTCAAGCTAAGGGCTGCTTACGGCACAACCGGTTCGGAATCAAGTGCTGGGGCATATTCATATTGGTCGGTATATACTCCCCGCTCCAACAAGGTAGACAACAATCTTGTGATCTATCCTTCCAGCATAGCCAATCCCGATTTGAAATGGGAGAGCGTCCAGACCCTTGACATCGCGACAGAGGGAGCTATGTTTGACAACCGTCTGACATTCTCTATCGGATACTTCCTGAAATATAACAAGGATCTGATATATTGGGTGAACGAGCCTTTGTCCGGAGGTGTAGGCTGGGGCGGTTCTTATTATAGTGTTCCCAAGAATGTAGGCACCATGCAGAACTGGGGTTGGGAAATCGCATTGGGCGGAGACATTATCCGCACTCCGGATTTCGTATGGCACATGCAGGCAGACGCTTCGTTCATAAAGAACAAACTCGTCAAGCTCCCTCAAGACAGCAACTGGGCGTCGCCAAGGGCATTGATAGAAGGTTATTCCCGTTATGAATTCTATTTGCCGACATATGTCGGCGTGGACAACGCCACAGGTCGCGCATTGTATATGATCGATCCTTCGAGTCATGAGTTTATGACGGAAACAGACGGGGTATGGAGCTTTGATGAAAACAAATGGGACACCAACCTCACAGAAGCTGAGAATGAAGGAATGCTTGTCAAGATAGGAGACAAATATTATTCATACAGCACCACATACTCTTCCAAAGAACTCCACGGCACATCACTTCCTACCGTATTCGGTTCTTTCGGAACAAGCTTCAGCTGGAAGGGTATAAATCTTAACGCATTGTTCACATACAGCCTCGGCGGCAAGCTCATCGACAGCACATATTCCTCACTGATGTCGACAGGAGACGGCAAGACCACCAACTATCACAGGGACGTGTTCAATTCATGGGTGTCGGCTCCGGCAGGATTTGACGTCAACAACGAGCAGATGATGAACGATCCGTCACTCCGTATAAACACTTCCGTGAATCCGGAGATCAACCTTCAGTATGATTCCTACAACACCGCAACCTCATCAAGGTGGCTGACAAGCTCGAATTATCTCCAGTTCAAAAACCTTAGCTTGAGCTATGATTTCCCGAAGATCATAACCGAGCCGCTCAAGCTCCAAGGTCTCAATGTAGGATTCACGGCAGAAAACCTCTTCACCGTCACTGCACGCAAGGGTATCAACCCCGGCTACAGCTATGGCGGCGCACAGGGCAACTATTTCGTTGTGGCACGCACGTTCTCTTTCCAGTTGTCAGCAAAATTCTAAAGCAAAATCAACGATAACAAATAATGAAAACCAATATATTTCTAAAGACAGTTGCCGGAATCGTCTGCTTTTCAGCGGTTGCATCCGGGATGACATCCTGCGGCGATGATTATCTTGATATCGCACCGGTGACATCATATACAGTCCAGGACGTAGGAAGCTCCATCGAGGGCGCCCGTGCTGCCAAAGTAGGTCTTCTTCAGGGTATGTACCGGCAGCTTTCGTCAGATCTGCTTAAATATTCCGGTGCCAACGGAGAGCCGTTCATGGCTACTTTCTACGGCGATATTTTCGGAGATAACTTCATCTCCAATCTCCGTTGCGGACACAGCACAAGCATGACGACGGTCAACTGGACAAATCTCAGAGACTATCAGACTTATGCCTCATACGAAATGTGGGCATACTGCTATAGCCTTATCAAATGGGCCAACATGATCCTCACCACGATAGACGATCTTGACTCATATAACGGCGAACGTGATTTCATAAAGGCGAACGCCCTTTCTGTCAGGGCGCATATGTACACACGTCTTCTCCAATGTTATGCCCCCAACTGGGAAAATTCCAATGAAGGCAATGTGAAATGCGTGGTGCTGCGTCTTCCAGATTCTGAAAACGATGTTCCGTTCTCCACAATGAACGAGGTTCTTGACCTTATCTACAGTGACTTTCAGGAGGCTATCAGTCTGTTTGACAGTTGCGGGTGGTCACGTCAGTACATCTGGGAGGTAAACGGCAACGTTGCACGCGGACTGTTCGCCCGCGCAGCTTCCATCAAGCATGATTATCAGCTTGCACAGCAGATGGCGCACGAGGCATGGCAGGGATATAAGATCATGAGTGCCGACCAATATTGTGCCGGATTCATCAGAGCAAATGATGAATATATGTGGGCGACAATGTGGGAGGAGCCGGCAGCTTCCATCTATTATTATTCGCATGGAACTTACAACGCCTGCAACGGACGTTACCAGAACACATGGGGATATGCCATCAACGCGATTGATTACACGTTCTATAAGAAATTCCCTCTGACTGACTGTCGCAAACGTCTTTATCTGACTCCTGAAATGTTGACTTTCAATCAGGAACTTGCCGACAAATATGGAGCTACTCCCGAAGATTTCTTTGATGAGAGCAAGATCTATACCAACGGTATCCGCATTCAGGTCAACAGCAACAATACTGCCATGAGCAAGTTTGTCAGAATGTACGGTATGGAGGAGTATAACCGTCTGAACGCCATAGTTCCTTTCGGCGACGGCACAGTGACGGCATATTGCAACGCAAGCGCAGAAATAATATTCGGAGCACAGTTTAAATTCTGGGGCAACCAGATATATGGCATCAACCAGTTCCCATATATGCGTGCCTCAGAGATGGGTTATCTTGAGGCGGAGATGGCATGGCGTAACGGCGACGAGGCGCTTGCGCGTCAGCTGCTCATAGCGCTCAACAAAGATGTACGTGATCCTCAATTTGAATGTACCAAGTCAGGAGAAGAGTTACTTCAGACAATCAAGGACTACCGTGAGTTCGAGCTATGGGGCGAAGGGTTCAACTGGTATGACCTTAAAAGATGGCATGATCCAATTGTACGTATTCCATGGGAGGCCGGCAATCCGGATTCCGGTAACCGTGGAGAATTTTTCAACCAGAATTATGGCCCGGATGATTTCTACGGCTGGGTTGTCGCGGTGCCTCGCGGAGAATATCTCTACAATTCCGCAGTCAATCAGGCTGAACTTCCGGGTGGGGTGACAGATCCTGAAGGATTTGAATAAATATTCATCAGACTATCACTCTATGTAAAAAGATTGCATCGCGCGGCAGTGATGCAATCTTTTTTTATGTAAGAAAGAGATGTGTATGTAGTTGGTCAGTGTAAAATCGCAGACGACCAATTTGTCAAAATATGGCTTCGCTATTTAACATTTATTAATAAATATATTTTGTCTGGTTATATTTTTTTACCTAATTTAGCCAATGATAATTTATTATTAACTAATCTAATAACTTATGAGAAAGTTTTTATATCATAAGTTAATATTTGTTAAGTATATGATTATTTTTTTGACATATATTTATTTTTAGGGCATTTATACTTTCTTCATTTTTCAATATTAATAAATCTTAAGTTAATAATTATGTAGAAAGCTAATGAAATTTACTTCCCTTTATTCAGAAAAAAACAAGACCGGAGGTGTTTCTTTCCAAGACATTCCGGGATTCGAGACGCAGCAATGATATCTTGGTGTCAACTCCCCCCGCGTAACCTCCCGGAGTGCCGTCGGAGGAGATGACCCTGTGACATGGCACGACAATGCCCACCGGATTAGCCCCACATGCCTGCGCAACGGCACGCACCCCCTTTTCATTGCCGACACGTCTTGCCAGCTCTTTGTAGGAGACCGTCTCGCCATACCCTATTTTCTTCAGCTCTTCCCATACTTTGATTTGGAATCGTGTGCCTGACAATTTAACAGGCAATTCAAAAGATCTCCTTGAGCCGCCAAAGTATTCTTTCAACTGCCCGACAGCTTCCTCCAGCACTGACGCGTCGGCTGATGAAACCGGTTCTTCCTTGCATCCATCCTCATGATACGGAATGCCTGGAGATACACCGCATGACGACGGCACATCCCCGCCAAGCCAGCTACAGCCGCAGATTTCTCCGCCACACGCACACAACAGAACCTTGCGGCATGAATATTCAAAAACAAGATATGTCATAACCAAAATTTTCACAAAAGTATATTTTTTTGTATTTCCCGCAAAACCTACGACTCTCACATTGGCTGACTGCATGTATGAACGGAGAAACAACAGCCACGCGACATCAACCGGAAATACAGAACAGAATCCCGGACCACCATGCTTTCGCTGCAATCTGAAAAAAAAGACAGGCGCCACCGGAAATCCCGGCATACGCCTGTCGTTATAGCGGATCTTAGGGGAGAAAACAAATGTAGTGAACGCCCCTACCTCCACGGATAAAATTGAATCACGATATCATCACATCATTCATCCGTACCGGGAGCCCAGTTCGGATCCTCTTGAGAAATCACCTTGTTGTTGTAGTTGGTCTCCATCTGCGGGATCACCAGCGTCCAGTTATTCTTGTCTTCGGGTCCGTAATTTCCACCGCTTACACCGGTGCCGGCAAAATAGGTAGCCCAGCTGCCACCTTCACTCCAGGTCTTGCGGACCATGCTTGCGCCCCAACGTTTAAGGTCGAACCAGCTGTGGCCCTCACACCAAAGGTCAAATTTGCGGAGAGCTACCAACTCATTCCAAAGTTCATCACCGCTTTTCGTGCAAGAATAATTTTCCTGATATGGCTTGGTAGCCTCTTCAAGAAGAGAACGCACGGCAGCTTCATTTCCAAGACGGAACTGAGCCTCGGCTTCATTATATATCATCTCCGCAGCACGGAAAATAGGCACGCATCCGTCGCCGACACCGGACTTCACAATGAATTTTGTGCCAAGATAATATCCCACATTAGTTGTGGAATATGTACGCCCCTTATTTGTAAAGTCTCGTCTGACCCTGTTAAAGAAATCACCTTCTGTAACAAGTCCGGAGCCATTGATCAACACATTCCCTTTCTCATCAGTCAATATGTTACCGTCTGCATCCATGACACCGTCGCTGATCAGCTCTTCCCTGGTGGGGATGGCGTAAATGGCAAGACGGGTGTCGCTCGGATCTATAGGATCCACAATCTGCTTTGAGATAAGAGGAGGATATGTCCTTGAAGCGGACCCTGCACAGCTCGCGCTCATGTAATTATAGAAGCTGTAATAATAGATCGGCTGAGTGTCGTCTTCAAACACCTCCCAGATCCATTCTTTGTTTGCAGTGTTGAAGCCTGCAAGATATTCTTCCGTTCCCATGATTGAATAATTCTTGCGGGCAAGCTGAGAATGCGTAATGGCGTTCTGCCAGTCGTTTTTAACAAGTGCCGCGCGGGAATATACAGCGTGCGCCACGTCTTCGTTTGCCATCCAGCGCATGTCTACGTCTGAAGGACGGTCTTTGCCGCTGCTCGCAAACAGAGACAAAGCCTCATCAAGATCGGAATATATCAGATCAAATGTCTCGGCGAGCGATGAACAAGGGAGGGGATCCTTTGAAGTGTCTACACGAAGCACCAATCCTCGGCTCTGACCGTTGCGGTCTGTCCATCTGCGGCTGTAGATCTGTGCAAGCATTGTGTAGGAATATGCGCGATATGTCAATGCCTGCG
The DNA here is from genome assembly GCA_947174235.1 of uncultured Porphyromonadaceae bacterium. Lineage (GTDB taxonomy): Bacteria > Bacteroidota > Bacteroidia > Bacteroidales > Muribaculaceae > Lepagella. Next base: position 26,338 of record CAMWID010000036.1, on the reverse strand, counting down.
CTTTTATATAATCCCATTCGTTCTTCAAACTGTTGGTTTCGAAGCTTTCCGGAATATTTTCAAGAATCTGGTTGGCGTTGCCAATGACCCTGTAGTAATAATACCACGACACATGCACATTGGTATTATTATTCGACTGGTTATAGTTGCTCTTGATAACATTCTGCCATCCTGAATAATTGAGCTTCTGCAATCCGTCACCTGGCCAGTCTGATATATATGCATAAACCGTACCCTCTCCATTATACCCTTGAGTGCCGAGGTACTGTTTTGACATAAGCCTGCCGAGCCCGTTTATCGCGTATTGGGCTGTCTCATAACTTTGAAACAGATTTTCTTTTGTTGTCGATGACTGTGGCGCGGTGTTCAGATAGTCTTCCCCACACGAGGAGAAGGCTACCGGAAGCAGCGCACATACAGCGATTTTCAATATTTTGTTCATGATAATTCCCTTGGATTAGATGTTGACATTAAGACCGAAAGTATATACGCGGGCAGGAACAAGATAGTTGCTCTGACCACCGCTTATACCCATCATCGGGTTCATACCTCTTCTGGATCCCCAGATATGGAGGTTTTCTGCGGAGAAACTCAGTTGTACGCGTGAGAGTCCCCAATGTCTGGTTATACTCGAAGGCAACGTATAGGTAAGATTCACATTCTTGAAGCAAAGATAATCCCTGCTTGTCAGCCAGCGGTCGCTTGCCCCGTTGTTGTCGGTATTGTTGAGATAATTGATCTCGGGATTGATGTCGGGATTGATACGGTTGGGTGAATCCTCTGTCATCCCTGCGGGGGTTCCGTTCCAGGAATTGAGCACGTCCACATGGAAGTTGGCTGGAGTCTGACCCACGCCCATAAGGTTGGCATAGTTGCTGTCATAGATCTTGCCGCCCAATGAATATGTGAACATGGCTGAAAGCTGGAACCCTTTCCAACCCACGTTGCCGGAGAATGAGCCATATACCGAGGGAAGCGCGGAGCCTCTCCAGTCTTTGGCGGCATATGTGGTGCGGTTCACATAATACTTGCCGTTTATTAGTTTATACTCGGCAGAGGGAAGTTCGGTGGATATTCTCACCGGTTCTCCGTTGCTGCCGTATACAAGATTTCCGTTGTCATCCACCTCATAGCTGCCTCCGATGATTGTCCCGTCAGGAAGCGTCACATGATAGTCAACAAGGTTGGCGTCATAGAGTGAACGACCGTCCATCTCGTCCACACCAGCCCAATGATAAGTATACCATTCATAACGTCCTTTACCCTCAGCAATAAACTGGCTTCCGCTGACGATTCCGCTCGGTGGCTGCATGGAAGGATCTGCGGCGATCTTTGTGATCTTCTTGTTCTGTGCCGGGAGCGACACCACCTTGTTCTGGATAGCTGTCATGTTGGCAGCCACATTCACTTTCCAGTCTTTTGTCTTTACAATGTCGAAGTCAGTGCTGATCTCGATACCGCGGTTCGATATGGTTCCGAGGTTCTGATATGTTGTGGAAACTGCATTATCAGTGCTGGTAGGTCCTGCGGATACAGGAGCGTAGACACTGAAGATAAGATCCTTGTTGCGTTTGTCAAAATATTCGAGCGTGAGGTTCCATCTGTTAAACATACGTGCCTCCAATGCTACGCCCCATGATTCCGAGGTCTCCCATTTCAACTCGTTTGCGGCATTCTGCGACAGATAATATGCGGGAAGGCTTGCATGTGTGTCGGAAGTGAAAAGTGCATAATATGCATAATAGCTGGATCCGGCATCATTACCTACCTGTCCCCAGTCGGCACGTAATTTACCATTGTTCAGCCATGAGGAAGTACCCTGCATGAAGTCTTCGTTAGAGAAAATCCAGTTGGCGCCCACACTTCCGAATGTACCCCATCTCGACTGTTTTGCAAAACGTGATGTACCGTCTCTTCTGACAGATGCCTCTAAATTATATGTGTCTTTAAAGTTCCACATCACACGCCCGAGATACGATTCTGTCTTGTAAATGCTCTTGTAACCATCGATACTGTTCATCACTGAGAAATTTGACAAGGCGGTAAGATTCGGGAATGCCTCCTGATCTTTGACTACATATGTATAATCATATTGATACACATAATTCTCATGAGCCAGAAGAACCTGTATATTGTGATCGCCATAAGTCTTGTTCCAGTTAAGCTGCTGCATCAACAGCCAGTTCTTATAATAATATGTAGTCTTTGACAATGAACCGCCGCGGGCTTTGGAGTCGCCGATAAGGGCAGACCCGTATTTTGAAAATTCAGAGTTTCTGGTGGAGATATTACCCTTCAAGGTAGCAGTGAATCCATAAGGCAGCAAGAAATCAACATAACCGATAGAGTTCATCGTATTTCTTTTTGTTATACCCCTGTTTACCATACTTTCAAGTATAACATTACGGTCTACATTCTGATTTCTGGTATATACCTGATTCATATTTCCTTCAGCATTGTAGACATCATAATATCCATTGTCATATACCAAACCTCCGGTTTCATCTCTGACCCATTCTCCGGCTTTCACCTGATAGGGATTGCCGCTTTCATCATAATATGTGGCATCCTCCACATAATGCTGATGCACCGGATAGATCGGGGCTATGTAACGGCAGAAATAGAACGGGTTGTTAAACGAGGAAGATCCGTCGCCCACACCATTGGATGTATTCTGATATTGCTGATGGCTTACATTTACATTATAACCTGCACGCAGCCAACTCGTAGGATTGATATTCATCGAGGCACGGCCCGTAAGACGGTCAAAGCTGCTGTCTTTCATATATCCGTCCTCTCCAAGATAGCTGACTGAAAAATAATAGTCACTTCTGTTGGAAGAACCGGCGCCGTTCAACACATACTCCTGACGGTAGCCGTGGCGTGTAGCCTGATCAAACCAATCAAGGTCTCCCGCCACTTCCGGAAGTATCGCCGATCCCGGCACAAGATACCCGTTGTAATCATAAAGTTTATCAGGGTTTCTTTCAACGAAATAGTTCGCTTTAAGACGATCCGTGAAAAGATTAGTGGTCACATATTTATGAATCGTTTCCAGATCAGATCTATCTACCGCTCCATTCTGATTCTGCAAATACGCGTTTGCAAAGTTCCAATATTCGGCATACATGAACTGATCCACATTCGTGCGGTCATATTCAGGAATTGCCCTTTCATACCAACCTTGGGTTGTGCGGAAATTCAAGCTCAGCTTTTCTCCTTTGGGTCGTTTTGTCGTGATCAGGATCACACCGTTCGACGCACGGTTACCATAAAGAGCTGCCGAAGCTGCGTCCTTAAGCACGGACATTGATTCTATATCCTCAGGATTGAGGTCGGAAATATTTCCACCGAAAGGAACACCGTCAACCACATAAAGAGGTTCTGTCGATCCGTTGACAGTGCCGATTCCTCGGATAAGGATTGTCGGAGCCTCTCCGGGGGATCCGTAATTGCCGGTGACTGTAATACCGGGGCTCACACCTTCGAGAGCAGCGGTCGCCGACGATACGGGACGCTTGGCAATCTCTTCAGCGTCAACTGTAGAAATCGCACCGGTAATAGACGATTTTTTCTGTGTGCCGTATGCCACGACAACCACGTCATCAAGATTTTCTGCGGATGAGTTCAATCTTACTTCCATCCCGTCTTTAAGGTTAACTGTAGCAGGAGTATAGCCTACATAACTGACTTTTACCTGTTTTACAGATGCCGGAACTGTAATTGCGAACCGGCCGTCAATGTCGGTTGCCGTACCCTGTCCGCCTCCGACAGGTATTACAGTGGCGCCGATCAGAGGCTCGTTGTTGGTGGCATCCACCACGGTGCCTTTGTACGTTTTGGTTTGCGAGTAAGCCGCAAACGTACATGCCAACACTGCCATCATAATGAAAAATAGTTTTCTCATCGGATCAATGTTATTTAGTTAATAAAGGTTAGTTGTCTAATAATTTTGCCAGAAATAATTTTAAATATTGATCCTAAATAATACTATCTAATTATGCCAGAAATTTTTATGTGCATCAAGTCCGATATTATTTCAACGAGATAATTAAAATGTTAATTATAATACCTATTGATTTAGTGGAAAAATATTGTCGTTATCATCTGATATTCATCTGTTTAATGTATATATTAATAAAACATGAAATATCTTTAAATTTAACTACTATTAACATTTGCATACTTAAATTAATTGAAAATTTGTTATAAATTTGCAAGTGTATTGGAAAGGGATCGTGATGAGACATGTTGTCGCACTCCTGATAACTTTTCAATCTTCTTTTCGAGGAAAATATCGTGATGTGAATCAGATATTTCCACCCATGAAAGACCAAACAGAATAATTTCTGGCAAAATTATTAGACAACTAACCTTTATTAACTAAATAACATTGATCCGATGAGAAAACTATTTTTCATTATGATGGCAGTGTTGGCATGTACGTTTGCGGCTTACTCGCAAACCAAAACGTACAAAGGCACCGTGGTGGATGCCTCCAACAATGAGCCTCTGATCGGCGCCACTGTCTCCCCTATCGGAGGTGGACAAGGGACTGCCACTGACATCGACGGTAAGTTCGCAATCACCGTTCCGACATCTGTGAAAGTTGTTCGTGTCAGCTATGTAGGTTATACAACCAAGGAAGTGGAATTGAAAAACGATATGGTGGTACACCTGTCGTCTACATCCACAGAACTCAGCGATGTCGTGGTCGTCGCCTATGGTACGGCAACGAAGGAATCGCTCACCGGTTCAGTTGCGATGGTCAATTCAGAAGAGATTGAACGTCGCCCCGTCAACAGCATCACCTCAGCTCTTGAAGGAAGCGCTCCCGGCGTACAGATCTCAAGCAGCACAGTTGCCGGACCCGGCGGATCTCCTTCAATCCTTATCCGTGGTATCAACACAGTCAATGGCACAAATGCACCCGTATATGTACTTGACGGAGTGATATATAACGGATCAATTTCAGAAATAAATCCGGAAGACGTGGAATCAATGTCCGTGCTTAAAGATGCCGCTTCATGTGCTCTTTATGGTGCCAAAGGTGCAAACGGCGTGGTGCTAATCACTACTAAGAAAGCAAAAAACAAATCAAAAGTCAATGTGACATTGAAAGTAAACCAGGGTGTCTACGAAAGAGGTCTGCCGTTCTATGACCGTCTCGGCACAAACCAGTGGATGGAGACCACTCTTCTTTCTATGACCAACGGACAATATTCTCTCAATTCTAACGAACTTTCTTATAACGATGTCCGCAAGGCTCAGATTGAAAATTTCTTCGGCAACGCCAAGGTATGGAACGTATATGGTGACAACGCATCTGACAAGATCTTTAATGAGCAGGGACAGGTGGTATTAAACCCTCTCTCTCAATATAACGACCTTGACTGGTGGGACAGCTTCTCTCAGACAGGCTACCGTCAGGAATATAATGTCTCCATCGCCGGCGGAACTGACAAATTCAACGCATACGTATCTACCGGCTATCTCAAATCTCAGGGATACATTATCAACACTGATTTCGAGCGTTTCACAAACCGTATCAATATGAACGCGACTCCGGTGGATTATCTGCGTTTAGGCGTGAATGCCAACATCGGATACCAGAAGTCGCAGGATGATGACGTGGATTCCGACAACCTTGGCACTACCAACAACCCGTTCAACTATACATACCGCGCCCCGGTGTTCCCATATTATAATCATGATGTGAAAACCGGCGAGATCATTTATAATGAAAAGGGTGAAAAGGAATGGAACACAACCGCAGGTTATACCCCTTATGAAAGCAACATCGCTTACCTGACCCGTTCCAACGACAACAGATACGACAAACTCACGGCATCCCTATCGATGAATGCGGCGGTAATACTCCCCTACGGATTTGAACTATCATTACGTGGCGACATGTATCGCGCGAAACAGACATACAACAGCTTCGGCAACCCATGGATCGGTTCTGCAAAAGGGTTCGGACGTCTGAGAGTGACTAACTACAATACCAAGACATACACTTTCATGCAGGCGCTCAACTGGAGCCACGACTATGGCAACCACCATATCGACGTGCTGCTCGACCATGAGAATTATTCTTATGACTACGGCTACAACTACGAGCAGGTGATGAACATGGTGTTTACCAACGGTCCCCGCGAGCTAACCAACTTCACTGACAATGAAAGCTACAGTGCATACCATATCCAGAGAACCACCGAATCTTATCTCGGACGCGTACGCTGGAATCTTGACCAGAAATATTTCGCAGAGGCTTCTATCCGTCGTGACGGCACATCCCGATTTGCGAAAGACTCCAGATGGGGTACTTTCTGGAGCGTCGGCGCAAGCTGGATTCTGAGCAAAGAGAAATTCATGCAGAATCTCGACTGGCTCAACAATCTTAAACTGCGTGCGGCATACGGAACTGTCGGACAGGACGCCGCTGCAAGTTCTTACGCTTACTGGTCGCTTTACGCCCAAAGAGCGGCACGTGTCGACAGCCAGCTTGTGATGTCGCCTTCTCAGCTCGGAAACGACAAGGCTAAATGGGAGAGCACAAACACTCTTGACGTAGCTTTGGAAGGAAACGTACTCAACAACAGACTCAGCTTCTCTATTGGCTACTTCCTAAAACAGAATGCTGACCTCCTCTACAATGTGACCCAGCCGATGTCGGCAGGCGGAACATGGTCCGGTTCAAGATGGACTATCCTCACCAACATCGGAACCATGCAGAATGTAGGATGGGAGCTTATGGTGAAAGGTGACGTGATCAGAACAAAGGATTTCACATGGGGTCTCAACGCGGATGCGTCTATCATCAAGAACAAACTTACCAAACTTCCCCCTTCAGGCAACCAGTGGACTTCAAACATCGCTCTTATCAAAGGAAAGAGCCGCTACGAATTTTACATGATCAACTGGGCAGGTGTCGACATGACTACCGGTCGTTCTCTCTACGAGATCAATCCTGACAGCCATACATTCGAATCGCTCAACGCAGAGACCGGCGAATGGGAATACGACCAGGCTCTATGGGATGCCAACCTTGAAGGTGCTGAGAAAAACAACGCTCTTGTAAAGATCGGCGACCGCTATTATACTACTCAGGAAACCTACGCTTCAAAGCACTTCCAGGGTTCTTCCCTCCCGACTATGTTCGGATCTTTCGGAACAAGCCTGCGCTGGAAAGATATCTCTCTTAACGCTGTATTCACTTACAGCCTCGGAGGAAAGGTGTTTGACAGCCAGTATCGTTCACTCATGAGCTACGGCGAAGGCAAGACCAGCGATTTCCACAAGGACATCCTCAACTCATGGACTGAGGCTCCCGCAGGAATCAATCCTGACGACCCCGCCTCTCGTATCAGCAAAGACATCAATCCTCAGATCAACACTCAATACTCCACTTACGACAACGCGAGCAGCAACCGCTGGCTGACCAACGCAAGCTACCTCCAATTCAAAAACATTTCAGTGGCATATGATTTCCCGAAAGTCGTGACCGGACCGCTCAAGCTTCAGGGTCTCAACGTAGGCTTCACCGCTGAAAACCTTTTCACTGTGACAAAACGCAAAGGTATCAACCCGGCATACAACTATTCCGGCGGCCAGGGCAATTACTTCGTTGTTTCCCGCACATTCTCATTCTCTCTCACTGCTCGTTTCTAAATAATTCAAGCGACAATATTTATGAAAAAAAATATATTTATAAAATCATTCTCGGCATTGCTGACATCTATCGCCCTTATGGGGGGAATGACCTCATGTGGCGAAGACTATCTTGATAAAGCGCCGATCACTTCCACAAGTGCCGCCGACATCGCTTCTTCCATTGAAGGGGCAAGAGCGGCAAAGACCGGTCTTTGTCAGGGCATGTACCGCCAGTTCACCGGTTCGAATCTCAACGGCACAAATGGCGAACCATGGATGCAAAATTTCTATGGCGACATGTTGGGAGATTCTTTCCTTTGCAATCTCTATTGCGGACACGGCACTTCTGACACTTACGCCACATGGAAAACTCTCCGCCAGGAAACATACTGGGGAGCTCAGCAGATGTGGGTCTACTGCTACAATCTCATCAACTGGGCGAACATGATTGTCGAGAATATCGATAATCTTGATTCATACGACGGAGAGCGCGACTTCATCAAGGCTGTGGCACTCTCGATGCGTGCCCACGCATATACTCATCTTGTGCAATGTTACAGTCCGAACTGGGAGAACTCTGACAACGGAAATGTGAAAGGTATCATAATCCGCACTTCAAGTTCAACCGAATCTCTGCCGTTCGGGACAATGAATGATGCGCTCGACCTTATATATTCCGACCTTCAGACAGCTATCAAACTGTTTGACGAATGTGGATGGAAACGTTCTTTCATCTGGGAACCGGACGGTAAAGTGGCGAGAGGTCTTCTTGCACGCGCCGCGCTTATCAAGCACGACTACACTCTTGCCCAGAAGATGGCGCATGAAGCGCGCGAAGGTTACCGTATCATGAGTGCCGACGAATATATGTCGGGATTCGTGGTTGCAAACGACGAATATATGTGGGCGACAATGTATGAGGCTCCCGCTCAGTCGATATATTATTACGCGCAAGGTTCATACAACGCTTGCAACGGCAGATACCAGGATTCATGGGGGTATACGGTCAATTCAATCGACTATATGCTCTATCGGAAATTCCCGATAACTGACATCCGCAAGAAGTTGTATATCACTCCGGAGTTCATGCAACTCAACAAAGAGCTTGCCGAGAAACATCAAGTTGCCGACTATGACTTCTGGAGCAGCGACAATATATATACCAACGGCATGCGCATCCAGATCAACCAGTCAAAGAAATCTCCGGGAATGAATGCCTTTGTCATCGCTTACGGCAAGAAGGAATTTGACAGGCTCACCCCGATCAACGACTTCCTGAGCGGCACCACTCCGGCTTATCAGAGTTCAGGCACGGAAATTATGTTCGGAACACAGTTCAAATTCTGGGGCAACCAGATCTACGGCATGAACCAGTGGCCATTCATGCGCGCATCTGAAATGGCATATACAGAAGCTGAATGTGCATACCGCAACGGTGACGAGACCACCGCCCGCCAGATTCTAATCGACATCAACAAGGATCTCAGGGACCCGGAATTTACATGCACCGCTTCCGGCGAAGAACTTCTCAGAACGATCAAGGATTACCGTTCATTCGAACTTTGGGGTGAAGGACACAACTGGTTTGACCTCAAACGCTGGCACGATCCGATCAACCGCGTGGCATGGGAAGCCGGAAATCCTGAATCAGGAAACCGTGGCACCGGGTTTGCCCAGAATTTCAGTCCTGACGATTTCTACGGCTGGGTTATCTGCGTTCCGAAGACTGAGTTTGACTACAACAAACTCGCGAACCGCAACGATCTGCCCGGCGGCAACAAGTAAGCAATTTTCCTCATACATCTCCGGTAAGGAACCGAAGGAGGCTGCATCGCGCAGCCTCCTTTTTAATTCTATTTTATCCATGAGAAACAATTCCACATTACTCTGTTTGCACAGTTCCGGAATTTTGTATTAATTTTGCCAACTGATAACGATAACCGATGAAGATACTGATTCTTGGAGCCGGTAAAATGGGCTCATTCTTTTGCGACCTTCTCTCCTTCCGCCACGATGTGGCGATTTTCGACACCGATCCCCGGCGCCTGCGCTTCACTTTCAACGTGGAACGTTTCTCTTCGCCGGAAGAAGTCAAGAATTTTGACCCCGACATGGTGCTCAACGCCGCTACCGTGAAATATACCATTCAGGCGTTTGAGGCTGTACTGCCATATATAAGACAGAACGCCATCCTAAGCGACATCGCTTCCGTGAAAACAGGGTTGCCCGAATTTTATGAGAAGGCGGGACACCCGTTCGTAAGCACACACCCCATGTTCGGTCCCACTTTCGCCTCCCTGTCCAACCTGCGCAACGAAAACGCAGTGATCATTAAAGAGGGAGACCATCTTGGAAGAATATTCTTCAAAGACATATACAACGATCTAAAGCTCAACGTAGTCGAATATACATTCGACGAGCATGACGAGACCATGGCATACTCCCTCGGCATTCCTTTCGCTTCCACGTTTGTGTTCGCCGGGATAATGAAGCACCAGGACGCCCCCGGCACGACTTTCAAACGTCATTTCGACATTGCCAGAGGAGTGCTGAGCGAAGACGACCATCTCCTGTGTGAGATCATGTTCAATCCCTACACACCACTCCAGCTTGAGAAAATCCGCACCCAGCTTGCCGAACTTCAGGAGATTGTAGAGAAGCATGACTACGAATCAATGAAGAAATTCCTCACCAAACTCCGCAACAACATAAAATAGATCACATAAGATCTATAAAAAACTCTACCCCCTAAAATCGCGTTTAGAATATAATGATTCTAAACGCGATTTTATTATGCCTTCCCAGATATCCGGACAGATGCCTACGGCAGCGGAATCAAATCCGTCTCCCTCGGGCGGTTACTACGTGTTCCTCATTCTTTATCTCGTGCTTCTCAGTGCGTTCGGCTCCTTTGTCAACGATATGTATCTCCCTACCCTCCCCGACATAGTCCGCTCGTTTCATACCACCACATCCATTGTCCAGCTCGGACTCACCTCAGGGATGATCGGACTCGGTGTCGGAGAAATGATACTCGGACCTCTCAGCGACAGGTTCGGAAGAAAACGGGTTCTCGTGGTAGCCCTTGTAGTATTCTGCATAGGAGCGGCATGCAGCGTATGGTCAAAGACAATCCATGAATTCATATGGTGGAGGCTCATACAGGGTCTCGGCGCATCCGGCGGATACTTCCTCGCCCGCACGATTCCTGCGGATCTTTATAAAGGTAAAGCCCTCGCAAAAGTGATGGCGCTCGTTGGAGCCATCAACGGATTCGCGCCCGCAAGCGCCCCCGTGATCGGCGGTCTTGTGGCGAAAGATGTCGGTTGGCAAGGAATTTTCTGGATACTTTTCGGATTCGGCATGCTGCTCCTTTTCCTAACTCCGGCTTTCAAGGAGTCATTGCCCCCCTCCCGGCGAGTGACCGGAAGGTTTGGAATAGCGTTCAAAAATTACATCGTCCTGGCACGCAACCGATTTTTTGTCACACACGTGATGCTGAAAGGAGCGGCATTAGGCATCCTCTTCGCCTACATAGCATCTGCACCGTTTATCATTCAGGACCACTACGGATACACGCAGCTGCAATTCGGTCTGTTCATGGGATTTAACGCCCTCTTCGTGGCGTGCGGTTCGATGACCGCATTGAAATTCAAACCGCTCAAACGTTCCGCCGTGGTCGCCGCACGTGCCCTCATGGTGGTTGCGGCGGCACAATTCGCATGTTTCTATCTTGTCCACAACTTCTGGGTATACGAGGTCCTTAACCTCCCGATGATGTTCTGCCTCGGAATGCTCTTCACGGTTGGCAACACTCTCGCCATGAACGAAGGGAGACAATGCGCCGGCGACGCTTCCGCCATGATAGGGTTCGCCGGATACGTATTCGGAGCTACTGTCAGCCCCCTCGTGGGACTCGGCGACATAATGCACTCCACCGCAATAGCCATAGGGGCGCTCGCAGTCATGACCCTGATATTCGCCCGTATGAGCCGTAAGCTTCCGGCAGATCTCGACAGCTGAAGCGGATCGCCCTCAGAAGAGGCATGTTTAATGTAAAGAGCCATAAAATTATCAATCTCCGTAAAAAAGTTTAAACAACTTCAATATATCCAATTCCATTCCGTTAAAAAAATATGAAAAAATATCTGCGATTCCTCTTTCTGATATCCATATTGGCATCCTGCGCCATACCTACGTCTGCCAGACTCCGTTACGGATTCAGATTTGGCGGAGACATCGCGGCAGCCCGTTTATCAGGAGCTAACGATGCCTCTCTCTGCAACAGAAGCGGCTTCAGCGGTGGGCTCGCGCTCGAATATCAGATGGAGAGGTGCGGGTTCGCCCCGGACATAGCCCTGCTATATACCCGCTATAACACACGCCTGCTGGAAAACGGATCCTCACCTGTCAGCTTCGGAAGAAATTTCATCGAGGTGCCAATACACCTGAAATACAAATTCTGGATGAAATCATTCCACGACCTCATAGGACCGATGATATATACCGGGCCCTCTGTTGCATTCCGTATCGGGAACGATGACAAGGCTCCCCTTTCCTCAAAGAAAGTGCAACCGGGATGGGATATCGGAATAGGTTTCGATATCGTGAACTTCATTCAGATATCCGGAGGTTACCGTTTCGGGCTCGGCAATGCTTCCGACAGCTATCCCGGCAATCCTGATGCCCTGCTCCGCACCAATGCCTGGAATATATCGGCGACTCTCCTGTTCGATTTCTAATCCCAAAATCAAATTCCCGGATTGAATTCCAGTCTTGATCGTGGTGCGAACAAAGTGAGCACAATCTCAAATATCTCAAATTAAAAATCATGAATACAAAAAGCTTCATCGAAAATCTCACCTCCCTCGTCAAAGATTACATCGCCGAAGAAGAAGCCTACGCCGACAACGTGCAGCTTCAGGTCAACACCCTGACATGGGAAATGGAGATCGCCGATCCCGACAACGACCTCCCCGATTGCGACTACTATCCGATGATGGATCTCGTACAGATGAGCGCGGAAAACCCCGGGGCATGGGAACCGGATCCCGAAGCAATCGAATCCGTGGCGGCAGAATACGTCTTCACCGACTGAAACTACCGAACTTCAGGATGCCGGGGCTTATCAAATCATTCCGACAATCCGCGTTCCCCGTGTCTTTTGACGCGGGGAAGATCTTATTGCTACTGATATTGATCATATCTCCCACCTTAAACATATATGCCTCTTCCAACAGCTATCTGTTTTCAAAAATAACAGGAGAATCAGATCCTCAGATAAGAAGCATAATTCAATTGCCGGACGGAAGAATGGCGTTTGCCTCTGTATCGGGAATCGATATTTTCGACGGAACAAAGTTTTCACACCTCTACTCGGTGACCGGCAATAATTACGATCTTTCTGGATATGACGGATTCCATCACCTTTATGTCACTCACAATGGTAAATATCTTTGGATCAAAAACCGCTACAAACTCCAATGCGTAGACCTAAACACCGAGATTTATTCCACCGATGTCTGCTCAACGCTTAGAGATTGTGGCGTAAATGTTGAAGTCCTCGACCTCTTTGCCGACTCTTCCGGAAGACTGTGGGTTGTATCCGCCGCCGGTTTACTTCAGCCGGACTCGTCTATTTCCATTCCTCTTGAAATCGGGAAAGGCGATCTTCTTGATCTCATGACTGATGATGACAACCTTTATCTGTTCTACCGTTCCGGAGACGTCAGCTGTATTGATCTGAAATCAGGCAAGGTATTATATTCTGTAGCTGCATACCCGGCTGAAGAGCAGCCCAAATATTCTTTCACCTCTCATGTGGTGGAAGCTAACCATAAGTTTTATCAAATCCGGAACGGGGGTGTAGGCGGATTCTTCATGTTTGACCCGGCATCGCAAAAATGGAGCAAAATATTGGAATCAAATCTTAGGCTTAACACACTTGCCGTGACAGATTCCGATATCTTTATCAGCACGACCGACGGACTTCTCTCAATTAATCCCGCGACATTTGCCGTTTCCCATTTACAGCATATCCGGACTCAATCAGGGAATATTCTCGCATCAGAATTAAGTTCTATTGCAGTTGACAAATCGGGAGGCATATGGGTCGGGACTTTAAACAGGGGGATCTTTTTCTATAATCCTTATCTTTATAACCATTTCTCAATTTCAAAAGATCATCGGGATAAAGGAATCGGACATCAAGCCTTTTCAGGATTTTCAGAAGGAAACGACGGCACAATCCGTATCAACAGAAACGGAAAAAACTCAAGACTAATATTTCCCGAAAACCCTGATGAGGAAATCATAATTGAAGAGAGCGACAATGTTGCTACAAAATATGCAGGCGAATATGGCAGCGGAGCGACTTTCATCTCAAACAATGGAGGTGTGTTTTTCAGCGAGCCCGATTCTTACAGCATCTTCATCCCCAAAGATTCCCTATCTATAAGCCATGCATCAAAACCGTTCCTTTCAGGAATACTGATCAATGCAAATAGAATAGAACCGCTTAAGGAATACGGCGGTGACGTGGTTCTGCAAAATATTCTTGCCAAAACATCCGGAATATCCCTTGCCCATGATCAGAATTTCATAACGTTTGAAGTAACAGATCCGGATTATACCTGTCCCGATCCCAAGTTCTATTTCTTGCTTGAAGGGATAGATCCACAATGGAGAGAAGCAACGTCGGCAAACGTGAAAGACAGGATGCTGACCACAACTTATACCGCAATCCCTCCGGGGGAATACCTTTTTCGTGTTCGTCTAAGCAATCTGCCTCATTCTCTGGAATCGTCTTTAAAAATCACCATCTTCCATCCCTGGTGGTCTACTCCTTTGGCAAAAACAATTTATGCCATATTGCTGATCTTGACAACTATAATTTCAGTTAAGTTATATATCCGACGAACAAAAAGACACATCGAAGCGGAACAACGTGAAACATATCTTCTATCCAGAATACGCCAACTGATCGAGGAGGTGGACAGATATAAATCGGAAGTTCCCGCTCCTGAGCATCAACCGGCATCGGAAGAGAAAGACTCATCGTCCGAACTCTCGGACGACGACAAGGCGTTTATCGCACGCGCCATGGAATTGGTGGAACAGAATCTTGACTCTCCGGGGTATTCCGTAGCTCAATTAAGTTCGGACCTGTGTATGGACAGAACCGGACTTTACCGTAAACTGAATTCATTGCTCGACCGCTCCCCGAGTCTTTTTATCCGAGACATACGGCTGAGAAAAGCCGCCACCTTGCTTAAGGAAGGGAAACTGTCAATAACCGAAATCGCAGAAAAGACCGGATTCAGCTCCACGAGCTACATGAGCAAGTGTTTTCAGGAGCGTTATGGTTGCAAACCTTCGCAATTTCAACATAATTGTCCCTGATTTCAACATGAGTGTTGTCTGCATTTCAACATATTGCCCTAATTTTGCAACATTGAATCAACAACACTCAAACACCATGAAACAATCTGGAATCATCTCTGCGTTAGCTCTGACAGCTGCATTTACACTCTCAGCCGAGGCTGCATCTCCACAATTGGAATGCTCTGCAAGAGGAATGGACATAGATGTCACTTTCTACACACCCTCAGTCGTGCGTGTGCTCAAACACCCCAAGTCTGTAACCTCTCTCCCCGAAAGTCTTGTTGTCATAAAGACTCCCGAACAGGTAAACGTCAAGACTATAAAATCAGGAAATCTTATGACAGCCCAATCAGATGTAGTAAAAGTGACGGTCAATACCAACACCGGAGCTGTTGAGTTTGCTTCTCCTGACGGCATCGGCATCCTTTCCGACTATTCCACATCCTTCTCTCCGGAAAGCCATGGCGGTGTAGACTCATATCGTGTAAAAACATCTTTCATGCTTGATGAAGATGAACCGGTATATGGCATAGGTCAGATCATGGACGGAAAATTCAACAGACGTAACTCTTCCCATCATCTGCAAAATGAGAATATGTTTACATATTCCCCCTATTTCATGTCTCCTACGAAGGGATATGCGGTTTATCTTGACAACTACTCCATATCCGATTATACCGACACTAATCAGCTGATGGAATTTTCTCAGATTGGCGATGTCTCCGATTACTATTTCATTTATGGGGGTACTCCCGACGGAATTATTGCCGATGTGCGAGAACTGACCGGACACGCCCCGATGATTCCCTTATGGGCTTACGGCTTCTTCCAAAGCAAGGAACGTTATGTCACTCAACAGGAGTCGCTCGACGTTCTCAAAAAATACCGCAAACTCGGGATTCCGATCGACTGCATGATTCAGGACTGGCGCTACTGGCCCGAATACAACCATACCGACAGTGCATGGAACGGTCAATGTTTTGACGGTAACAATTTCCCTGACCCTAAGAAATGGATTGACGAAATCCACAAAAATAATGCAAAGCTTATGATAGTAAGCTGGCCCGGTTTCGGACCCAGGACTCCCCAATATCAGGAACAAAATTCCAAAGGACATATCCTTGATTTTCTTACATGGCCACCCAACAGCGGAGCAAAACCATACGACGTATTTAGCAATGAAGCCCGCGATATCTATTGGAAATATCTGAATAACGGGATCTTCAGTTATATCGGCAACGACGGATGGTGGCTTGATTCTACCGAACCTGACCATATCGAGAGAAAAGAATCGGACTACGATGTCATGACAGCTGCAGGACCGTATCGATTCGTCAAGAATGCATATTCCCTGATGCACAACACCGGTATCGCCACCCATCAAAAGGCTCAGAATAAAGATAAGAGAGTAGTGATCCTAACCCGTTCGGGACACATCGGTCAGCAGCGTCTCGGATCTAACACCTGGAGCGGAGATGTCGTGTCTACCTGGGAAGCCCTTGCAAACCAGATACCGGCTGCCCTCAATTTCACTCTCATGGGCATTCCCAACTGGAACAGCGACATAGGCGGGTTCTTCGCGGGCAGATGGAATGCCGGAGGCGGTGCCAAGAATCCTGAATACCAAGAACTTTACACCCGTTGGGCTCAATTCGGGGCATTCTGCCCGATGATGCGCTCCCATGGCACAGAGGTGCCGCGCGAAATTTGGCAGTTCGGCAATCCGGGAGAAGTGTGGTATGACGCAATCGCCGACATGATCCGCCTTCGTTATCGCCTTCTTCCCTACATATACAGCACATCCTGGGATGTTTCCAATAACGACGGCACATTTATGCGTCCGCTCGTAATGGACTATGTGGCTGATACGAAAACCTATGAAATCGGAAATGAATACCTCTTCGGAAGAAATATTCTCGTGTCGCCTGTCACCAAGCCCTCTGTCAACAATTGGGATGTGTATCTTCCGGCAGGGAACGACTGGTGGGATTTCTGGACCAACCAACGTCTGGGAGGGGGCACGACGGATAATAAGGCTGTAACCCCGGATATCCTCCCACTGTACGTAAAAGCCGGAAGCATTATTCCCTTCGGTCCGGATGTTCAGTATTCCACTGAGAAGAAATGGGATAATCTCGAAATCCGTGTTTATCCGGGTGCGGACGGAGATTTCATTCTCTATGAGGATGAATTTGACAACTACAACTATGAGAACGGGAAATACTCGGAAATCAGATTCTCATGGAACGATGCAGACAACACACTCTCGATCAGTGACCGCAACGGCAACTTTCCGGGTATGTTGAAAAACCGTAAATTCCGCATAACAAAAGTCGACAGCGCCACAGCCTCCGGCAATACACCTGCAAAAACGGGAAAGACCGTCACATACAACGGTAAAGCTAAAACGATAAGACTGTAATCGTCATGTAGCCGACCCACTCGGAGCCGGCTATACAACCCACCCCCTAACGGAGCAATATCCAACCTAACAGGTCTTTTGTTTGTTATAATTACATCACCAAAACAAAATAACTATGTTAGACGAATTAAAAGACAAAGCTGCGGATCTTCTTAAAGATGAGAAGGTAAAAGAGGCAGTAGAGAAAGTTCAGGAGTTTGCCAGCACTGAAAAAGGCAAAGAAGTTATCGAAACAGTAAAAGAGAAAGCCACTGAATTTATTCAGGACAAATTCTCCAAATAAAATCTATTTTCTGTTTAATCAGAAATAAAAGAGGCGGTCCGATTGGATCGCCTCTTAAATTTATATTAACCGCGTGGACGGGCGTTCATAAAAAGCTGATTTCATCTTGTATTTTTGAACGCGACGTCTCCGGTTGATAGTCATTTTATGATTTTATCGAGTTTGTCGGTGTTCGATCTGATCTCTTCTGCCGGCACTTCATAGTCGGAAAGGTCGCCGGTGTGATATTGATCGTAAGCCGCCATGTCAATCAGACCGTGACCCGACAGATTGAACAGGATGACCGGAGCGGTACCCTCTTCGTTGGCTCTCTTAGCCTCACGGATGGCAGCCGCTATCGCATGGCTGCTTTCGGGGGCAGGGATTATCCCCTCGCTGCGTGCGAACAGGTGTGCAGCCGCGAAGGTCTCCGTCTGAGGAATGTCTACGGCATCAATCAGCCCCTGAGAACGCAATTGGCTCACTACGGCTCCCGCACCATGATAGCGGAGACCGCCGGCGTGGATGTTGGCGGGAGCGAAATCATGTCCGAGAGTATACATGGGGATAAGGGGAGTGTAGCCCGCCTCATCGCCGAAATCATATTGAAGCACACCCCGCGTGAGTTTCGGACAAGACTGCGGCTCCGCAGCTATAAACCGGGTGTTGCGTTCTCCGGAAAAGTTATGACGCAGGAACGGGAATGTGATGCCGGAGAAATTGCTTCCCCCTCCGAAACACCCTATCACAATGTCGGGATATTCCTCAGCCATCTCCATCTGGCGTTCCGCTTCCAGTCCGATGACAGTCTGATGAAGCGCGACATGATTCAGCACGGAACCGAGGGTATACTTGCAGTTGGGGGTGCTCATGGCAAGTTCCACTGCCTCGGAGATAGCCGTACCCAGCGATCCCTGATAATTCGGATGGTCAGTAATGATCTTTCTACCCGCCTTTGTCGACATACTCGGTGAGGCGATCACCTCCGCGCCATAAGTCTCCATTATAGAACGGCGATAAGGTTTCTGATGGTAGCTCACTTTCACCATATAGACCGCAAGTTCAAGACCGAAATGTCTCGCGGCAAGCGAAAGCGCGGCACCCCATTGTCCGGCACCGGTTTCGGTTGTGATGTTGGTCACTCCCTGTTTTTTTGCATAATATGCCTGAGGTATAGCCGAATTAAGTTTATGGGAACCTACCGGACTTACACTCTCGTTCTTGAAATAAATATGCGCTTTGGTGTCAAGTGCCTTTTCAAGACCGTAGGCACGTACCAGAGGAGTAGGACGCCATATACGGTACATCTCACGAACCTCGTCGGGAATTTCAATCCATTTGTCGGTATCATTGAATTCCTGACGCGCCACCTCTTCCGAAAACAGAGGGTAAAGATCTTCCGCTTTAAGAGGTTCTTTTGTAGCGGGGTTGAGAAGCGGACGCGGCTTGACCGGCATCTCTGCCATTACATTATACCATGCTGTCGGTATATCTTTTTCCTGAAGTAAAAATTTTTTCGATTCCATGAATTTTTATTAACTAAATCCTATCCGCATGCAAATTTATACAAAATTTACTTATCTCATAAATTTTGAATTAAAAAAACGCATCTACACACTTATATGAAAATGATTTTTTCAGAGCAATGGTATAAACTACGGTACCCGGAAAATTCCGGAGACTGATAACAGGAGAAACCGGATATTCCTTATTTATTGATTATCTATGAATTTTAACAGTTGTTAAAGTCCTAATTTTGTTATAATATAAAATCAAAACAGAAATCATGCAAGAATTGAATTGATTAATATCAAGAACCCGCTTCCCCGATGTGATATCGTGAAAGCGGGTTGTCTTATCAATGAATCCTGATAAATCAAGGATGTAATTCCGACTGATTTATATTTTAATTCTTATTTAACTGCCAAATCATGTTTTATGTCGGCAAAAATCACTAATTTCGCAAAAAATTTCTAATCATATTCATCAGCTATGGCAACTACATTGGTTAAGACCGATTTTCAATTTCCCGGTCAGACTGCCGTTTATCATGGCAAGGTTCGCGACGTGTATACAATCAACGACGACGTAATGGTGATGGTCGCGACTGACCGCATCTCCGCTTTCGATGTTATCCTTCCGGAAGGTATCCCCTACAAGGGACAGGTGTTAAACCAGATCGCCGCTTATTTCCTTGACGCTTCCGCTGAGATCGTCCCCAACTGGAAACTCGCTGTTCCCGACCCGATGGTGACAGTGGGTCTTAAAGCGGAGTCTTTCCCTGTGGAGATGATCATCCGTGGATACCTCACCGGCAGCGCATGGCGTGAATACAAGAACGGATGCCGTGAACTCTGCGGAGTGAAGCTCCCTGACGGCATGCGTGAGAACGAACGCTTCCCCGAACCGATAATCACCCCTACCACCAAGGCTGCCGAAGGCCACGATGAAAACATCTCACGCGAGGAGATCATCGCCCAGGGGCTCGTAAGCGAGGAAAACTATAAGGTGATGGAAGACTACACACGCAAGCTGTTTGCACTCGGCACAAAGATGGCTGCCGAAAAAGGTCTCATCCTCGTCGATACAAAATATGAATTCGGACTCCGCGACGGCAAGGTGATCCTTATAGACGAGATCCACACTCCCGACTCTTCCCGATATTTCTATGCCGACGGCTATCAGGAACGTTTCGAGAAAGGGGAGGAACAGCGTCAGCTCAGCAAAGAGTTTGTTCGCCAATGGCTCATCGACCACAACTTCATGGGCAAAGAAGGTCAGACTGTCCCCGAGATGACTCCGGAATTTATCGAAAGCGTATCCGAACGCTACATCGAGCTTTACGAGCATGTGACCGGCAACAAATTTGTCAAGGCTGAAGGCGCCGACCTTGCAGCCCGTATCGAAAACCATGTCACCGACTGTATCCTCAACCTCAAAAAGTAAGATAAAATATCCTCTGTAATAAACTGCGGCGACATCCCGAAAAGATGTCGCCGCAGTTTATTTAGCGCGTTGCTTAGAACACTATCTTGAAATCCGTATCAACGCATTTCAAGATACTGGATCTTGTCCATGTCGTTGTAGTCAAGGTTTTCTCCGCCCATGCCCCAGATGAACATGTAGTTTGATGTCCCGGCGGCGGCATGGATGCTCCATTCCGGAGACATGACCGCCTGCTCATTGTGCAGCCACACGAGACGGTTCTCCTGAGGTTCACCCATCAGATGACAGATCGCGTTCCCTTCCGGAACATTGAAATAGAAATAAGCCTCTACTCGACGGTCGTGAGTGTGAGCCGGCATCGTGTTCCATACGCTTCCGGGTTTCAACTCAGTAAGACCCATCTGAAGCTGGCACGGACCCTCTTCAAGCACATTGCTTACGATAAGCTGATTGATCACACGGTCATTGCTCTCTTCCATACTGCCTGCCTTGATGCAGTTTGCCTTGATAGAACCTTTCCTGCCGTCAATAGTGATCAACTGGGTCTTATACTCCTTATGCGCGGGAGTTGAATTGATATAGAACTTTGCAGGATTCGCCGCGTCTTTGCTGCGGAATGTAACCTTTTGGTTACCCTTTCCCACATAGAGTGCATCCTTGAAATGCAGCTCGTAATCCTTGCCGTCGACATTCACAATTCCGTCACCGCCAATGTTGATAACTCCGAGTTCCCTGCGCTCCAGGAAATAATTGGCCTTCAGAGGATCGATTGTCTCAAGCTCCACAACCTTCGCGACAGGCACCACACCACCGAAGATGATGCGGTCATACATTGAATAGGTAAGATTGATCTTATCCTGCTCCATGACCTTAGGCATCACGAAATGTGAACGCAGCTGGTCAGTGGTATAATGCTTGAAATCGTCCGGATGCACGCAACGGAGCATACTGTAAGATGTCTCCGCCCCCGCCGTAAGACTTGCGACGGCAAGAGCGGCTGTCAACAATATTTTTTTCATATCATTCAGTTGTTTGTATTTTATCTGAGTTTGCTTTTATCATCGCTTTCTGGTTGCGGATGATATTCACGCGGTTCCACCACATCATCCCCATGGTTACGACCACAAGGATTCCGGCTCCTATCCATTTCAGATTTTCAGTACATTGGAAAATCACCCACGCAAGCGGAGATGATGCGAAGTCGAGGCTTCCCCCCTCAAATCCTGCGGGTATTGCCACAGCAGAATCTCCTGTAGTGGCAAAGACATCCTTAGCCGCGAGCGTGAACCATGGAGCAAGGTTGGTCACCATATAAAGACCAAGTGTCAGCACAACAAGACCCACTATAAATGTCTTTACCACATTCCCCTTGGTAAACGGAAGAACCAACGGGAACACATAGAACATTCCCGCAAGCGACGCAAGCGGAAGGAACTGGTTGCCGGGCAGGAATACCGCGAGGGCAAGTGTCACAGGTATAAGCAGCAACGATACCACAAGAGTAGTGGGATGTCCGATCACCAGCGCCGGGCTCATGCCGATGTTAAGTCCGTCGGCACCCTTGAACTTACGCGCGATAAGCTGACGGGTGGCATCGGAAATAGGTTTCAGACCTTCTATAAACAGGACGGTGACACGCGGGATTAACTCCATCACTGCTCCCATCTTGATTCCGAGTCCGAGGATATATGGAATCTTATCGACTATCTCACCGCCGCTGGAGCATGTGAGACATCCTATGACCATACCTACTATCACTCCGAGGAACAATGGTTCTCCAAGCAATCCGAATTTCTTCTTCATCCCTTCTGCATCGATTTCGATACGGTTCATGCCGGGTATCTTGTCAAGACCTTTGTTGATCGCCCACGCGAAAGGCACAAATCCCGCACAGAAAGGCTGGGGAATAGAAATTCCATCCATGTCCTTGTAAAATCCCTGAAACTTTTTTGCGGTGATGTCTGCAAGGATCAATGTGACTATGTAACAGATTATCGCCCCAAAGAATCCCCAGGCAAGCGATCCGGAGGCAAAATAGATCACAGCGCCGATGAATGCGAAATGCCAGTAGTTCCACAAGTCGATGTTTACCGTGCGTGTGGTCTTGGTCAGGAGCATAAGGATGTTGACTCCGAGACAGACCGGGATGATGAATGCACCCACCGCAGTGTTGTAAGCCACTGCGGCTGCCGCAGGCCATCCCATGTCAAACACTTTAAGCTGAAGATCGTAGATCTCTACTACTGTGTTCAATGCAGGTCCAAGCGCGGAGGTCAGCAACGCCGTCACTATCGACAAGCCCACGAAACCGACACCAACCTTCAGTCCCGATTTCAGCGCGTCGCCGAACTTAATGCCGATGCAGACGCCCAAGATCGTAAAGATCACAGGCATCATAACTGCGGCACCAAGTCCGATTATATAACTGAATACAGCTTCCATCACTTAGGTTGCTTGCCGATGTATGCGAGGATACCGCCGTCTACATAAAGCACATGCCCGTTCACGAAATCAGATGCGTCCGAAGCAAGGAACACTGTGGGTCCCTTGAGATCGTCAGGCGTGCCCCAACGTGCAGCAGGGGTCTTGGAAATGATAAACTTATCAAACGGGTGACGGCTTCCGTCGGGCTGAAGCTCCCGAAGCGGAGCAGTCTGCTCGGTCGCGATGTAGCCGGGTCCGATACCGTTACACTGGATGTTATGCTCGCCATATTCCGAACAGATATTACGGGTAAGCATCTTCAATCCCCCCTTTGCCGCAGCGTAAGCGCTGACCGTCTCCCTGCCAAGCTCGCTCATCATAGAGCAGATATTGATAATCTTGCCATGACCTTTTTTGATCATGCCGGGAATAACAGCTTTCGCACAGATATATGGAGCGACAAGGTCCACATCGATCACCCTGCGGAAATCCTCCACTGCCATTTCCTCCATAGGAATACGTTTGATAATTCCGGCATTGTTCACAAGAATATCCACAACCCCTACAGTCGCCTCTATATCTGCCACCATAGCCTTTACCGCCTCTTCATCTGTCACGTCGCACACATATCCCTTGGCGTCTATGCCCTTCTCTTTGTATGAGACAAGACCGAGTTCGAGACTTTGACGGCTCGAGCTGTTGAACACCACTTTCGCCCCGGCTTCCGCCAACGCGCACGCCATGGCGAAACCGATGCCGTGGGCGGCTCCTGTCACGAGGGCTACTTTTCCTTCAAGTGAAAATAGATTCATGATTCTATATTTTTTTGGTTAATATTTTATCTCTTATTGATGTATTACGATTCGGGATACAAATATACTTAATTTATGTCCATTTTCTAAAGGACATTTCGTTCAAATTGCCGCCTTAATGTTGCATTGTAGCCCAACAATCAGTTTTTATCCTGATTTTAATTGATTTTATATCCCTTTTGAACGATTACAACTCTAAAATAACAGAAAGATAGATTATCTTTGCATTCTAAAATTCTTTAATCCTTTTTCAACTGCGGCGGCACGACGGGTTCCACTACCTTGCCGCCCCTAACGACTTAAAATTTATTTATGAAAGACCGTAAGATCTTTTTGATTCCGGCACTCGCGGTGATTTTGTCGTGGATGGCATTGCCGGCACACGCGGAGGAAGTTCCTTTCAGCGCGTATCTTTTCGCTTATTTCACGGGCAATGACAAACGGGACGAGGCTATAAAGTTTGCGGTAAGCCGCGACGGACTGAACTATACATCCCTCAACGACAACTGCCCCATAATCGACTCCAGACTGATCAGCGAGACCGGAGGAGTTCGTGACCCACATATCATCCGTACCGAAGACGGCAAACATTTCTATATGGTGGTCACCGATATGGTCAGCACCAACGGATGGGATTCCAACAGAGGTCTCACTCTTCTGAAATCCGATGACCTTATCAACTGGACTCCCTCTGTGATCAATATCCAGAAACGTTACAAAGGCAACGAAAATCTCAAACGCGTATGGGCGCCACAGACAATCTACGACCGCGACGCCAAGAAATATATGGTATATTGGTCTATGCAGCACGGCAACGGACCTGACATCATATATTATGCCTACGCCAATGACGATTTTACTGATTTCATCGGTAAGCCGAAGCCTCTTTTTATACCGAAAGACAAGAAATCATGTATCGATGGGGATATAGTATACAAAGACGGACTCTACCACATGTTCTACAAGACGGAGGGGCACGGCAACGGTATTAAAAAAGCGACTACCAAAAATCTCACTTCCGGCAAATGGACCGAATCTCCCGACTATAAGCAGCAGACGGACAAAGCCGTTGAAGGCGCCGGCACATTCAAGCTTATCGGATCTGACAAGTATATTCTAATGTATGACGTTTACATGAACGGGCAGTACCAATTCACAGAATCAACCGACCTTGACAACTTCAAGGTGATCGATTCCTCCATTTCCATGGATTTCCATCCCCGCCATGGCACCGTAATGCAGATCACTGAAGATGAATACAACCGTCTCCTGAAAGCGTTCCCCTCTTATCTGAAAGAAACCAAGAATCCGGCACTCCCGGAATTTCACGCCGATCCGGAAATCCTTTATTCTGAAAAAACAGGTAAATATTATATATATTCAACTACTGACAGTTTCCCAGGCTGGGGCGGCACATATTTTACATGCTATTCTTCTCCCGATCTCAAAGACTGGAATTACGAAGGCGTGATTCTCGATGTTTCAACCTCTCAGGTGCCTTGGGCGAATGGCAATGCCTGGGCTCCGGCAATAATTGAAAAGAAGATCAACGGAGAATACAAGTATTTCTTTTATTTCAGCGCGAACCCTGAAACCAACGACGGCAAACAGATCGGCGTAGCGGTTTCTGATAATCCTACCGGACCATTCGTCGCTGTTGAAAAACCGATCGTGACTTCATCGCCTACAGGCCACGGTCAGCAAATCGATGTGGATGTCTTCATTGATCCGGCAAGCGGCAAGCCTTACCTTTATTGGGGCAACGGGTATATGGCAGGTGCCGAGCTCAACGACGACATGGTTTCAATCAAACCTGAAACTGTCACTGTCATGACTCCTGAAGGAGGCACTCTCACCGATTATCAGTTCAGGGAAGCCCCATATGTGATTTATCGAGACGGCAAATATTATTTTATGTGGAGCGTGGATGACACCGGTTCTCCCAACTATCATGTGGCATACGGCACTTCCGATTCCCCCCTCGGTCCGATTACAGTGGCTGAAAATCCTGTCATTCTTTCCCAGAAAGGGAAACTTATCGGAACGGCACACAATTCCGCGCTCCGTATCCCCGGGACTGACGACTGGATCATTGTATACCACCGTATCAATCCGGCATATAAGAATGATTCCCCGGGAATCCACCGTGAAGTATGCATCGACAGATTGCAATTCAATCCCGACGGAACAATAATTCCTGTCACACCACGCTGACCAGGATCGCGTCTTTCTGAAATCAGACCTTGAATCAGATATTTCTCATCTCGCTTCAAGCGGATTTCTTATGCTGATATGATTCATCATAACGCATCCGGCTTCTGCCGGAACAACAATCCTGACAATCATAATACAGTCTTGACTAATGTATAAATAACCCGGGGGCTGTGTCGTAATTAAGGTTTTACGATGCAGCCTCTCTTTTTACCGGGCTGA
>CAMWID010000035.1 GCA_947174235.1 uncultured Porphyromonadaceae bacterium | reverse complement strand
GAGATCTTTTTTTCAGAAATCCGACCGCGTTTCAATACAAAAAAGCGAATCATTAATATAATAAAGGGCTGAATTTTCATTTTACCGACCACAACTATCCGCCATTCATTTGCATATCCTCCCCGTTTTGATTAATTTTGGCTTCTAAAGCAACCGCGTCTTTATATATAGGCTCCATAATTATAGCTTATATAATAAACGCAGTGAGTCAATACGGAAACACAATATATACCAAATATCATGAAACATCTGATTTCACTATCTTTAGTAGCGCTTATGTCGGCGTTCGGTGTACACGCCCAGTCTCCGAAAGATGCCTGCACAAGCATAATGGTCGGCAAGAAAGCATCTGCCGACGGTTCAGTAATGACCAGCCACACGTGCGACTCCTGGTACAGGACATGGATGCAAGTGACAGAACCAAAGGATTATCCCAATGACACAGTCATGAGTATATATGACGGCCGCATGCATACCGAATATGCATCAAGCACTGACGGCATGAAGGAAAAAGGGAAAATACCTCAGGCACGCCACACATTCCGTTTTCTTGATACCGCCTATCCGTGCCTCAACGAAAAGCAGCTTGCCATCGGAGAGACCACATATACGGGCCGCGACACCATGCAAAACAAGAACGGCATGTTTATGATCGAAGAGCTTGAAAGGGTCGTGCTTGAACGTTGCTCCACCGCCCGCGATGCCATTTCCCTGATGGGCAAGCTTATAAAAGAATACGGATACGGCGACAGCGGAGAATGCCTTACAATAGCTGACCCCAAAGAGGTATGGATATTTGAAGTACAGGGAGAGGGTCCCGACAAAATAGGAGGAGTATGGGCGGCTGTAAGAATCCCTGACGACCACATCGCTGTGTCGGCAAACGTGAGCCGTATCGGAAAGCTGAACCTGAAAGATAAAGAGAACTACATGGCTTCAGACAATGTGAAAGATGTAGCGAAAAAAATGGGACTCTGGGACGGCAAAGAGGAATTCTCTTTCTGGAAAGCCTACAGCGGCACTAATTATATGAAAGAACCTAAAAACTATAGCGTCCGCGAGCTTTTCATAATGAACGAACTTGCTCCGTCTGCCGGCTTCAACGACAAGATGGAAGAGCTTCCCCTCAGTGTAAAACCTGAGAAGAAGGTTAGTGTGGAGGATGTCGCACGCCTTCTGGGATCTTATTATGAGGGAACGCCCAACGCATTGTGCGACCGGCTCAAAGTAAAAAATCCGGCAAAGAAGGCTGACTCACCCGCCGATATCCCCGACAGCATCGTAAGTCCGTTTGCGAATCCATGGATGCGTCCGGACGAGATAGCCGTGTATGAAGCCATGGGAGACAGCGCGATGCACAACATTCGCACCGTCAGCGTGTCATGGTGCGCATATTCCACAATCATACAATGCCGCGACTGGCTCCCCGACGGCGTGGGCGGAGTGGCATGGATATGTCTTGACAACCCCGGACAGTCTCCACGTTTCCCCATATTTGCCGGCACAACCGACGTGCCAGAACTGCTGAAAATATGCGGACAGCACCGTGAACGTGACGACGCCGCCCTGTGGCGTTACCGCAAGCCCAACCGGCTCGCCACAATAAGATGGGGACAAAGCAGGAAATTTACCGAACCTGCCCGTGACTATTTCCTGAAAAAAGGAGCCCGCGAGCTTCCGATGGTCGAAAATCTATATGTGCAATATCTGAACGAAGGGAACCGTGAAGAAGCAGACGCGTTGCTGACGGATTATACAAAAGATTTCTTCGGCGCCACCATCAACCGCTGGGACGAACTCGGAAACCGCCTCTGGAAACAGCATTGGACAGGTTTCTGATCTGCCACAATTTGAATTCCAAGCAATTTTTTGTTTATAAATACTAATAAAGAAGCTGTGTCATAAAACCGAATAATTCTGTTTTATGACACAGCTTTTTTATTCGTATCAGCCGATGAAGTCACGGCAATTGAACGAAATCCGGAAATACAAGGCACATGTACCCGGAAATTGACAGAAGAATGTCTCTGACCTTACGTGGCAACGCGCGCCGTTCTCCGGGATTTCATCGGCGGATATCCTCTGCCGCACTCCACCTGTAAAGTCTGTCGGATGCCCTCACTTTAGAGGGAACCGGCATCGAGAAGCGATCCCCTTTCCTGACTTCTTCCACAGGATGAAGATCCACACGCAATTCTTCTATATTGAAAATCAACGCGCCGGTGGTAGGTCCTGTGACCACAACCTCATCACCTACCCGCAATGTGCCGGCTTCCAATTGGAACTCCCCAATTCCGATCTTGGGGAAATAACGGACGGCTTTGGCGGCATATACCTTTGTACGCGTGGCGGAAGAGCCGTATTTGGCACTCCACTCACCAAGTCTTTGCCCGAGATAATAACCGTTCCAGAATCCACGGTTGAATATCTTCTCAAGCCGCGCGTCCCAAGCCGCCACCTTTTCTTCAGAGAAAGTGCCGTCGCAAACCGCCTCGAGAGCTTCCGAATAACATTGCACCGCCTCATGCACATATTCAGGACCTCTCGCACGTCCCTCTATCTTGAACACTCTAACCCCCGCATCAACCATACGGTCAAGGAAATGAATAGTCTTCAAATCTTTAGGCGACATTATAAATTTATTGTCCACCACAAGCTCCTCATCGGTCTCCCTGTCGCGCACGGTATACGAACGGCGGCATATCTGGTTGCATGCCCCCCTGTTGGCGCTTGAATTCATCTCGTGGAGGCTCATGTAGCACTTCCCGCTGACAGCCATGCAAAGCGCTCCATGGCAGAACATCTCGAGACGTATCGGGCGACCCGCCGGACCGGTCAGATTCCGCGCTTCTATTTCTTTGTGGATCTCAGAGACCTGATCAAGATTCAATTCTCGAGCCAGAACCATTACATCGGCAAAGCGGCTGTAAAACTTCACAGCCTCTATATTAGTGACATTCACCTGAGTGGAGATATGAACCTCCTGCCCTATTTCCCTCGCATAAAGGATGGCAGCCATGTCGGAAGCTATGATGGCGGACACCCCGGCGGATTTCGCAGCATCTATGATCTCCCGCATGCGGGGAAGATCGGAATCATACACGATGGTATTTACCGTCAGATACGTCTTGACTCCTTTGGAATCACATTCCTCCACAATCATGCGCATGTCGTCTGTCGAAAAGTTTGAACTTGAGCGTGAACGCATGTTAAGTCCCTCTATCCCGAAGTATACGGCATCCGTTCCTGCCGCAAGCGCGGCGGCAAGCGACTCCCAACTTCCCACGGGAGCCATTATTTCAAAATCCTTACGATCCATTATTTCGCTATATAATATGTGACCGCCCCGAATGTAAGCGATCTCCATTTGATATCGGTGAAACCTGCTTTTCTCATTATGGCAGCCATATCATCCCTCTGTGGCGCGGCGGCTATGCTCTCCGGAAGATAGGTATAGGCGCGGCTGTCGCCGCTCACCATCTTTCCGACCGCAGGTATCAGATGGCGCGAATATATCTTGTAGCCGAACCGGGACACTTTCCCTTCGGGAACTGAAAGTTCTATAATGCAGAGTGTTCCCCCTTTTCTAAGGACACGGCGCATTTCCTTAAGTCCTTTGACAAGGTTCTCAAAGTTTCTCACTCCATACGCCACGGTAATAAGGTCAAACTCATCGTCAGCGAAAGGAAGACTCATGCAGTCTCCCTTTCCGAAAGCCAAGAGAACGCGGTCTTTTTCCGGAAATGACGACAGTTTTTTGCGTGCCACATCCAGCATCCCTTCGGAGAGATCAATTCCGGTGATTTTTGCATCCGGCATGAGACGGTGCAGCCTGAAAGCCACATCTCCGGTACCGGTTGCCACATCAAGAGCCTTGAACAGGCATCTTTCCGTTTTCCCGGACACGTCATTATTTTTCCCGGAGCTTCCGCTGCCCGGTTCGTGTCCGGAAATTCCTGCCAACGCCGCTTTCAACGCCTTGTCGCGCCAACGGCGGTGCAACCCGAAAGACATCGCCGTGTTCATGAAGTCATAAGCCGGCGCGATCGAATCAAACATCTCCTCCACCTGCTTCCCCTTTTCCCGATCTTTATCATAGGGGGATATATTTTCAACATTCATATTCCGTCAATGTATTATCTCCACCCATTCTGGAGTATAGCCTATTGATTCTAAAAACTTTTCCTTATCCACAACCCCCGGACTATGTAATTGAAAACATTGTTTTATCCGAGGCAATCGTGTTATAACTGTCAGCTGAGCACCATGAGGTTGCCAGACAAACCTCTTTATTCCTGATTTTATCTCAAATCCCTCAAGATTGCCTCTGGGATTTTCTTCCCACCTAAATTCGGAAATATTATAATGCTCCAGATATTCTTCAAAGAAACAAAATTTCTTCAATTCTTCATCTCTTATCAAAACAGCGGTACGACAAGGATGATAATGACTCATGGCTATATCAACCCTAGAGTTCCATATCGCAATCACAGCCTCGCCAGTCTTCTGGACATCTTCATGCGGATCTGTAATGCCATAAGAAAAATCAGGAGAACATCTACCGCTTATCAGCCTTATCTGTTTGCAATTAAACGGATCCCTTACTTTTACGGTTTTCAGAGACCAACCGATATTGTCTTTCACGACATCAGCGATTCCGACAGGACTTGCAAGATGTTTCCCGTTAATCGAATCGGCAAAAATATCTCCCCAGTCATCCCCCGTTATGTCCTTTCTCCCGGTACATACCATGTATATTATAGCCGCCCCTATCTTATATATGGAATCATTCGGAAGGCTGCTTAACGAATGAAGACTTTGGTTCATCCTGCTTGAATCTCTTAACTTTGGAAAATCCATACGCTTAATTTTATAGTAGATTTACTATTTTTTTTGCCACCTCCCTTATCATAGGAACAGCTACCGAATTACCTGTCTGTCTCCTGATCTCAGAGTGCGAGACAGAAATCTTAAATTTTTCCGGGAACCCTTGAAAACGCAACAATTCTCTTGAGGACGGTCTACGTACCCCATTTACCAATAAATAATTATACGATGCACCTGTCCTTAAAGCACATGCGTAAGGCAACACAGATATGTTACCCGCCTTATTCTCATGCCATACGGAAGGATAAAACACATTCTTACCCTGCACCTTTAATTGACGTTTATTACAAATCTCCGGAGATGCGAACAGCTTATAATCCACACATTCATCATCTTCAATCACCGATTTAAGATCATAAGGAATCTTTTGGAATTCAAAATCAAATTTTTCAATTTTATCATGGTGTCTGAATCCTACGATAATAACCCTTTCACGTTTTTGCGGGATACCAAAATCAAGGGCATTAAGCACTTTCCATTTCACGTGATATCCCAACTCCCTTAACGTCTCCATTATTACAGAAAAGGTATTACCACGGTCGTGCGTCACCAGTTGCTTGACATTCTCAAGCAAAATGGCTTCAGGCTTATGATAGTCAAGAATCCTGGCGACTTCAAAAAACATTGTACCTCTTGTATCATCAAATCCTTGTCTTTTGCCCATAATAGAAAATGCTTGGCACGGAAAGCCCGCCAGCAATATATCATGAGAAGGGATAAACGAACTCTCAATTTTCGTAATGTCGCCAAACGGAACCTCTCCGTAATTTTTAAAATAGGAAATTTTGGCAGCAGTGTCCCATTCTGAAGAGAATACACATTTCCCGTCCAGTTCTTGAAAAGGGATCCTTATCCCTCCTATACCTGCAAACAAATCAATAAATCTGAATTTAGGAGATACATTTGCCTTAAACGGCACATCGTTAAATTCTGAAAAAAGAGAAGTCTGAAAAAAGGAATCCGCCAAGTAATTTCCACTATCCACACATTTTGTGAAAACCTCGGGAAATGATTTTACAAAACATTCTATCAGATCATTTCTTCCGGATTCCGACAACAATTCCGGATTGTTTATATAATGAGACAGCCACGCCAGCTGATCTTCTTCAGAGGATGAATCATAATGGCTGACACGACAGACAGAGCCACAAGACGTGACCATTTCCATACATACCGGAAATGATGAAAGATTTAATAATGAAGAAATGTCCTTAAATTTCATCCGATTCTTGTGTTACAGATTTTTATAGAATGAACGGCGGCGGCGGTGCTGACGGTTCCGGAAATAATCCCATTGCCCCTGCACCTTTGAATTGGTCTCAAGCTCCGGATTCGACTCCGCGTATTTAAAACCGTATTTATTATAATAAGGTATGAGATCCTGGAAAAGCAGAGCGTTGGCGCCTTTGTTCTGGTATTCCGGCTTCACAGCCACAAGCAGAAGGTCCACCCTGTCGTTTTTCCCTTTCAACCCTTTCAGGAGATGCCACCATCCCAAAGGGAGCATCTTCCCCTTACTCTTCTGAAGAGCGCGGCTCATTGACGGCATCGAGATACCCACGCTCACCAGCTGACCTTCCTTGTCTACAATCAATGTCACAAGATCAAGATTGAGAAGCCCCAGATAAATATCGATATAATAATCTATCTGACGCTCCGACAGCCTCGAATACTCATAAAGACCGTCATAAGCATCGTTTATCAGATGGAAAAGAGCCCTTCCGTATTCATTCTTGATACGTTTGCGACTCTTGTATTTCAGCACCTGAAGTCCGAATTTTTTCTTCACGATGTCAGCGATACGGTTGTATTTGTCAGGAATCTGCTCTGGCACCTCCATGAGATATTCCACCCAGTCAGACTCTTTACGGTATCCACACGCCTCCATATGTGCCGCATAATAAGGATAGTTGTAGATAGTCGCCATGGTTGAAAGCTCCTGAAATCCCTCCACGAGCATCCCCTCATGGTCAAGATCCGTAAATCCGAGAGGACCTATGATCTTTTTCATACCTTGCCCCCGCGCCCAGTCCTCGACAGCGGAAAGCAACGCTTCCGACACCTCCGGATCATCTATAAAATCAATAAAACCGAACCGTGCGTTCTGCTTGCCATGCTCTTCGTTGACCTGACGGTTGATTATACCGGCTATCCTGCCCACCGGTTTTCCGTCGCGGTAAGCCATGAAGTATGCGGCATCGCAGAAATCAAACGCCGGGTTTACTTCAGGAGAAAGTGTCGCGACGTCATCGCTGATCAACGGCGGCACATAAAAAGGATTCCCTTCATAAAGACCGATCTGAAATTTCGTAAACTTTCTGAGGTTGGATTTTGTAGGTTCAATTTTTCTGATCTCAATCATCTGGTTATATCTTGCAGCGACGTCCCTCCGACATGACGCCTTGGTTGTCAATTACAGGGGAAGTATCCCTCACGGCATACTTCCCCATTATTTATGAATATTGGGTACCACCTGATATCATCCTCTGACAAGCCAGACAAGAAGCGCGGCCATCAGAATAATAAAACAGCACAGGAATATATACAGCTGGGCTGAACTGCGACGTTCCATCGCCAGCTGAAGATCGCTCACAGTACGGTAAGGATGATCCTTGTCTACACACTTGCGGGCTATTTTCCTCAATTTGGGTAACGAGGCGGGCAGATTGTCGAGCACCTCATTGATAACCTTGCCGTAACTCTCTATATCTTTACGGGTATCCTGCTCGGGGAGACTGTCTGTCTGGTCATATCCCACATTGGTAAGCTTGAGGTTCTCGTTATATTCCGTGAAAAGAATAGACTCCGGAGTGATGGGCACATGCTGTATATGATTCTCCTGGATATACTCCATGGCATCGAGCAGCTGGGTCTGAAGCCTATGCACTATCTTAGGGGTAAGGCGTTTCTCGTCAATGAGTCTTCGGAGAGAATAACCGTAGACATCATCCGTTATGATCGCCATACCCACACCGGGAACCACTTCCAGATCATTCACCATCACAATATTTGGATGACAAAGATTGTAACGGACGTCAAACTCCTTCTCAAGCATGGCACGATATTCGGGCTTGTCGGCATACTCCTTTTTCAGAGCCTTGAGCATAACCCACTTGCCATACTTCTTGACAGTATAGACATCATAATATTCCTCCGCCCACTCCGGGAGAAGATAAAGCTCCGACCATTTTCCTGACGGATCTTCAATCGGAATCAATTTCTCATCTTTGCTGATATAGCCCGGTCCGTTGTTTGCCACTTTTTCTATTTTATGTTGTGAATGATTGATCAGTTATTCTCAGATTCCCATGCCATGATTCTGCAAAAATCCACGGAAATTTAATCAATAATGTCGAATCCGGTGTATTTGCGCAAGCATTCCGGCACTACGATACCCTCCGGAGTCTGGTTGTTCTCAAGAAGCGCCGCCACTATGCGCGGGAGCGCGAGAGCCGACCCGTTGAGAGTGTGGCAGAGTTTGATTTTCTTATCCTCGTCGCGATAACGGCATTTGAGCCGGTTTGCCTGGTAAGTCTCGAAATTAGATACCGACGACACCTCGAGCCAACGCTGCTGCGCACCGCTCCATACCTCGAAATCAAATGTGATCGCCGACGTGAACGACATGTCGCCACCGCAAAGGCGAAGTATGTGCCAGGGGAGTCCGAGTTTCTCAAGCAGACCCTGCACATGGCCTTTCATCTCTTCAAGCGCGGCGTATGAATTTTCCGGCTTCTCTATGCGGACGATCTCAACCTTGTCAAACTGATGCAGGCGGTTAAGGCCGCGTACGTCTTTGCCATAGCTGCCCGCCTCGCGACGCCAGCATGGTGAGTAAGCGCAATTCTTTTTAGGAAGCTCCCCTACCGGAATGATAACGTCGCGATAGATATTGGTGACAGGCACCTCGGCTGTGGGTATCAGATAAAGGTCGTCGACAGTGACGTGATACATCTGCCCCTCTTTGTCGGGAAGCTGTCCGGTGCCGTAGCCGGATGCGGCATTCACCACAAACGGAGGCTCCACCTCCACATATCCGGCTTTCCATGCCTCATCGAGGAAGAACTGTATGAGCGCACGTTGCAGACGCGCCCCTTTCCCGATATAGAACGGAAAACCCGCACCTGTCACTTTTACACCTAATTCAAAATCTATCAGGTTATATTTCTTGGCGAGTTCCCAATGAGGAAGCGCGTCGGGACCGAGTTCCGGCATAGGTCCGCCTGTCTTCTCCACGACATTGTCTTCCGCAGTTTTACCTTCAGGCACGGCATCACACGGAAGATTGGGAACAGTAAGCAGAAGGTCGCGCATGCGGGTTTCGCAATCTTCAAGACAATCCTGAAGACCTTTTGCCTCCCCTTTGATTGATGCCACACGTGCCTTGGCATCTTCCGCCTTATCCTTCTCTCCGGCTTTCATGAAAGCCCCTATAGAAGCTGCCAGCTTTTTCAGTTCTGACGCATCCGAGTCACACTTCTGCTGGAGACGGCGACGCTCAGCATCTATTTCAAGAATCTCTGTGATGACGGCTTTTCCGTCGAACCCTTTTACTGCAAGGCGTCTCACCACAAATTCGGGATCAGCCTTTATCGTCTGTAATGTCAGCATTATTTTCTACCGCTCAGCGGATTAATTATTTGAAAGAAGTTCTTTTACTTTTGCAGAAACTATCTTGCCGTCTGCTCTGCCGGCAAGACGTTTTGTTGCGACACCCATCACTTTTCCCATCTCTTTAGGGCCGGTGGCTCCCGTTTCCGCTATGATCGCCTTGAGTTCAGCCACAAGTTCCTCTTCTGAAAGCTGCTTGGGAAGATATTCTTCGATCACGGCTGCCTCTGCCAATTCGTTCTGAGCCAATTCCGGGCGATTGTTCTCCTCGTAGATCCTGGCGCTCTCCTTACGCTGCTTCACCATCTTCACCATAATCTTAGTGGCGATGTCGTCCGACAGTTCCCCATTCGCGCCTTTGGCTGTCTTTGCCTCAAGAAATTCTTTCTTAACTCCGCGCAGCGCCTCAAGACGCACCTTCTCACGTGCGAGCATTGCCTTCTTGATGTCTTCGCTGATCTGATCAAAAAGATTCATAAAATTATAGAGATTTTTTAGTTTCCGTATTTTGAGAGAAACCCCGATGGAATTTCCCATGAGCCTATTAAAATGCAAAAATACTCTAAAAATGTGGTTTTAGCAATTATAACCTCATTTTTTTGTAAAATATAAAGCCAAAACTTCACTATCACCGCCTCTACCATATATATGCAGCTCTTGCAGTGATAAAGAAAGTCATGTATGCCGAATTCACCCACCGGAAGGAAATTTTAGCAGACACGCCCTTAAATAAATTTAATAAACTTATAACTTTTTTTGTTTTGTGTGTCACATTTTAAATTCTGAAATGTCTTTATGATGTAAGGCGCCGAAAGATTCCACAGGCTTCTTCTTAACGCGTTTTAACAAATATTGGATAACCGCCTATAAATAAAACCGTCCGAAACAAAATTATGAAAGCGTTTAATTTTCTGAAAAGACCGGGAATAATAATAACAGCCGTGGCTGTTATCTCCATGATCGCGGGAGCCGGGACAATGGCTGCCCTCGCCGGCAATACTTCCTTATCCGGTGCCGCAGGCAGCAATAATTCCACAAAATCTTCCCGGTCTGCCACAAAAAATGAATCCACCAAAAGCCTGCAGAAGCAAATCAGGCTTTTAGAGGCTGACATCCGTAAAAAGGAGGCTGCCATTAAAAAACTGGAAGCAAAAAAACGTAAACAAGATGCGGCTATAAGGAAAAACGAAGTCTCCGCAAAAAAGCAGGAACTCACGTTAAGGAAACAGGTGCTTAAAGACAAGTCAGACCGACGGATTTCCAAGACCATTGCGAAAAAAGATAAGAAAAGCAAAAAAAAGGGTTCGCAGACCAATACTTCGGCATCCTCGACAGGACTCAGACGCTACACTCAATATGATTTTAGCCGCATAAGCGCCACAGGCGCGATAAACGTGGTGTTCAGTCAGGGAGAATCCGACGGATTTGTGGAAGTACACGGCGACACAAAAGCCCTCGAATGCATACGGTTAGCATACAATGACGGGAATCTTGAGATAGGTTATAAGAAAAATCCAGGTCAACTGTCAACCCGTACTATCGTATACATAACCAATCCGAAGCTCGAAGGGATAAAATTTTCTGGAGCAACCTCAATCACAGTACAGGGTCCATTGAAAACCGACAAGCTTAACGTGAAGGTAAGCGGAGCGTCAGACATAAATATCTCCCACGTGACCGGGCAGATTCTCAACATCTCCGCCTCGGGAGCTTCAGTCGTCCAGATTCTTTCCTCCGACATGCATACCATAAACGCGACAGCTTCCGGAGCCTCAGACATCAAACTCAAAGGTGTATGTGCCAACACAGTAAACAGCACAGCCACGGCAGCATCGATAGTATCCGCCATCGGAAGATGCAACTATAAAAAATCAAAGCATTCAGCCGCCGGCATGGTCAAAGACCAGGGGCTTATTATCGAGAATAATCCCGTGGACTGCACCGGAAACAGCCAAAAGAAGAAAACGATGCCCAGAAAACCGTGACTTTCCCCAAATCTTTCTATTGTAATTATTTAAATTCCATTTAATCTGAATAATATAAAATTCTGCAATATGAAAATATTGACCTACATTCTCACCTCCGTGTCAGCAGCAGCCATGATCATGATGGGTTGCTCCATGACCAGAGGACAATCTGTGACTGACAGCAATATCAAAAACGCCACAGTAAAAAAAACCGTAAAAATAGGCAATTTCTCTAAAATAGACGCCTCTACAGGCATACGGATAGTCTATACACAAGGGAAATCGACAGGAGTGGCACAAATAGCCACCACTCCTTCCGCAGAACCTTACCTGAAGGTATATGTGAAAGACGGTGAGCTGAACGCTCATTACGAGAACCGGGGCAATAACAACATCAAGGGTCCGACAATCATAACGGTCTCCTCTCCCGATCTCCAGGAAGTGGATCTTTCTTCCGCCGCACGCCTGCAGGTAAACGGGGATCTCAATATATCCGGCAAATTAAGCCTCGATATGTCTTCGGCATCCCGTGCCACTTTCAACGGCATCTCCGCCAAATCTCTGGAGGTGGACCTTTCAAGCAGCGCGACTGTGGAGATTGGCTCGGCAAACCTCGGCAAGCTGGATGCCGAAATGTCGAGCGCCTCAAAGCTATCGGTAGACAAGGCTATCGCCACAAATATTTATCTTGAGACCTCAAGCGCAGCCAAAATCAACATCGGTTACTTCAACGGCACCGGTCTTGAGGCGGACGCGTCAAGCGCCTCAAACATATCTGTGGCGGGCATAACGACAAAAAAAATATATGCCGAGGCTTCAAGCGGAGGCAGGGTGTCGCTGAAAGGGCGATGCGAATACCTGAACAAGGATTCCAGCTCAGGCGGAAAGGTCGACATCTCCCAACTCGAAGTGCCTAACCTGCCTAAAAAGACTTCAAAAAAAAGGCATCCGAGAAATCCTTGACAATACTACCGCATATCATACCTATATACATAACAGGATTTACCATATAAGGGATATGTTTTCGGGGAATAATAATTGAGATCCATAATGAATTATGAGAAAAGCGCGGACATCCGCGCTTTTTTTCTGATGAAATTCTCGTAATACTCTCCCGGAAATCCATTGAGCTATATGGAAACTCTTGTTATTTCCGTTATATATTTTTAGCGGAAGGGAAAGCTTTGGATATAAACATATGTGTTTAACCAATAGTTATATTTACATATCTCCACACTCCCTTAGAGGGTGCTTGGATTTTGCAGACACTTAAAAATCAATTAAAGTTGATAATTATGAAAATGAAAAAATTTACAGTGGCATTTTTAGCCGCCACACTTCTGATCGGAGCCTGCGGATGCTCATCTATGACAAATACCGGTAAAGGGGCATTGATAGGCACCGGAGGCGGCGGTGCCGTAGGCGCCGGAATCGGTGCGCTGATCGGCGGCGGTAAAGGAGCCGGCATCGGCGCGGCAATAGGCGCGGCGGTAGGTGCAGGCGCCGGGGCGCTAATAGGTCAGAAAATGGACAAACAACAGAAAGAACTGCAGGAGGAACTCGCACAGCAGGCAAAAGTGGAGGAGACAACCGACTCCAACGGTCTGCGCGCCATAAAGGTCACATTTGACGGCGGCATTCTTTTCCCGACAGGAAAGTATGAGCTCAATCCTTCGGCACAGGCTGATCTAACAAAATTCGCGGTCAACCTTATCAACAATCCGGATACTGACGTCGCTATCACAGGATATACCGACAATACCGGATCATATGCCGTAAATGAGAAGCTATCCGGACAACGCGCCAACTCCGTACGCAACTATCTGATCAATTGCGGCGTGGCTCCTGACCGACTCACCGCGAAAGGTATACCTATGGCTGACTATATCGCCTCAAACGACACACCTGAGGGACGAGCCCTGAACCGACGCGTGGAAATCACGGTATACGCCAACGAAAAAATGATCAAGGATGCCGAGGCTCAGACAGCCCAGAGCTCACAGACGGCTCAAAACTGAACACTCATAACCCACAACGAATCGAAGAGGAGACCGCCAAAGCAGTCTCCTCTTCTTTATGGATTGTGTTTTTATGGTTTTGACGGGATTTCGAGGATCAGAGCACACCTTGCGCCATCATTGCCCTTGCCACTTTCATGAAACCGGCGACATTGGCACCTTTCACATAATTGATGAATTCTGAGCCTTCTTCCTTGCCATACTTCTCACATTGCGTGTGGATATCCTTCATGATAGCTTTCAACTTGGCGTCCACCTCTTCTTCGCTCCATGAGAGCTTCTGGGAGTTCTGCGCCATTTCAAGACCGGACACAGCCACACCTCCGGCATTCGCAGCCTTGCCGGGAGCATACAATATTCTCGCGGCAAGGAATTTCTTGATAGCTTCAGGAGTAGAGGGCATGTTGGCACCCTCGCTCACAGCGATAACTCCGTTATCAAGAAGAGCCTGGGCGTCGTCGCCATCGATCTCGTTCTGCGTGGCAGACGGCATGGCTATGTCGCACTTCACATGCTTCCACGGACGCTCGCCGGGAAGATATTGCACGTCGTCATATTTTTCCGCCACCTCGCTGATTCGTCCGCGATAATAGTTCTTGAGTTCGAAAATATAGTCGAGCTGTTCCTCGGAGAAGCCTTCAGGCTTGATGATCGTACCGCCGCTGTCGCTCATGGAGACCACCTTCGCGCCAAGCTCGGTAAGTTTCCGCGTGGTATATGTGGCGACATTTCCGGAACCGGAGACAGCCACTTTCTTCCCTTTTATATCTATACCCCGTGTGGCGAGCATATTGAGAAGAAAATAACAGTTGCCATATCCTGTGGCTTCGGGGCGTATCAGGGAGCCGCCGAAATCAAGACCTTTACCTGTAAAGGTACCTGTAAATTCACGCGCCATTTTTTTGTAATAGCCGTACATGTATCCCACCTCTCTGCCGCCTACGCCGATATCTCCGGCAGGCACATCGGTGTCAGGACCTATCTGACGCCATAATTCCGCGATAAAAGCCTGACAGAACCGCATGATCTCCATGTCGCTCTTACCTCTCGGAGAGAAATCAGAGCCTCCTTTGCCGCCACCCATGGCAAGAGTGGTGAGAGAATTCTTGAATGTCTGCTCGAATGCGAGGAACTTAAGTATCGACTGGTTGACCGAAGCATGAAAACGGATACCACCCTTGTAAGGACCGATCGCATTGTTGTGCTGGATTCGGTAGCCCATATTATTGTGAACCTTACCTTTGTCGTCCACCCAGCTCACGCGGAATGAAAAAATCCGGTCAGGTATGCAAAGCCGCTCTATCAGATTTTCTGCCTCAAAGGAGGGATATTCATTGTAGACCTCTTCAATAGAAGTGACTACCTCCTCTACCGCCTGCAGATATTCAGGCTCATTGGGGAAACGGCGACGGAGATCCGCCATGACTTCAGATGCTTTCATAATTGAAAAATAAGAGTAATTATTGAAAATAAGAGTAATTTATATATCCTGTAGAAACCATGCTCTGCCGACTGACTGATGAAACCAAATTTTCTTAAGCTTCCGGGAACTTGACACTGACATATCCAATTCACTTCTTACTTAAGAGCAGTACCTGAAAACGGTCCGCAAGCCTCCGGGATTTTATTTCGGAGATTCACGGCGGTCGTACAAAACCGACGCAAAGTAATAACAATTTTTTCAATTACGCAACATTCTGCCACAAATTTTACAAATTTAATTTCTTTTTTATCCCATTTTATTAGTTTCATCCCGACAAAACATTAAGCCCCCTGTTAACAGAGATACCGCCTTCCTCATATGTCGGGCAAGGCGGTATCATCATTTTATGGAAATTTCAGACTGCATTCTGACGCCGTCAGAAACTTTGAATCATTTCGATTGGAGCAACAGCACTCTGGATGCATAATCATTGCGCTTGTTCCAGTCCACATTATGGCTGAGAGGCATTTCAAGTCCGTTCGACATCAGGTATCTGCCGCTGAATGTCTTCCCCTCATAAGGGAGCGGAGCGTTGTCAACTCTGTTGAGTTCTGTCACAGTATACTCTTTGTCGGGGTCAAGACCCGCCATCTTGACTCTGGGCAGCTGCTGGTTGACGAATTGCTCAGTCTTCCACCAATAATATAC
Organism: uncultured Porphyromonadaceae bacterium; assembly: GCA_947174235.1. Taxonomy (GTDB): domain Bacteria; phylum Bacteroidota; class Bacteroidia; order Bacteroidales; family Muribaculaceae; genus Lepagella. Next base: position 19,670 of record CAMWID010000035.1, on the reverse strand, counting down.
GGCGTCTTTCTTGTCTGGTGACACATACATCAGAGATGCGGCGCCCTTTTGGTCATATGGAGAGAGAAGGCGGTAAATATCACCCTGCTGCACTATAGGACGGATCTTCTTATAATCCGATATGGCGCGACGTGTCTGTTCCTTCTCCTCGTCAGACATATCTTTTGGCTGGATCTCCATCCCGAGCCTGCCGCTCATGGCTACGTCGGTACGGTATTTCAAGGGAACAATCCTGTTGGTCTGATGATTTGGCGACGCCGAGATATGTGACGCCATGGCGATCGCGGGGAAGAAATAACTTGTACCCCATTGCATATATATCCTCTGGAGCGCGTCGGTATTGTCGCTCACCCAGAATTCATCAAAATAAGGTAGTATACCCCAGTTTGCCCTGCCGCCGCCGCTCGCGCATGCCTGGATAGTGAGGTCGGGATATTTCTCACGGATACGCTGCAGGGTTTTCTCCAGACCTTTATGATAATCAATATACAGGTGGCTCTGGTTGTCGGCTGTCTGATATTGCGAGCCGTGGTTCATTATCGGTGCGTTGGCATCCCATTTGATATAGTCGATCTCAGGATAATTGGTCATAAGGGTGTCGACCACGTTAAATACAAGATCCTGCACCTTTGGATTCGCAAGATCGAGCACAAGCTGTGTGCCTCCGCGGCCTTCGACCGCATCTCTGTTGGATGCCTTGATTATATATTCCGGATGCTTTTCATACAGTTCTGACTTTGAATTGGTCATCTCCGGCTCTATCCATATGCCGAAACGTATGCCGAGACTGTCGGCAGTCTCACAAAGCCCTTTTATTCCGTTCGGAAGTTTGGAGGTGTCCACCGTCCAGTCACCGAGGGAGGTCGAATCATTTTTACGGGGATATTTTACCCCGAACCAACCGTCATCCATGACGAAAAGCTCACCCCCCATGTCGGCGATATCCTTCATCATCTGCCCCATTCCGGACTCGTTGATGTCGAAATACACACCCTCCCAACTGTTGAGAAGCACTTTCCGGAGCTTGTCGCCGTTGGCGAGACGGTGCTCTCTTCCCCATTTGTGGAAATTCCGGCTGACTCCGCCGAGACCCTCTTCGGAATATGTCAGCGCGAGAGCCGGGGTCTCGAACTTCTCCCCTTTCTTGAGATTGTAGGAAGAATTTTCCTCATTGATGCCGGCGAAGAAATGATGGTAGTCGCTGTCATCGGTGTCAAACATCAGTTTGTAGTTGCCGCCATAGCACAAGGCAGCCCCGATGACACGCCCCGACTGTTCGTTCCCCTTACCGTCAAGGGAGATCATCACTTCAGAATGGGAGGTATGGGAATTGCGGGCACCGTCCTTGTTCTTGATCACCTTAAGATTATGGGGAAGCGGAGCCTCCTCCACCTTACCCTCATTTGCCCAGGAGCCGTAAAGCTGGGATACGTGAACGTCATTTCGGCGGATGGGGAGATAGCCTGACATGAAGCGGGTCAGCGTGACCGGTTTCTTCTCATCATGGCTCGTCACTGTCCATGTCTCTATGACATCACTACCGGGATACGTACGGTAGTTGACATCCACATAAAACGGATATACCTTGTCAGCCATGGTCACGGTGGTCACGGTAGACCCGTCAGGCTCTGTCCTGGTCCTGACATCAGACACCCCCATGTCGAGCGTCATGTTGCCGTCGGCGTGTACGGCGCTCATCGCGGCTTCTTTCTGAGGCCAGAGTCCGTATACCGGATAGGCATCGAATTCCTGGTTTACAGCCGAATTAATATTTGTGATATCATTTCCGCCCAGCGAGTTGCCGTAATATACGAATTTAAGAGGTTCTCCCTTGACGGCGTCAAGCACAAGTGATGTCTTCGGAGTGGACACATGCACTGTCTCGGCATATACCGACATACATCCGGCAGAGAGTGTCAACAATGATATTAAGGTTAGCTTTCTCATAGGTTAAATTTATTTTATTGCAAAATTATATCTAAAAAAGATCATTTTCGTACACTTTCTTACCTTTTTATTCTCTTCTTGTGGAATATTTCATCAAATTATTCGCATTTTAAATTATTTTTAGTTACTTTTACATTCGGATTGATTAAAGGACACTGATTAAGCCCCGTGATTATCAAAAGCCCCTTATATCCGACCTACACCTTGAAAACCATAACCATGTCTACCCTTCAACAAGAAATTATCACTGAAATAACTCCCCTCTCAGACAAAGACTGTTTCTATTTAGTCGACAGATACAAGGAGCGGTTCACATATCCCATACACCGACATGAAGACTATGAACTCAATTTTGTGGCAGGCGCGCCACATGCATCGCGTGTCGTCGGAGATTCGGTCTCCGAAATCGGCGAACTCGATCTTGTGCTCGTAGGTCACGGAATCGAACACAGTTGGGAACAATACAACTGCACGTCTTCAAAGATTCATGAAATCACACTCCAATTTTCCAAAAACCTGTTTGGAGACACATTTCTGGGCAAAAACCAGATGGCTCCGATAAAAGACATGCTTGAGAAATCAAGACACGGAATAGCATTCTCACAGGAGACTATTCTGAAAACTTACCATCTCCTTGACGAACTGACAAAAACTCCCGACAACTTTTTTCGCATGCTCCTGCTCATGCGTATCCTGTATGAACTCGCAACGAGCACAGACTCAAAGATACTTTCCTCTTCGTCGTTCGCCAAAGCCCCGGCGCATACCGACAGCAGACGCATATTAAAAGTAAAGGAATATATCGACACAAACTATCAGGACGACATCCGCCTCTCCGACCTCGCCGACATGGCTGGAATGACACCGACATCCTTCAGCCGCTTCTTTAAACTGCGAACAGGGCGGCACGTCTCGGAATACATCACCGACGTCCGGCTCGGACATGCCACCCGCGCGCTTGTGGACAGCACCACCTCGATAGCCGAGATAAGCTACTCCTGCGGATTCAACAACATCAGCTATTTCAACCGCATATTCAAAAAGCGTAAAGGATGCTCTCCTAAAGAATTCCGGGAGCTATACAAGCGCAACCGCCTCCTCGTATGACCGGACTTGCACTTTCTTGTCAATTAATTGAACAATAATTTCTTTCCCTTTGACGATTAGGGCATTCTGATTAACTTTGTGAAAAATCAGAACCCAGACCATGAAATATAAATTCTTTTTACTATCCGCATTGATCGGATCCGCCCTGTGCTCACAAGCCAGGATAGAGATGCCTAACATCTTTACCGACAATATGGTGGTGCAGGCTGACACCACCGTCGCCCTGTGGGGTAAAGCCTCTCCGGGAGCAAAGGTCACAGCCAACGGATCATGGGGCGCGACAGCATCCGCAAACGCCGGTAAAGACGGAAAATGGAAACTTGAGATCAAAACTCCCAAGCCGTCATTCGATCCCCTTTCAATACGTCTCACCGACGAGTCTGACAAATCCTCCCGCGACATAAGCAACGTACTTGCCGGTGAGGTATGGATCGCTTCAGGACAAAGCAACATGGAAATGCCGCTGAGAGGATTCTGGCACCAGCCGGTGGAAGATGCAGGCGAACAGATAATGTTTTCACGCAAACTCGGCAAAGGGATACGCTTCGTCAATGTCCCCAAAGCCGGCAGCTACGAGCCGAAAGACAATTTCGAAGGGGCTTGGATGGAATGCACACCCGCCACTACCGGCGAACTGTCGGCGTTGGGATGGTATTTCGCCACCGCGTTGCGCGACCTGCTTGACGTGCCTGTCGGAATCGTGTCATGTTCTTACGGCGGATCAAAGGTAGAAGGATGGGAACCCGCCGATATAATCGCCCGATACCCCGACCGCAATATGGAAGAGGAGAAAAACAACCCTTCCATGAATGAATATGAACGGGTGGGAGTGATGTACAACGCGATGCTCCTTCCCATAGCGGGATATACCGCGCGCGGATTCCTCTGGAACCAGGGGGAATCGAATGTCGGAGGACATGACTATTACCCTTCGCGGCAGACAGACATGGTCAACCATTGGCGCGATCTCTGGGGCAACCCCGATATGAGATTCTATTTTGTGGAACTGCCGGGATGGATATATGGAGGTGTCGACAACACTGAGGCGGCATTGTTCCGCGAGGCTCAGCACAAAGGGGAAGACATCTCCGACGGCAGACATATCGTCTGCACTTCCGACCTCGTATATCCCGACGAGATCAATGACATCCACGCCCGCAACAAGCGGCCGATCGGTCACCGTCTCGCCGCCGCAGCCGCCACATACTCCTACGGCATTCCGGGTATACCCCACACGTATCCCAGATTTAAAGAGATGGAAAACCACGGCGACCACGCGATCCTTTCTTTCGACAACGCTTGGAACGGATTCTCTCCAAACGAAGACATAGAAGGGTTTGAGGTAGCCGGAGAAGACAGGGTATTTCATCCCGCACAGGCGGAAATCGATCTCGGTAAGCTGACCATAAAAGTATCTTCACCTGAAGTCAAGGATATAAAATCCGTGCGATATTGTTTCAAGAATTTTGCGATCGGCAAACTTCACGACAATTACGGGATGCCTCTTGTACCGTTCAGAACCGACAACTGGGACAAGTGACGATTTATAATTTATAGTTTACAACCTATTATCAGCGATATAACCAAATGTTGAAAAAAGTAAATTTCGCAATAATATTATTCATGATGGCAATTGCCTCTTTCCCGGCACGTGCCAATGATTTCGTTTCCGTTTCCGAAGACGGGGAGTTTATCCTCCGCGGAAAACCATATAAATATGCCGGCACAAACTTCTGGTACGGCGCCATCCTTGGCTCTCCAGGACCTGGCGGTGACCGAAACAGACTTGCCGCCGAACTCGACTCACTGCAGGCGATAGGCATTGACAACCTGCGCATACTTGCGGGAGGAGACGGCGACAGATCCATCCCCTCTCATATAGAGCCGACCCTGCAGACCGCCCCCGGTGTATACAACAAGGATATTCTCGAGGGTCTCGACTATCTCATCGCCGAACTTGAGAAACGCGACATGCGTGCCGTAATCTATCTCAACAACGCCTGGGAATGGAGCGGAGGTTTCGGCACATACCTTGAGTGGGCGGGCAATGGTGAAGCTCCTGTGCCGCTTCGCGACGGCTATGACAAATATATGAAATACGCGTCTAAATTTGTAACTGACGAAAAAGCCAAAAAGCTTTTCGCAGACCATGTCCGCAATATCGTGTCAAGAGTAAACTCGATCACGGGAAAACCTTATTCCGAATCGCCCGCGATAATGTCATGGCAGATAGCCAATGAACCGCGATGTTTCGATCCAGCCAACAAAGAGGCATTCTACGACTGGCTCACAGACACCGGCAGGCTTATCAAAAGTCTTGATCCCAACCACCTTGTGTCAACAGGAAGCGAAGGAAGACACGGATGCGAAGGCGACATCGATCTTTGGGCACGCATCCACAATTCCGACGCCATAGATTATGCAAATATCCACATATGGCCATACAACTGGGGATGGGTAGCACCCGAAAGTCTCGCAGCCGATCTTCCCAAAGCGATAGAAAACACCCGGGAGTACATATCATCCCACCGGGCGCTCACCCGCAAACCTATCGTATTGGAAGAATTCGGATTCCCTCGTGAAAACATGGAGATCGCCAAAGGATCATCCACGGCAAGCCGTGACGCATACTATGAGTTCGTGCTCAACCTGATGGCAGACGGCAATGACCTGAACGGCATCAATTTCTGGGGATGGGGAGGCAACGTGGATCCGGTGCATAAAAGCTGGCAACCCGGCGACCCATACACCGGTGACCCCGCACAGGAAGACCAGGGTCTGAATTCCGTATTTTCATCCGACCGATCAACCACCGACATAATAAAAAAAGCGAACCACAAGATCAAGACGTGCTCCGCCTGCACTAAAAACGCGGGGAAGTGCTGCAATAAATAACAAAAGATACGATATCCTAAGGTATTAAAGATTTGGTTCCAAAGGTGTGCCCGTTTTTCGGACACACCTTTTATATTTACCCCCTCTGCTAAATTTAGAACCCGTCTACTGAATTTTAGAGTAACCGCCCCAAGTCTTCTTCTAAAAATCTTTTGTTCGCATAATAATTGAATTTTGTGATAAAATAGTGCAAATTTTTTAAACTTAATACCATTAACTTTGCATCCGAAAGCATGAAAGACCAATGCGCCCGCCAACCTACGGGTCCGATATCACTCTCCGGCTTTTATCGATTGTTTGTATTTTTACCGAGCCTGTCCCGCTTGTTAAGATCCAGACACAACTGAAAAATGACAATTTTTAACCGAATATATGACCTTGAGTGCCAATACATCCGGCTCCGCAGAAAATGTGAAACGGTCTAAACAACATGAAAAAAATGGAAACTGACATAAAATATGGTTTCAAGGCTCTCTCCTGCCTTATCCTTGCCATCGGCATGATGTCGTGCGGCGAGACCGATGCAGAGAAAGACAGGGGCGCGACACCTGTGATAAAACATGTCAGCATGTGTGATGTCAAGACCGCGGATACCCATATAGCGAGCGCCCCACTCGGCACAAGGCTGATATTCAAGGGCGACAACCTCGGAGATGTGAGCCAGATATGGTTCAACGATCAGAAAGCGCTTATCAATCCCGCCATGGTCTCCAGCCATGCCATCACCGTCGACATACCCAACGACATACCGGGCGAGGTGACAAACATGGCACGCTTCATAACGTCTTCAGGCTCAATAGTCGATTACCCTTTCAAAGTTTCCGTTCCCGCCCCGCGTATAGACGCCATGAGCTGCGAATATGCCCCAGCCGGGTCTGTGGTGACTATATCCGGCGCATACTTCGCCAACGACCCCAACGTTCCGCTTACCGTATCGTTTCCCGGAGGGATTCCGGCGACGATCAGAAGCATATCCCAGAAATCGATAGAAGTCGAGGTGCCGGAAGGAGCCGTCGAGGGAGCCTTGACAGTGACTTCCATATATGGATCAGGACAAAGCTCCTTCCATTATCTCGACACCCGAGGAATGATGTTTGATTTCGACGGGCTCACGGGTCTCGGAAGCCACGGATGGCACAACGCTCCCATCGAAAACGATGGATCCGGCATCAGCGGCAACTACGTACGGCTCGGCGACGGCGACATAACCCTTGTGGGAAGAGACGCATGGGACGACAAGCACTTCTCTTTTGAATATTGGGCAGGGAGCTGGAACTCCCCGACCGATTATCCGGAAAGAGAGGGTGTACGACTGTTCGACATAGTGGATTTCTCCGATTTCAACGACATGAGCCTCAAATTCGAACTGTGCATTCCCGAAAACGCCGCATGGCAGGCTTGTGCCATGCAACTTATCTTCGCCGGGACTGATAAAGTCACCATGGGCAACGCAGGCACCGACATCTTCGGCAACACGGTTCCCGGATGCAACAACACTTATTTCCAGAATAATTCAGCCCGTGGACTATGGTCTCCATGGACTATGACCGAGGCATACCATACCGGAGGTGAATGGATCACAATGTCGCTACCAATCAGAGATTTCATATACGGACCCGATGGATCCGGCGCCTCTTCATTCCTTTCAAGTCCTGCAGATTTCGCGAGTTTCCAGATATTCCTATGGAACGGAGGAGAGACCGGAGTAGACTGCAAACCTATACTTAAGATCGACAATATCCGCGCGGTAAAAAACCGCCGGGACGACACAATGGTCGCATCGATCTGAATGTATCCCTTCAAACTTTAAGCAGATTAAAAAAACAACCATATGAAAAAATTTATAATTCCAGCCTTGGCAGCCTGTCTTCTTGCCGGGACATGGGCGTGTGGACGGCAGACAAAGACAACCAATGAAGAAACGACACCTCTTACTCCGGCGGAACAGCTGAAAGAGAGGCTTTCAGACGCTGTGGAGCAGCATACCGTATTGTTCGGACATCATGACGATCCGGTCTACGGACACTCCTGGAACGGAGACGGGGTTTCCGACATGGTGGCAGTCTCCGGTGCATATCCCGCTGTAATGAGCTGGGATCTCGGTGCCATCGAACTCAATAAGGACGCAAATCTTGACGGAGTGCCGTTTGATTCAATACGCGCCCAAGCCATAGCGCAGGATGCCAGAGGTGGAATCAACACTTTCAGCTGGCACCTGTATCATCCCCTTTCCGGAGCCGACAGCTGGTCTACCTCAGATACTCTTGCGGTGAGCAAAATGGTCAACACCCCGGAAGGGAGGGAGGCATACGAAAAGCAGCTTGACCTTGTGGCGGATTTCCTCCTTTCGCTAAAAGACAATGACGGCAACCGCATAGGAGTCATATTCCGTCCATGGCACGAACACACCGGAAGCTGGTTCTGGTGGGGTACCGGCAACTGTTCTCCCGAAGACTACAAAGCTCTGTGGACTATCATGCGTGAAAAATTCGATTCAAAGGGTGTGGACAATGTGGTCTGGGCATATTCTCCCGACAGATGCGACTCCGCTGAAAAATATATGGCACGTTATCCGGGCGATGAATATGTCGACATTCTCGGGGCGGATGTATATCATTTCAATGGCAAAGAAGGGCTTGAACAATACCGCAACACAGCCGACACCGTCCTCTCCATAGCGACGTCAGAAGCAGAAAAAAGAGGGAAAATAGCCGCCTTCACAGAGACAGGACTCGAATCGGTGACGATGGACGACTGGTATACATCAGTACTTCTCCCGATCCTCAAATCACATCCCGTGGCATACGTCACTGTCTGGCGTAACGCACACGACAAACCACAACATTTCTATGTGCCGTATCCGGGGCATCCTGCGGAAACCGATTTCCGTAAATTCTGTGAGGATCCGGCAATAAAAGTGATCAAAAAATAAAAATAAAATCTCATAAACGGCAGCCTGTTTTTCGCTGTCACAAAATAATTTCTATGGATATCTTCAACACACGCAAAGACCAGGTGATGGCGGAATACGAACGCCTCATCACCCGCCCGAATATTCCGGTGCCGGGCAACGGTGTATACACCCGCTATGCCAACCCCGTCGTCACGGCGGCAATGGTGCCACCTTTCTGGAAATACGATTTCAATCCAGCCACCAATCCATATTTCATGGAGAGGATCGGCGTGAACGCCACCCTCAACTCCGGGGCTATAAAATGGAACGGGAAATATGTCCTCATGGTCCGCATGGAGGGATATGACCGCAAATCATTTTTCGCGATTGCCGAAAGTCCCAACGGCATTGACAATTTCGTATTCCGCGACCACCCGGTGACTATGCCTGAAGACTCCATCCCGGGCACCAATATCTACGACATGCGGCTCACCGCGCATGAAGACGGGTATATCTACGGACTCTTCTGCGTGGAACGCCACGACGATTCTTGCCCCGGCGACCTGTCGGCGGCTACCGCCAGCTGTGGCATAGCCCGCACGAAAGACCTTGAGAACTGGGAACGTCTCCCCGATCTCAAGAGTAAAAGCCAGCAGCGCAACGTAGTGCTGCATCCGGAATTTGTAAACGGAAAATATGCACTCTACACCCGTCCCCAGGACGGTTTCATCGACACCGGCAGCGGCGGCGGAATAGGCTGGGCACTCATAGACGACATCACCAATGCCGTTGTAACCGAGGAAACAATAATCGACGCGCGTTACTACCATACCATAAAGGAGGTCAAGAACGGAGAGGGACCCGCCCCGATCAAGACTCCCAAAGGATGGCTGCACCTCGCTCACGGAGTGAGAGGATGCGCCTCCGGTCTCCGTTACGTGCTGTATATGTATATGACATCGCTGGAAGAACCTTGGAAAAAAATCGCTTCCCCCGGCGGATATTTCATGGCGCCTATAGGTGAAGAATACATGGGAGATGTGATGAACGTGTTGTTCTCCAACGGCTGGATCGCAGACGAAGACGGAAAGGTGTTCATCTACTACGCATCTTCCGACACACGCATGCATGTGGCTACATCCACAATCGACCAACTGGTAGACTACTGTCTCCACACTCCTGAAGACAAGCTCACTACCGGAGAATCCGTAAAGACTCTCAACACACTAATAGATTCCAATCTCGCGTTAGGAATAAAATAAGACAGGATATTCAGGGATTACGGTCAAGCAACCTTAGGCGGTTGCTTGACCACCTAACCTTTCCTGACCATAAATCTGACCCATCATCACCAAAATGAAAAATCTCACACGAAAAATCGGTTATGGATTCGGCGACATGGCTTCGTCGATGTTCTGGAAGATATTCAGCTACTATCTTCCCTTCTTCTATTCCAACATCTTCGGACTCTCTCTTATCGATGCCGGAATCCTGGTGATGGTGACCCGCATCTGGGATGCTGTTTCTGACCCCATGATGGGGATAATAGCAGACCGCACCGACACACGGATGGGAAAATATCGTCCTTATCTTCTTTGGTTTGCAGCACCTTTCGCCATCTGCGGAATATTGCTTTTCACTACTCCGGATTTCTCATATGCCGGAAAACTTATCTGGGCATACGTCACTTACGTTCTCATGATGACTGTATATACCGGGATAAACGTCCCTTACGGGGCGATGTTGGGTGTGATAACCGACAGTCCGAAAGAAAAGACGGTCTTCTCATCATTCCGTATGCTTTTCGCTTATGCCGGGTCTTTCATCGCCCTCGCTGCCTGGGAACCGCTCTGCTCTATGTTTGAATCATCCATGGGAATTTCTCCGGCTTCAAGCTGGCAGATGGCAATGGTGGTCATCGCGGCGGCATGTCTCATCCTTTTCATTGTCTGCTTCTCAATGACTCGTGAGGTGGTGAAAACCAAGAGCAAGGTAAGTGTGGGCAACGACTTCAAGGCTCTTCTGAAAAACAATCCATGGTGGATATTGATAGGGGCTGCCTTGTGTTTCAACCTCTTCAACACCGTAAGAGGGGCTACAGTGGCATATTTCTTCGCCGATGTGATCGGCGCTGATGCAAATATGTGGCTCTTCGGTCTGTCCGTATTGTTCTACTCCGGTCTGTTCCTCAGCATCGGGGAAGTAGCCAATATGGCAGGGGTTGCACTCGCTGTCCCAATTGTCGCCCGTATCGGAAAAAAACCAACCTTCATATTGGTTAATATATGTCTGGTCGTACTCAGCGTCGCCTTCTTCTTCATGCCTATAAATCCTGTAGGGTTCTTCATGATGCTTGTATGCCAAATATTCATATCTGTGCTCACCGGTATAATGTCTCCTTTGGTGTGGGCTATGTATGCCGATGTCGCCGATTATTCCGAACATCGCTTCCATACCGCCTCAACCGGTCTCATATTCAGTTCATCATCAATGGCTCAAAAATTCGGAGGAGCGATCGGAGGAGCCGCTGTGCTTTGGTTGCTCAGCGCATGCGGATATGTGGCGCAGAGTGGTGACGGTTTTTCCGAAAGTGTCATGCAGCCGCAGGGCGCCATCAATTGCCTGTGGGCTTTGATGAGCTTTATCCCCGCTTGTGTGGCGTTGATAGCTGCGATTGTGATGTATTTTTATCCCCTGACAACCGATAAAGTCACATCGATTGCCGAAGAGTTACGCATTCGCCGAAACAGTGAAGCTGCCGACATAGCTGAAAACTTTAACGAAATCAACGCTTGATATGAATCATACAGAAATAATAAATTTCGCTGACGAACTTATCGCCAATCTCAATGAAAACATACTTCCATATTGGATGAACCTTCAGGATCCGGAAGGCGGTTTTTATGGCAGGAAAGATGCTGACGAGAAGATTCATCCGGAAGAACCCAGAGGCACTATCCTCAATGCCCGGATTTTATGGACATTTTCCGCGGCGGCACGCTTCACAGGATCGGGCGATTATGCCGAAGTCGCCAAGCGCCAATACAAATATTTTATAGATCATTTCATCGACCCCGAATATGGAGGATGCTATTGGTCGATAAACCCCGACGGCACCCCATGCGACACGAAAAAGCAATTCTATGCAATAGCGTTTTCTATATATGCCTTGAGTGAGTATTACATGCTCTCCAAAGATAAAAGTGCGCTTGATCATGCTGTCCGGCTTTTCGAATCGATTGAAAAATATAGCCGCGACCGCTTGAAGGGTGGATATTTCGAGGCAATGACCCGCGACTGGCAACCGATCGGCGACATGCGTCTGAGCGACAAGGATCTCAATTCCTCTAAGACAATGAACACTCATCTCCATATTCTGGAAGCGTATACAAATCTGCTGCGTGTCTGGAGGAGCGAAGAATGTCTTGAGGTGACATCCTCTCTGCTGAAACTGTTCAATGACACGATCGTGAATCCCAAGACAGGACACATGGGTCTGTTCTTTGACGATGACATGCGACGCGTGGACAACGATACATCCTACGGGCACGACATAGAGGCGTCATGGCTTATGCTTGAGGCCGCCCAAGTGATCGATGACTCCCTGCTAACAGCGGAGACTTTAGACACCACCCGCTTTCTCGCTCTTTCAGCACTCGAAGGTATGCAACCTGACGGTTCAATGATCTACGAACTGCATGGTTCAGGGAGCAAGGATGAGGAACGTCACTGGTGGGTACAGGCGGAAAACATTGTCGGACTCCTTTATCTTGCACGGTTCCATAATCTCCCGGAATTTCTTGACAAAGCCTGGGATTGTTGGGAATACACCAAAAACAATATCGTTGACCACATTAACGGAGAATGGCATTGGAGCCGGCTCCCCGACGGATCAGTCAACCGTCGTGACGATAAGGCAGGATTCTGGAAATGTCCCTACCACAACTCCCGTATGTGTATGGAAGCCGCCCGCCAGCTAAAAGCTATCTCCGAATAAATCCAACCATCCATTATTACAACAGCTTGTAGAGCCGCGCCGCTCCACAAGCTGTTGTTTTTTTACCCCATGTCATCCACGTTACCCTCTATTTGTCATCAATATCTCAAGTATCGAATCTCTCGTCCTTTGCCACAAGCATCCTGTACCCTATCCCCCTGAGATTAATGATGCTGACGGATGGATCATGACGCAGATGATTTCTTAGCTTGTGGATAAAACCATGAAGTGAATTCCGGTTGTAATAATCATCATGCTTCCACACCAGTTTCATCAATGTGCCCGATTCAACCGTCTCACCTTCATGAGCCGACAGATAAGAAAGTATGATCGACTCTATATTGGTCAGACATATCACAATATCGCCAAGTGTCAGCCGGTTGGCATTTGTGTCAAAAACATATCTCCCCACCTCTTTTAGACCGACAGTTACGGCTTTTCCTTTACTTCGCCTCTTCAAAAGAGCCTGGATCCTGATTATCAGTTCCCGCATTTTAAACGGTTTCTTTATATAGTCGTTGCAACCGATATCGAAACCCATCTCCATATCATCTATCGACGACCGGGCTGTAAGGAACACCACGGGCACATCCGGATCCAATGCACGTATCTTCCTTGCCATCTCAAACCCATCCATCAGGGGCATCATCACATCCGCGATCACCAGATCCGCTCCGGAACTGCGGAAATGATTTATCCCCTCCACTCCGTTGCTTTTCACCACCACATCATATCCTTCCTCTACAAGCGTATCGGAAATAATCATCGACAAAGTCTCCTCGTCCTCTACAAGCAAAATTCTATCTTTCATTTCTCAAAAATCTGATTGTAAATATTGATCCTTTTCCGGCTTCAGACTCCGCTTTAATATCCCAGCCCATTTTCATGATAATATTCTTCACATAATAAAGTCCTATACCATACCCCCTTACATCCTGCCGGTTTCCGGTAGGCACTCTATAAAACTTATTGAATACATACGGCAGGCATCTGGCAGGTATCCCGTTTCCATTATCTGAAACGGAAATACCATCCTCATTAACAAATATTTCAATCTCAACATTTTCTCCCGAATATTTGATTGCATTATCTATCAGATTGTTTATCACATTTGCGAAATGTGTGGAATCAGTTTCTATTTCAAGATCATCCGGTTTCACAACCATATTTATCTCAATCTTTTTTATGGCATTGAGTGTATGCGCAGTAACGATTTCTGATAAAAACGGCTTGATCCGTATTTTTTCTTTTGAAAGAACAAGTGTCTTGCGTCTCTCCATACTCATGGAAAGAATGGTTTCCACAAGTTCACTAAGGTGTGTCAGCTGGGCAAGCGCGATCTCAAGATATCTCTTTCTTTTTTCAGGATCCTTATTTTCCCCATAGTTCAAAAGGGTGTCGTTTGCTGAATAAGCCACAGCTATGGGTGTCTTGAGTTCATGAGTCATATTGTTGACAAAATCATCTTTCATCTCCTCTATTGTACGCATCCTCACCACAGTCTTGATAAGATAATAAAATCCGTATACCAACACAATTATCACAAGGGCGGTGGTTATCACCACCCCTACTGTCTGATGAAGCATATCGCTGAGTGGAGGCGACATATATCCCTTATAGATTACCGGAGAATTTTTCATAAGCGAATATTCTATTTCCCACATCCCTTTGGTCTCTTTGGGAGATACGGAATCTGCCGGAATCACAATCACCCTTTTCGGATAAAGACCGCTGCGGTTGAGTTCTTGCATAAATAGAGAATCCAAAACTTTAAGATTGCTGTCCCCTCCGTAGCGGTCGGCGTTTTTATGTATGCCGTGGGCAAGAGATACGTTGAACGATTGAAAAAGACCCAACAACTTTTCTCCCGAGATGGAATCTGTCAACGGTTTGTCTAATCGGACATAGGCGGGAATCCCCCGTCCTGATTCTGTCATTCGTCTCGACAAGTCGATATCAACGGAAGTCGACATATCCGGATTCTCTTCCGGCACAGCATTCCTCAATCTTGAAACGATCTCTATAATATCAGCCTGCGCGAGACATTCTTTAGCCATGGTTATATAATGCTCCTTTATTGAGCCATACATCCCGGAAAGGAAATATATGTTTGCCACAAAAAATACAGCGACAGCAGTAAGAATCAATGTGGTGACCGTTTTAAATTTTTTCATATCCAAAATTACACAATAACCGGCTGTTGCCCAAACACGGTCTTGAAAAATAAGAAAAAATAAGACAACATAAGGCAAAAATAAGATACACGCCAATAATTTTGCACCATCCTTCCGTGGAGGTATCACGGCATTCCCGAAGTTGTTTAAACTATAATTTATTCAAACATTATGAAAACTAAAAGATATCTGACAGCTATGTTCATCGCTATTCTCCATCTTAATGCCACACCTTCCGTAAAGGCTGATACGATTCCTGACAACCATGTCATCGAACTGAATGAAATAATCGTGAAAGCCGACAATATAGTGAGAACTAAAGACGGAATGGTCATTCGTCCCGATGCATATCAGACAAAACATTCCTCCGGCGGATATGATCTCATCCGCAATCTTATGATTCCCGGAGTGATAGTGAATATTGAAAATAATGATATTTCTGCTTTGGGAAGCCAGGCAGCATTATTTATAGACGGAAATCCAGCGGAATATCGGGAAGTGAAACAGCTCCGTCCCTCCGACGTATTGAAGGTGGAATATTTTGAATCCCCCACTGGTAAATATGCCGGCAATAATGTAGTTATTAATTTTGTTATGCGGAAACGTGATTCAGGAGGTTATGTAGCTTTGGATGCTTTGCAACGCATGGGATATACCCAAGGTGACTATAATCTTTCGTCAAAATACTATAACGGCAACACACAATACACCCTTTTTGGAGGTTACGAATTCTCCCGCATCAACAACGAGGAGTCTTACAGAAATGAGGAAATCAGATTTCCGGACAACATAATCACTCGCCTCTTATCATCATCTTCTGATAAGAAGACTGATTCTCAGTACGCTCAGTTCCGTATCAGAAACAAAAACGACCGGCGCACCCTGCGCGCCACTTTCAATTTCATACGTGATGTCCAGCCCCATGACGATCATATCTCCTCAATTCATTATATCGGCGGTCAATTCGACAAAAATGATATCGAATCAAAAAAGCTGTCTTCTTCCCGAAGCTTCAAGTATAGTCTCGGATTGAGCGGAAGTTTCAATCTTCCCGATGGGAATTTCCTTGAAGTTTCAGCGGCAGCCACAGCCAACAGAAATGATTACACCTATTCCTATATGGAAGAGGTTGACGATTTCAACTCATCCACAGTGGAAGACTATTATAATTTCAATGCCGCTGCCACATTTGTCAAAACGTTTGCACACGGCAATAGTCTTATTTTCAAGGGTAATGAATTTTATAACATAACTTCCGCCAACTATTACGGAATACATGGATCCCGGCAACATTTATGGTCGTCCGAGACCTTGTTCTTCTGCCAATATTCACACCCGATAGGAAAGAAGATATCCCTGCAGGTCGCACCCGGACTGTCCATGCAGTTTTATAGACTCCACAAACATAATCTGAAACAGTATTATTCACCAAGACTGCAAGGCGTGGTCATATTCCAGCCTACGCGAACACAGCGAGCGCAGCTCGTGGCTCTTGTCGGCAATTCATTTCCCCAATTGGGATTGATGACGGAAGCCGTGCAACAGGTCGACCTCTTACAACAGCGCAAAGGGAATCCCGATCTGAAACAAACCGGGATTGCAAACTTTATGGGAGTATATGGAATAGGGATAGGAAAGTTCAATCTCCAGCTTTCCGGAATTATGTGGCATTCCTGGCGACTCCCTGTCAGCCACTTCTATATAGAGGACGACATGCTGGTAGAATCCTATTTACCCCACGGGAAATGGAACCAATATGACATCAATCTTTCCGCCTCCTGGAATCCATCCTCTATATTCAATCTTCAGGTGTCGGGAGGTTATCTCGCCAATAAATACTTTCATGCTACCCACGTTTCGGCGGCATCATGGAAAGGATCGGCTCAGGCGGCATACTATTTCGGTGATTTCTCTCTTAATGCCAACCTTGAAACACCGCATAAGACTGCCGGATACGATTTAAAAGTCACCAAAACACCCTGGCTTTACGGACTGCATGTATCATGGAGCAAAAAAGGGTTACACCTGGGAGCGGGAGTCAATAACTTTTTCCAGACCGACTCAAAATACCACACCCGCCTTGACACCGGCATATACAAATACATGGAAACCGCCGCCTCCCATCTATCCTCTTTATCCGCATATCTAAAAATAGGATGGTCAATAGACTACGGAAAAAAGACCAAACACGACACCCGCGACATCGACAAAAACATCCAATCAGGAATCCTGAAAGCCAATTAGAACCGCTTCCAACAACCGAGATCAAGAATAATATACCAAAATTTTTAGTAACTTTCCTATAAAGACAGAATAATTTTTTTATTTTGCAGGTGCTGAAATCTCACGATTTTCATGTAAATTTGCAATATAATATGCGCACGAGCAGACAAAAGACTGTCAATGTAAGCAACGACTCATATTCAACCTGTTAAAAGACTTCCTTGTAGTCGCAAAAGGTTCGGTCGCCTGTCTGCCTACTCGGAATCTTCCCATTTGATATTGTGAGACATAAATATAACCTTGGCTTCATATCTGATAAGGATATATATGAACACGTCAAAAAGACTGTAGAGGCTTATCGACGTGAAATTACACTTAATCAGTTTAATGAAAATATCATTGATCCCATCAAACTGACTTTTGATGCCAAAGTCTATGGCAAGACAATTCAACAGGCAGTCGAAGATGAATGTTTCAGACAGATAGACAAATCCAACACCAACAAGATCGGATATTTCCATCAAAATCTTTTCCGATATGCCGGTAATGGATGGGTCGTACCTCCTGTAGGCTTCGATGTAGAGAATGATGAGCTTCATATCTATGTTGAGATGAAGAACAAACATAACACTATGAATTCGGCATCATCCCAGAAAACCTACATGAAAATGCAAGGGAAGTTATTGGATGATGACGAAGCTACATGTTATCTTGTTGAGGTTATTTCCAAACGCTCTCGTGACGATGCCTGGAGAGTTTCTCTTGATGGCACACCTCGTGAACATAAAAAGATTCGCAGAATGTCAATGGATAAATTCTACACTCTTGTATTTGGCATTGAGGATGCTTTTTATAGATTGTGTACAGCACTACCTCAAATTATTGAAGACGTGGTTAAAGACAATCCTGGATTAGCTCTTAAAAATACAGTATACAAGGATCTTACAAAAGAACATGCAAATATTCTCTCCAGTCTGTATCTACTCGCTTTTGCTACATATGAGGGGTTTGATAAACTGAATAACAAATGAATCCGGACACCCACATATCACTGAACAATTTTGCCGACATAATGGGAGTTTCCCGAGCAACCATTGACAAATGGATTGCCAATGCCAAATGTGTTGTTCATCTTGATAAAGATAACAAAAAGTTTTTTGTTGCTTCTGAACTTTCTTCATTTTCCGAAATTTCAGCTATGCTGAATAACTCTTGGACTGAAGAAAGCGTGGTTGTACCTCGAAGAACATTTACATCAATCGAACTCTTCGCCGGTGGCGGGGGACTCGCATTAGGGATTCATAAAGCAGGGTTCAAACATCTTCTGCTTAACGAGTTTGATAAAAATGCATGTGCTACTCTTCTGAAGAATATGCCAGATTGGAATGTTGTTCAAGATGATATACATAATATCGATTTTACTCCATATTTTGGTAAAGTAGACCTATTGACCGGAGGTTTTCCCTGTCAAGCCTTTTCTTATGCCGGAAAACGCCTTGGTTTTGAAGAAACACGAGGCACCCTTTTCTTTGAATTAGCCCGTGCAGTCAAAGAAATACAACCGAAAGTTTTTATGGCTGAAAATGTAAAGGGATTGTTAGAGCATGACAGTGGACGAACAATTGAGACCATTAAATCTGTTATCTCAGAACTCGGATATACCCTGATTGAGCCACGGGTACTCCGTGCAATTCTTTATAATGTTCCTCAAAAAAGAGAGCGCCTTATTCTCATTGCAATCCGTAATGATATAGCCCCTTTCGTTAATTTCAAATGGCCATCAGTATGCGGAGATATTCGGACTCTCAGAGATGCGTTCTTTTCCGGTGAGCTTTACGACTGCGATGTCCCGAAAAGTGAGGGTCAAACATATCCGGCATCAAAAGAACGTGTAATGAAGCTTGTGCCGGAAGGTGGAGACTGGAGGGATCTTCCTGAAAAAATTGCCAAAGAATATATGAAAGGCAGTTACCTTCTTGGAGGTGGCAAGACGGGAATGGCCCGACGTCTATCTATGGATGAGGCAAGTCTGACGCTTACTTGTTCTCCGGCACAAAAGCAAACTGAGAGATGCCATCCCATTGAAACCAGACCGCTAACTGTTCGAGAGTATGCCCGAATCCAGACCTTCCCTGACAATTGGCAATTTTGTGGTTCTCTTTCAGCAAAATACAAACAAATAGGAAATGCAGTTCCAGTCAATTTGGCTTGGGCTATCGGACGTGCTGTAATGCGATTGTTTAATCAAATTGATTCTGTTATGCCACAAACAATTACCAACAATCCAGATCTTTCATACAAACCGGTTAGAAAAATGCACGGGATATTTGAAGGTATCGTATGTGAACCTCAAGACATTTATAAAAATCCCAAAGCATAACTCTAAAATTTTGTTATAAATATGTTTTGTAGGGAAATATTCAACATGTTGAAT
>CAMWID010000034.1 GCA_947174235.1 uncultured Porphyromonadaceae bacterium | reverse complement strand
TTTGCGGGAGGCTCCAACACACAAGACTTTGCGGGAGGCTCCAACACACAAGACTTTGCGGGAGGCTCCAACACACAAGACTCTGCGGGAGGCACCCGAATTTACATACTCTCTAAATAAAACGAAACCATGCCTTACCAACGCCTCGTATTCAACCGTATGGCGATCCATTATGAAATAGCCGGGATCGCCTACGTAGCAGCCGATGTACTGCTCTCGGCAGACAACCACCACTCCCTCCACCAGACATTCGACATATGTGAGGAAGACAACATTCCACGCATAGACAACCTCCTGAACCTCGCGTTCTCACAAGCCGCTCACGCCCTATCCCCTCTCATTGACTCCTCGCGCCCTTTCTGCAAGTCACCCTCAGGCAACGCCGCCATGACTTTCCCAAAGAAAACCGTCTCCGCATCACTCGCATTGAAAATAAAAGAGACAGTCAGGGAATTTCTGGTAGCTTCCGCGCTCCACGGCTGGCTGTCGGTGACCCTCCCCGGCTCAGCAGGAGTATGGAAAGAACGCGCCGACACCCTTCTCGCTGCCATCCAAGCCTTACCCCTGCATGCCCGCACCGGAGGCTGCCTCAGACGCAGTTCCCCGTTCTGATCACCATCAGAGACACATCCGAAGCATGTAAATGTTAAAAAAACGCCTCAGAATCAAAATTTTTCATCCAAACTATTGATTTCCGCATAATTTTTTGCTAATTTTGCACCTCAATTCAATTTATTTCAAGAAGTTTCATTTAAAAACCATATAATCAAAGCAGTACTGCCCCTGCGGTACTGCCTTACTTTCTACTACAGGGATTGTCTGCACTTGCCCGCGGACTAACCGACAAAAATAAATAATTCAATCCTTACAGATTAAGTTATTATGGGTACGTTAAGCGATTTTAAACATATCAAAGCCGCATACGGCAAAAAGGTAAATTCTCGATTTACCCCCCCCGATTTTGTCAACACATTAATACTCAATACTTTAGCAGATATTTCACCAACTTAGCCTGTAATCTTGCCTTTGCAGGTCGTTCTGTCGCACCCCTGAATTATCAGACATCGCCGTCTGTGACGGCACGCGATATGCGTTCATCTTCCGGATCCGCACATTCCGGAGGGTACGTCCGTGTGTGGCAAGATTCCGCATATTCCTGTTTTCCACATCTGACATTCTTACATTTATGAAAATAAAATTAATCACCATGCTCCTGTGCATAATAGGGGCTTGTGGCGGCGCCTACGCTCAGAAAGCGGCATTGAAGACCAATCTCCTGAGCGACGCCTTTCTCAATCCTAACATCGCCGGGGAATTCGCACTCGCAAAGCGGTGGACATTCGACGTATCCGGACAGTTCAACATCTGGGATCTCTCCCACGACCGCAAATGGAAGCACTGGGTGGTGCAGCCGGAAGTGAGATATTGGTTTTGCGACCGGTTCGCCGGACATTTCGTTGGGGCACATCTCCTTGGAGGACAATACAATGTCGGGCACCTCGACATCCCGGCATCTTTCCTCGGCACTGACTTCAGAAAACTGAAAGACACCCGCTATCAGGGATGGTTCGGAGGCGCCGGCATAGCATACGGCTACGACTGGGTGCTGACAGAGCACTGGAACCTTGAGGCGGAGATCGGAATCGGATGGACATACACCCGATACGACCGTTTCCGCTGTGCCGGATGCGGCAAGAAAATAGAAGAAAACAAACCCCACAACTATTTCGGGCCCACCAAAGCCGCCATCAACCTCGTGTACGTTTTTTAGAAGGTCATAATCAATGAAAAAATCCATATTTATATTATCTGCCATCGCGGCTTTCTCCATGGGCGCGGGTGCCAAAGGTATCTCACCCGTGGGCATTGACAGCATTTCGTTCGACAGACACGGGGATTACATGGTGCTCGACATGAACATCAATTTCTCCCCCACCGACGTGCAAAGCTCCCGCGCACAAGTGCTTACCCCGCTCATCATCTCTGAAGAGGGGGACACCCTCGCCCTCCCCTCGGTGGGGATCTACGGACGGCAACGCTACATACAGTATCTGCGCAACGGACGCCATCCCCTCGGATCAATTGGCAATGAGCAATCAGCTATAAGCGATCAGCAATCAGCAATAAGCAATGATCAGAGCATTTTTAAGAATTCCGAACGTCCCTCGGGACTCGCTTATCATGCCGACACCCCGTATCAGGACTGGATGGGGAACTCCCGGCTCGTGATGCGCCGACAGCTCTACGGATGCGCCGACTGTCTCATCGAGGAACGTACCGACGGGGTGACAGAATATTTCCAGCTCGATCCCGCCATACCCGAGATCGTCTATTTCCAGGCTAAAGACACCGGAGCGAAGATAGAGACCCTCGAAGGGTCTGCGTTCGTGGATTTCCCTGTAGATCAGACCGTGATCTATCCCGAATACCGCAACAACGTCCGCGAGCTCGGCAAGATCCGCGCCACCATCGACACGGTCTACAACGACAAAGACGTGACTATCACCGGAGTCTGGCTGAAAGGTTTCGCATCTCCCGAGAGCCCCTACAGCCACAACACCGACCTTGCCATCGGACGTACAGCCGCCCTCAAGAAATATATAGGGCAGCTATACCGGTTTCCCGACAACATCATGGCAACTGACTATGAACCCGAAGACTGGGCGGGTCTGCGCCGTTTCGTCGACAACTCCAATATCGACCACCGCGAGGAGATCCTCGCCATGATCGATTCCGACATGGATCCGGATGCGAAAGAGGCAAAGATCAAGCGCACTTATCCGGCGGAATACAAGTTCATGCTCCAGAACTACTATCCCGCCCTGCGCCACACCGACTACAAGATCACTTACGAGATCAAGCGATTCGACGATCTCGAAAAGATCCGCGAGGTGATGCGCACCAAGCCCAACCGTCTGTCGCTGCGTGAGTTTTTCCTTCTCGGCAATGCCGCCGAACCGGGAAGCGACGAGTTTAACGATGTCTACGAGACAGCGGTCCGCATGTATCCCGACAACCCGACAGCCAACATCAACGCCGCCAACGCCGCCCTGCAGCGTCAGGACTACACTACTGCCGCGCAGTATCTCGACCGTGCGGGGGATTCTCCCGAAGCGGTGTATGCGCGTGGTTCGCTTGCCTTCAAGACCGGGGACTACGACAAGGCTGAACAGCTGATGAAAGAGGCGTTGCCTTTGATCCCTGCGGCACAGTCCACCATTGACGAGATCGCGCGTCTTCGCGCCAACGACAAAGAGAAAATCGTCGGAGTCGTATTGGAATGATCAGCCGAATCGGCACGACAACAACCAAAACTTAACATCCGGAATAAAAAAATTCCGAACCAAACAATAAAAAAATAACAAACAACAATAAAACAACCAACACAATGAAAATGAACAAATTTTTCATGGGTATCATGGGCGCTCTCGCACTCACAGCCTGCTCCTCAGAGGAGGTGATACCCGATCAGAAACCGAATGATTCGGCTGACAAGGATTCTCGGTTCTTGTCTATCGCAATCAGGAATTTCGATGGCGGCACAAGAGCCGGAGGTGATCAATCCGGAAATCTCTATGAAGATGGACTTGAAAAAGAAAATGCCGTAACAAAAATACGCTTTTACTTTTTCAAAAAAGATGGATCGGCTTTCCCTGTAAGCGCACAAGGAGAACTAAACTATATAGACGTTGAAAGTAAAGATATTAAGGAAGATGACTCCGACTTGTCTGACAACATTAATGTAGAAAAACGACTCAAAGCCGTTTTAGTTCTCAACGCCCACGAAGTTGATTTTTCTCAGTTAAAATCAATGGTGGCAATCGTCAACTATAATGGAGACAAAATTGTCAATCAATCTTCTACACTCCAAGAACTTCAGGGCATAATTGAGAATTATGGCAGCGGAGCATATCAACAGCCCTACACAAATGGCTCCGATATTCCGGCTATGCTTATGACAAGTTCGGTATTCGGGTATAAGGACCCTAACCAAAATGACCCAAAACCCGGCGGCTGCGAGGTATATATCAATCCTACAAAACTTAAGACAGACGATGAGGAAGCTCTTGCTGATCCTGTAGATATATATGTAGAGCGCGTACTCGCAAAAGTTCGTGTAACGTCCAAACTTCCTGATCAATCAGTCGTCAAAGTAGATGGTCAGCAAGCCATAAGGGTTAAGCTAAAAGATAAGGATGGAAATCAGTATACTGCAGATAACGGCACCACAGAAATCTATGCGGATCTTCTCGGCTGGGGAATACAAAACTATACTGAAACGTCTTACCTTTTCAAGAACATTGACAATTGGGAAAACTGGGATTTATGGACTGGATGGAATCATCCGGAATGGTTCCGTTCTTATTGGGCGCTTAATCCCTCCGATGTTAAATATAGACATTCAAAACACACTGACGCAAAAGGTATACTTGGATCTAAACTTACCAAAGTAGAAAATGGCGTCACCACTACCATCGACTATGACGGAAGCTTCTATTATACCCAAGAAAACGCTGGTGATGACTCATCAAACGGGCACAAGACATTATCTAATTATGATCCTGAAACCCAAATATCTGCACGCACACAGGTATATATCCGCGCACGTCTTGTAGATGAAAACGGCAATATGATTTCATTGGCAGAATGGGGTGGTCAGAAGTATACTGAAAATGGTGTCAAAGATGCCATGCTTGGTGTTGTTAACAATCAGATCTGGATTCGCAAAGCAACCGGAACCACAACTGAGACATTGCCTGACGGATCTACCAAAGAAGTCACCGTCTATGAGTATAAGACAATTCCAGCGTCAATGATTCATCTTGTACCTGCAGAAGATGCCGTCGACTCTGACGGAAACCCTAAAGCTAACGACCAATCAGAAAATAGCAAACGTTATCTCAGTTATATTCAATTGGTTAACAATCCTGAATTTGAAGAGGGTTTTGAAGGTTTCTTTGATGCAAATCACAATCGGTTGAGTAACACTCAAGTAAATGGTATTCTTTCAGGTATGCCCGGGGCTAAGGTATGGCGTAATGGTGACACATACTATTACACTGACCTAAGACACCTTAATCCCAGCAACGATAATGCTGACAGCAATAAAGAAAAGGGAGCATATGGTGTAGTACGCAACCATATCTATGAAGTGGAACTCAATTCTATATTTGGACTTGGCACTCCTGTTCTCATTCCGGATAGTGATGAAGAAGAAAAGGAAATCATCACTCAGAAACCTTCTCCAGATTCTTATTACCTTGGCGCGCGTCTGAACATCCTCTCCTGGAGAGTTGTGAATAACGGTGTAAGCCTTGACTGGTAACGTGACTGCCGGATTGACGCAGTAAATAGTTGACCGGATATTGTTTTTGACCGGCGGGGATTCCCCGCGTTTCCCCGCCGGTTTCTTTTCTTTATTAATCGGATATTGACAATATACTCTCTATCCTCAATTATACCTCTTCGTAATCTCTCTTCGACCCGCTCCCGCATGCCGGAGAAAAGGGCATGCCAAAAACTCGGAACCGTCACCGGTTCCCTCTTATAAAGATATCTATCGACGGCTTCATTGCCGCACACTATATAGCAGGTTCGTTGATCAGTCACCGGTCATAAGCCACAACCAACGACCAATGACTGACGACTAACTAACGACCAACCTGCTGACCTCCAAATTCGAAAATATAAAAAACAAAATGAAAATAACTGCCTACATCTCTCGTATCGCTGCCGCCTTGGCGGCAATAGCTATGATGGCGTCGCTCTCTTCTTGCGACAGCGCCATCTATGACGACGAAGGCGATTGCGACGTCATCTACCGCCTCCGCTTCCGCTACGACATGAACATGAAGTTTGCCGACGCTTTCAGTCATGAGGTGAAATCGGTGCATCTCTATGCGTTCTCTCCCGAAGGTAAGCTCGTCTGGCAGACCACTGAGAGCGGCGAACGCCTCGCGCAGGAAGGCTACGACATCATCCTTAACCTCGAACCGGGGGAATATAAACTTATGGCATGGTGCGGTCTTGACAACGGGGAATCGTTCACGGTACCCGAAATCGAGATCGGTGACACCCGCGAACTACTCCACTGCCGCATGAACCGCTCCACGCATCCGGAAGACGGGGCTGTCTCCACCGAAGACCTCCACCCCCTTTTCCACGGCACTCTTGATGTGGAGCTTCCCGAAAACCTCGACGGCGGCGAATATGTCTATACTATGCCTCTGACTAAAGACACCAACGTGTTCCGAATCGTGCTGCAGCACCTCTCCGGAGAGGACATAGAGGCGGAAGATTTCACTTTCAAGATCGAAGACAACAACGGCTGGCTCCACCATGACAATTCCCTCCGTGACGATGAGAATATCACATACCACGCATGGAGCGTATATTCAGGCTCAGCCGGCGTGGACACCCGCACTTTATTAGCGGACAACGGACAACAGACAACGGACAACGGACAACAGACAACGGACAACGGACAAACCCGCGCCATAACCGATGTAAAAGTTGCTGTGGCTGAGTTGACCGTAAGCCGACTGATGCAGCGCGACTGGACTGTAAACTCCAAGCCTATGCTCACCATCCGCAAGGCTGAAGACGGTGAACTTGTGGCTCGCATACCTGTAATCGACTATGCATTGCTCGTGAAAGGCAACTACAACCGCGCCATGAGCGACCAGGAGTATCTTGACCGTCAGGACGAATACAACATGACCTTCTTCCTCGACGAGAACAACCGCTGGCTCGCCACGACAATCATCATCAACTCCTGGCGCGTAGTGCTTAACCACACCGACCTTTAAAGCAATGCATAATTCATAATGCATAATGCATAATTCTTTGGCAGATTCACGAAGTATTTGTGGGACATCCCTTTGGGATGTTGGATTACAGACTCCGGGATTGCACAGATATTTTATGCCTCGGCTTTACAATGAACACTTAATTGTGGACTGCAAATTTGAATTGTGAATCGATTTGGAAATTTGAATTCATTAAAACGTGATTAACGTGAAACATAACATATTCTCCCTGTCCGCCGCCTGTCTCATAGCAGGGGTTGTGGCATCCTCATGCTCCAAGGAGAGTCTCGCATCGCCGGACCCTCTCCTGCCGGCGGAAGGGGTGCCCACTCTCGGGATCTCCCTCGGCGTGGAGGGGGCGACAAGAGCCACCAATCCCGGCGAGTTCGAACCCGGCTCCGGATATGAGAATTATCTTGACATAACCGGGAATGACTACAGGATTTATTTCTTTGACACTGACAACAATTATTACCTCGCCACTTTCGATCCTTATCTCAAACCTGCCATAAACCCGGAACCTGAGGAAGGAACTTATTACTACACCTTCATGGGACAGGTACCTTCCAACGTCGGCACAAGGTTCAAACTGGTGGTAGCCGCCAACTGGGGGACGTATCCGGAAGAGAAAGAGGAAGCTGACGATGCGGAAGGCTCTTTCTCCCTCGTGAAAGGGGAGACTACTATCGAAGACCTCACCACACACACCGGTTCACAGTTCGAAGCCCTCGCGACACCTGCCGAGGGTGAAGACTGGCTCGGTCCGAAACGGCTGATCCCTTTCTATGGTGTCAGAAGTTATGATCTTACTGACGAAAAATATGGTGTGAACCAATATATCGACAGCGAAGGAAATCTGAAAAAGGATGTCTACGTGGATCTTACCGGAGATGCTTTGCCCCTGCTCCGCGCGATGGCGCGGGTGGAGGTGATCCTCAACAACGCTTTCGCCTCTTTCTCGTCAGTAAAAATGACCCGCTACAACTCAAAAGGTTATTGCGCCCCCTATTCTGACGCGGAGGGATGGCAATTCGACTATACCGATTATTACCACGATTATGACTGGGATACGGATTTTGCACGCGTTCCACACCTTGTAGGGGGCACGAATGACGCAAACGCGGTAGAATTGGAGTTCAAGAAAGTATCGTCGCGGAAAGAGAACGACGACAAGACCGTTACGCCGGAAAAGTGGGTGGCATACGTGCCCGAATATATCAACGTCGGCACCGATGACTACACCGTCATCACCGTTACCCTCGCGAATCCGGACGGGGAGACTGTTCCCGGAACCGGAGACGGCGACACGGAAGGTACGGATAAACCGGAATGGGACAACCCCACGAAAACGATCTACTTCGCCACAAACGGCACAAAGGAGTCAAACGACATAACCACCGCCGCGACCCGCTCCGAAGCCGGCCGCTACAACATCGAGCGCAACAACATCTACCGCTTCACCATCACCGGAATGACCACAGAAGTAAAATTCAAAGTGGACGTAACTCCCTATTCGTCTGTTGTTCTTGAACCGGAGTTCGGTCTTGACAGGGATGAAAATGGAAATATAATCTATCCTCAATCAAATTAAAAAGCTATGTTTTATTCCAATAAATCATTTCTATATTATACTGCGATCTTACTTTCAATAATAATTATTGGATGTACTGATGATTTTGATTATAGGACAAATTCGAATATTCGTCCAGGAGAATCCAAGATTGCCGCCACATTATCTTTTATCCCTTATACCAGCTCCGTTCCTACCAGAGCAACAGTTGCACCTCCCGGAGATGGAATGAGGGAGATCACTGATTTTGCAATATTAGTCTATGATTTAAAAGGCAATCTTATCAGCAAACACGGGGCAAGCACTACATTGGAAGATACTGGGGATTTCTCTAATCTTGTATTTTCAATGATTGATAGAAATAACAATGACGCCTTACCCGGAAATACCACCACAGAACCAAAAACCGGTCAAGCAACTTTCGACTGGAGATTTCCATATTGGGGTGAATTTTATGTCTATGTAGCAGCCAATATGGGCAGATGGAATGGAGAATCAAGGATATCAAACACTATAGATGTCCTTGAAAATACATATGCAGACGATATCAAAACAATTGACGGACTTAAATCCATACAGTTGACTTGGGATGCCAGCAATTATCGCAACAACCGTCAGATGCTTGGTTTCTTCTCAACTGACAACGCACATCACACTGAAGCACCCTCAGTAAAAATAAACAAACCCTCAATACAACTGCATGCTTGGCTTAAAAGAGCCGCATCAAAAGTAACAATCGATTTTGATGGATCAGGACTTCGTGAAAATGTCATGATCTATCTCAAACAAGCAGTGATACGCAATATTCCCAAAACCTGTTTTTTAGGAAAAACAAATACCCCCAAAGATACTACCGAGACGTTATACGCCACAGAAACCGGTCGTCTATCAGACATAAAAAGTGAATATGGACACCACCTTGATTATTTCCCGGAAGGTTACGAGAATGATTATACACGATGGCCTGTGGTTGCAAAATCAAGTCCTAAATTAGAACATCCCGATGCCAGTCATGCAGACGATGCCAAATCTCTTTTTTTCTATGAAAATTGTCAAGGTAATTTCGAAGACGATCCTCAGAAAGAAAAATATGACAAGCGGCAATATCCGGCAGAAGATGGCTCTGTGGCAGATTACACGGATATACGCGATAACGTTCCCGCAGGAACGTATATCGAAGTAGAAGGCTGGTATCAGAATAACAACGCAGAAGATGCCGGCAACGGTAGAATCATATATAGATTTATGTTGGGTAAAGATATCAAATATGACTTCAATTCTGAAAGGAACACACATTATAAAGTCACTCTTAAATTTAAGGGTAACGGTAATGACTTTGACTGGCATATAGATTATAAGGAAGAGGATGGCTTTGCTGCCCCTAACCCCTATTTTATATCTTACCTATATGACGAGGGTATGGTTCTGCCTCTCAGATATAAAGGGAATCTTGACGGCAAAAAGATTAAAGCAGAAATTATTGAGAATCATTGGTATCCTAAAGACGCTACCAAAGGTGTAGATTACTATGGCGGTGTAGTTACAGATGACGGTGTTTGGAATGGATTCTTATCTCTTAAGAAAACAACGCATGCTGATATTGGCAATGACCAACAAAGTAATTCAGGTTATAACAAACAATACTGGAATGGAGAGGGAATAGGCGATGAAAAAGTCTCACCCCGAGGTAACCGTATCTATGAATCAACTCAAAAAGAAACCGCATATGGAGACAGCATCGAGGGCTACTACTCTGTAAGTTATGATAAGGCAAAAGAATCCACATTGATTGGAATACCACTCTACACCAGAGCCAAGACACTTGTTTCCAGAACAGGATTTACTGGCAATAATCCTTATTCAGCTTATCGAAGATATGCTAAAGTCAGGTTTACTGTGATAGATTCATCTGGAAAAGAAGTGGACGCGCCCGGTAATAAAATGGAAATTGAAATAATACAGGTAACTCGTGTAGTGAATCCAAAAGCAATTTATCGATCAAATGAGTGCGACAAAAAATTTGATATTGTTCTGACAAAGTTGACAGATGAGAGAGATACTGAATTTACAAAAATACAGTCTATCGGACCTTGGAGTGCAAAAATTGAATACGGATCTGATTGGTTTAAAATCACTGCCAACGGAAAGGATGTAAGTAATATTACCTATGATTCTATACGTGGTGGTTCCGGTTCAGATATTGCATTCACATATAAACCGAACGGCATAAATTCAGGCGAACCTCGATGTGGAATTATTTTAGTCAGGTATCATAATGAAACTTGCATTCATCGGATTTTCGTAAGACAAGGATATGATCCCATCCAAGTAACCAAAGACGGGCCAAAAATACATACTTTCAATCTAATCACAAAAGATAGAGAGACAGAAAATCCTCTTGATGAAGGATCCTTATTCAGATATGGTGATGAAGCTCTTGATTATCCCATTGATGCGTGTAACAATATTGCCGACAATTATATGGACCACACGAATGACTTACTGGTAATAGCCGGGAAAAATAATAAAACTGCATGGAAAGATATTCCCACCAGAGCTTTTAGTGGATTCTCTTATAAAGAATTTACTTTAAGCAATGGTCAAAAGGGTCGCCTCCTTAAAGGAGCAGACATTAATGCAATGAAAACCAAAGAATCAATAGGCTACGGGTTTGGTGTAGTGTATGGAGATGAATCTACAACGACAGCATTGAATGTAGAAGATGCATATGAATATCGTGTATCCGGAAAGACTTCAGGACGCGGTATCAGATGTCTTGTCCTATATAATAAAGATGATGGCAGAAATATAGTATTCCCAATAGGAGCCAGTGGCTATGGTCGTAGAAGATACGGAAACTATTATACTCAATCTGCACTTTTATATACACGAGAATTTAAAAATTTCACATTTGGAGAATCTGATTTCAGATCCGGAGTAGTAAGATACGCACATAGATCATTGCCGATGACAGACGATCCTAGTGGAAATACAAATTACCGTCCTCTGTTTTGGGACTTATACCGTAGACCCGGAGCCAACTACTGGCTAAACGAATATTTAAATGCACAAGGCGTGTTTGATATCAATTATTTTACATTCGACACGGGACTCGGAGATTCTAACCATTGCAATATATCGGGATCAACAAATCAAAGTGACGCTTGCTTTTTAAGGTTAGTAGAGAATCCTTAAACAGATAGATCTTTAAACCTCATAGCAAGAATCATAGCATTATATGGCTATCCAAGAAAACAAGGAAACAAACAATCATAATTTATTAAGCAGTATCGGCATGCCGCGTCGGGAGACGAGACATGTATTGTGTATGTATCGCACATACAAGGCATTAAATTCTAACTTATGGGGCACGGTGTCAGCACCGTGCCCCATTTCGTTTCCACACGCGAAGACTTCTGTAGCGAAACCTCCCGCAGAGACGCAGAGGACTCGCAGAGGTTATTTCAAAGCTCCCGAAATCCCATAAGACTGCCTCTTAAAAAACTCTGTCATCCAGAACATCGCCTCTGATATACTTCCCTTAAAAAAATTCCTCTGCGAGTCCTCTGCGCCTTTGCGGGAGATTTAAACACACACGACTCTGCGGGAGATTAATTTTGCATAAGAATCGTTTTGCCAGAGCAATATATTTTACTAAATTCGCATCATGAATGAAGACCAACTAAATACCATGAGCAAGAAGATCATCAGCGCAGCTATTGAGGTACATAGGAATCTCGGTTCCGGATTGCTCGAACACACCTACCATGCCGCCTTGATGTTTGAATTGAAATCACAAGGACTAAACGCTGTTTCAGAAGTTGACATCCCCTTCATATATAAAGGTATCAAGCTTGACACTGCATATCGTGCGGACATAATAGTAGAAAACGAGATTATTATCGAGCTGAAATCCACAGAGAAAGATAATCCCTTACATGCAAAGCAGCTCCACACATATCTAAAAATATCCGGCAAAAGGCTCGGACTCCTCATCAACTTCAATCGTTCGCGTCTCATAGACGGCTTAAAGCGTGTCGTAAACAACCTCTAAAACCTCCCGCAGAGGCGCAGAGGACTCGCAGAGGTGGTTTTTATTAAGAGAGGAATTTTGAGGAAGGGAGGATTTGTCGGGGATGTTTTTGAAGGTAGAGATTCGATGAGTCTTGATTATTCGAATTCTGGAACCTTTAAAAAATTCCTCTGCGAGTCCTCTGCGCCTCTGCGGGAGGTTCAAACACAAATGACTCTGCGGGTAATTTCCTCACGCGAAGTCTTCTGTAGCGAAACCTCACGCAGAGACGCAGAGGACTCGCAGAGGTGGTTTTTCTAAGCTACTGCTTACGATAATGCACCTCCTTAAAACTCAATCTTCAAGATCATATCCTCAAATATACCTCCCTTCAAACATCCCTCAAAAATCCATCTCTTAATAAAAAATTCCTCTGCGAGTCCTCTGCGACTCTGCGGGAGATTTAAACACACGACTCTGCGGGTAATTTCCTCACGCGAAGACTTGTGTAGCGAAAACTCCCGCAGAGACGCAGAGGACTCGCAGAGGTGGTTTTTCTAAGCTACTGCTTACGATAATGCACCTCCTTAAAACTCAATCTTCAAGATCATATCCTCAAATATACCTCCCTTCAAACATCCCTCAAAAATCCATCTCTTAATAAAAAATTCCTCTGCGAGTCCTCTGCGACTCTGCGGGAGATTTAAACACACATGACTCTGCGGGAGGTTTCAACACAAATGACTCTGCGGGAGGCTTCCATCACACACGACTCTGCGGGAGAAATTAGTGTTTGAGCCTGTTTCACACTAATTAACACTAAATACTGAAATTTTTCTGCAATCAGACGATAAATATCAAATAAAATGGTTAATTTTGCGTCGGATTATAGGCTTTGCGTGTTCTACAGGTAAAAGCAAATGAAATGGCACAGCCTACCATAATAATAAAAAAGTCACTTCAACGCGCACCCCGCGCCCAAAGATTACGACAATTTTCAAACTCTTAATTATATAAAATCAAATATGGCACAGATCGATTTGGCTCAGTATGGCATCAAAGATGTCAAAGAGGTAATCTACAACCCCTCTTACGAAGAGCTTTTCAAGGCTGAAACAGATCCCTCTCTCGAAGGCTTCGAGAAAGGCACAGTAACAGAACTCGGCGCTGTCAACGTGATGACAGGCGTCTACACAGGCCGTTCCCCCAAGGATAAATTCATCGTGCTCGACGACAACTCCAAGGACAAAGTTTGGTGGACTACCGAAGAATATAAAAACGACAACAAGCCTGTCACTGAAGAGGCTTGGAAAGTGATCAAAGAGATCGCTGTAAAAGAGCTCAGCGGCAAGAAGCTCTACGTGGTTGACCGTTTCTGCGGCGCCAACAAAGACACCCGCATGGCAGTGCGCTTCATCGTGGAAGTGGCATGGCAAGCTCACTTCGTGACCAACATGTTCATCGCTCCCTCTGAGGAGGAACTCAAGGACTTCAAGCCCGATTTCGTTGTATACAACGCTTCAAAGGCTAAAGTCGAGAACTACAAGGAGCTCGGCCTCAACTCAGAGACTGCAGTGGTATTCAACACTACAAGCAAGGAGCAGGTGATCATCAACACATGGTATGGCGGCGAAATGAAGAAGGGTATGTTCTCCATGATGAACTACTTCCTCCCCCAGAGCGGCATCGCATCCATGCACTGCTCAGCCAACACCGACAAGGAAGGCAAGAACACAGCCATCTTCTTCGGTCTTTCAGGCACAGGCAAGACCACACTCTCTACAGACCCGAAGCGTCTTCTCATCGGTGACGACGAGCACGGCTGGGATGACAACGGCGTCTTCAACTTCGAGGGTGGCTGCTACGCAAAGGTGATCAACCTTGACAAGGAGAGCGAGCCCGATATCTACAAGGCTATCCGTCGCGACGCGCTTCTCGAGAACGTGACTGTTGATGAGAACGGCAAGATCGATTTCGCAGACAAGAGCGTGACTGAGAACACCCGCGTGTCTTATCCTATCGACCACATCGAAAGCATCGTTAAACCTGTTTCCGCAGGTCCGGCTGCCAAGAATGTGATCTTCCTTTCTGCCGACGCTTTCGGCGTGTTGCCTCCCGTGTCTATCCTTACTCCCGAGCAGACTCAGTACTACTTCCTCTCCGGCTTCACCAGCAAGCTCGCCGGCACAGAGCGTGGCATCACTGAGCCCACTCCCACTTTCTCGGCTTGCTTCGGTCAGGCTTTCCTTGAGCTTCACCCGACCAAGTATGCTGAAGAGCTCGTTAAGAAGATGCAGGCAAACGACGCCAAGGCTTATCTCGTAAACACCGGCTGGAACGGCACAGGCAAGCGTATCTCTATCCGCGACACCCGCGGCATCATCGACGCTATCCTCGACGGCAACATCCTTTCCGCTCCCACCAAGCAGATTCCTATCTTCGATTTCACTGTTCCTACTCAGCTTGAAGGCGTGGATCCCAAGATCCTTGATCCCCGCGACACTTACGCTGATCCCGCACAGTGGACCGAGAAGGCTACCAAGCTCGCCGAGATGTTCATCAAGAACTTCAAGAAATTCGAGTTCAACCCCGCCGGCAAGGCTCTCGTGGCAGCCGGCCCGCAGCTCTGATCAAATCAGCGATTCGCCCGATAAAAAAAGGCGGAAGATCTTGAGATCTTCCGCCTTTTTTTATCGGCAGCCGCGCGGCGGAGATGCCCTGCAAAGCCGCGCGGCGGAGATGCCCCTGCCGGCGATGACCACGGCGGTGATAACCACGGCGGTGATAACCAGCCCCAAGGGCTGGTCACAGAACAAAACAAAACAAAACGAAACAAAACGAAAGAGAAATCTTTGATCATTAATCAGGCATCAAGCATTATGAATTATGAATTATGCATCAGGCATCAAGCATTATGAATTATGCATTATGCATTATGAATTATCACCCCGATCCCTTGGACCGACTCCCCCGCCTTCATCTCCACTTCTGCTTCCAGACGGAAATAGCGGCAGGGTGACGCCCATATCCCGCATATCTCCGACCCTCTCCTTTCGGCTATCTTTCTCCAGCGGCGCAGATCCGCGCTGCCATAGAGCGACACCATGCTTTTATCCGGATCGAAATCCCCTCTCAGACTTACCGACAATACCCTCTTCCATCTTTCCGCATCCCCCAGCTTCAGCGGTCTTGTAGCCAGGCTGCATTTCCTGTTCTCATCAACCGGAGAAAGGTATATGCCCGTCCTGCCTGATGTAGCCGATCCCGCAGTGTCATCCGCATTCCACCGCTTCACTACAGTGCCGTCAATCTCCATTACATCTCCGTCTTCGGTAGTGAACACCACGCTCCTTCCTTTCATGACATATGATCCTGAATCGCGCAATACATACCGGCAGATCAATCCCGCGTCGCGGAAAGTGCCGTCGTCCATCTCCTTTAAAAGATACACTCCTTCCGAGGTGAATGCATAGACAGTCGGCGAAGTCGTCGCCACAAGTCCCGCAGCACGGAATGCCCTGCACACGGCTATCATTCTCCCCACATCCGGTTTCATAAGCAGGGAGTCGGGAAACAGCAAGCCGTTGTCTTTGACACTTCGCCATACAGCTCCCGGAAGAACGACCGTGCGGGACTCTATGGAGGGGGTTTCCGGAGATATGCTCCCGGCATCTATATCTCCGTCCATCCCGCCCCAATAATATGATCCATAAAACCGGGGATGACGGCGCAACGGCAGTTCCCTCGCCTCCCCTCCGACAGCATAACGGTAAGACTTTGCCTCCGGATCAGGATGAAACACCCAGCGTGGAGCGTAATCTCCGGCTGTAGAGTAAGGAGCCGTCAAGCCAAGCGGACGCGGGAGCGGCGAGACAATTGTCAGATCCCATACCGTCATCCTCCCCGAGATCACGGCTCCCCCTGCGGCATCAATCTTGGAAAGATGCATGAAATCCGGGCGATAGGGAGTATAGGCGGTCATTACAGACACTCCTCCGCAATTGAAAACCACATCTTCAAACTCTTCCTTAGATTCCAGCCTGTCCAAAGGTATCTCGCTGACCGGATAGAAATCAACCGTATCAAGAATGGCTCTCATGATCTCCGCACCGGAAGAAGCTTCCGGACGCCATCCCTGCACGATACGCTCCGTTGCCACACGGTGTTCCTCTGAAGTTCCGTCCGCGCCTACGCTATGGGTGAAATTCAGACACTCCTCCCTGTGCAGACCCAAGGCATCCCCCTTTCTGGAATACATCGCGATCCCTTCGCTCACAAATATCTCAAGAGCGCACACGTCTTCCTGCTTTTTCAATTCTTCCGTCACCCTTACGCGCCATTGCAGACCGCAAACCGCCGCCACAACGTCCATCTTCATTGTCTCCACCTCAAAATTGTCAGTGCCCGACACTATGGGAGCACCCGAATTAGGAATCATAAGAACGGGTGACGACGGCACCACCCTCGAACCGTCTTTCAAACGCAAAGCCGCGAGCACAAAGAACGGTTCGAAGAAAAGATTGCCGTTCCTCACATCTTTCTCAAATCTCGCGAGGAGTTGCACAGCCATCTTTCCCCATCCTGATTCCGACGCCTCTCCCCTCCCGATTATCTGCGAAGGGAAGGTTTCGGGATGAATGTGCCATCCCTGCAGCACGCTTCGTTTCAATGCAAATTCCACATCCGGCGCCGGAGGCGTCTCCAGCCGGAAGGGTGACGGCGCCAAGCCGTCAGAGTCCGTTCCGGAAGAGCCGTCCGCCTGACCTGCCATCAGAAGATTATCGGAAGCGGCGACCTCGCCGTCGGGGCAGGCATAATCGCTCAGCAAGGAAGCCGCCCTCAAAGGGATTGAAATTCTTTTCATATCTTCTTTATTTTTGTGTCAGGAGGGTACTCGCCCTCCTGACACAAAAATAAAGGCGGCTCCTTCCGGAACCGCCTTATCATGATATTTACCGCACAAAATATTTGTGCAATTTCATAAAATCTTCACTCAGCCACAAGCAGGAAATAGTTTTTCTTGCCGCGCTGCGCGAGAAGATATTTGTCGTTGAGAAGTTCACCGGCTGTGATGACCGCGTTAGGATCCGTCACTTTCTTCTTGTTGAGGCTTACGCCACCCTGCTGAACCATCTTGCGCGCCTCACCCTTGGATGCGAACACCTGCGACTTTGTGGCAAGCAGATCAAGGACCGGTATCCCCTCTTCGAGTTCAGCCTTAGAAACCTTGAATGTGGGCACACCTTCAAACACCTCCAGCAGCGTCTTCTCGTCGATGTTGCGGAGAGTCTCGTCAGCCTTGTTGCTGAAAAGGATCTGGCTCGCCTCTACGGCGGCGTTATAGTCCTCCTCGCTGTGAACCATCACGGTCACTTCCTTCGCAAGCCTTTTCTGCATCGGACGCTGACCCGGATCCTGCTGATGTTCCGCCACAAGCGCCTCTATCTCCTCCTTCGTGAGAGACGTGAAGATCTTCAGATACTTCTCCGCGTCGGCGTCGCTGACATTGAGCCAGAACTGATAGAACTTGTAGGGAGATGTGTAGCGCGGGTCAAGCCATACGTTGCCGCTTTCCGTCTTTCCGAATTTGCCTCCGTCAGCCTTTGTGATGAGCGGGCAGGTGAGGGCATACGCCTCGCCGCCGAGCTTGCGGCGGATAAGTTCGGTTCCGGTAGTGATATTGCCCCACTGGTCAGAACCTCCGAGCTGAAGACGGCAGTCCTTATCCTTATAGAGAGTGAGGAAGTCAAAGCCCTGAAGCAGCTGATACGTAAATTCAGTGAAGCTCAGACCGTCGCGAGCCTCGCCGTTAAGACGTTTCTGCACGCTGTCTTTCGCCATCATATAGTTTACCGTGATATGCTTTCCGATCTCACGGGCGAAATCAAGGAAAGTCACATCTTTTGTCCAGTCATAATTGTTGACCATTTCAGCCTTGTTGGGGGCATCGCTCTCGAAATCAAGGAATTTAGAGAGCTGCTTCTTTATAGCCTCCTGATTGTGGCGCAAAGTAGCCTCGTCGAGCAGGTTGCGCTCCGCGCTTTTCCCGGAAGGGTCGCCGATCATACCGGTGGCGCCACCCACGAGTGCAAGCGGCTTATGTCCGCAGCGCTGGAAATGGCGCAGCATCATCACTCCGCAGAGGTGACCTATATGAAGGCTGTCCGCGGTAGGGTCGATACCGAGGTAAGCGGTGGTCATACCCTTCTTAAGCTGTTCGTCTGTCCCCGGCATCACGGTATGTATCATACCGCGCCAAGTAAGTTCTTCAATAAAATCCATATTGGTTGTCTGACTAATGTCTGATTAAATGACTAATTAATTATTAATGAGGAATGAGGAATGAGGAATTAGCAATTAGGAATTAGTAATTGGTAATGACTAACGGCTAACGACTCAATAATTGCTGACCGCATACTGCATTACTGTCTCGCCGACGGCTTTGAGCGTGGCGGGATCAATGTTGTCCATATTGTCGGTCACTGTGTGCCAGTGGGGATTGAACCCTGATTCCTGTTCCGGATGATATTCTATTATGTCTACCGTGGGAATACCTTTCGCTATGAGCTGCACGTGGTCGTCGGTCACCGCGCCGCCGAATTTGTTCTGAAAGATATCTCCGTATCCTCTTGACGCAGCGATCCCCCACAGCGCCTGAGCAAGACGCGGAGCCGCCTGTTCGGAAAAATATTCACGGCAGAACACCGCCCCTTTTCCCCCTACCATATCAAGAAGGATAGCTTCATCCGGCAGATACCCGTCGACCGGGGGATGTTCCACGAAATATCTCGCTCCCATCGCCCACGATTCCTCGCTCCCTTCCGTTCCCCAGTCTTCGGCATCGACAAAAAGGATGTCGACCCCTTTCTCCGGAGCCTTCATATTCAATTGACGGGCTATCTCCAGAAGCACGCCCACACCGCTGGCGCCGTCGTTGGCACCGTCCACAGGAGTCTTGTGGTTCGCGGGATCCGGATCCTGATCTGCCCAGGGACGGCAATCCCAATGGGCAAGAAGCAGCAGACGGGTGTCGGCTTCAGGGTTATATCTTCCGAGAATGTTCTTCGCCTTAAGGACGGTGCCGTCAAAAGCCGTAAGCTCGGCATTCTGTTCCGTCACTTCCGCGCCATGACGCCGGAGCTCGGAGACAAGCCACTCGCCACACTGACGGTGAGCCTCCGTATTTGGCACACGCGGACCGAAGGCAACCTGCCGCGCCACATACGCATACGCGCTGTCGGCATCGAAACTTACAGCTGTCTCCTGAGCCTCGCCGGCAACCGATGCCGTAGACGCTTTCCTGCCGCCGCACCCCGCTAACGCGAGCGCGGCGATTAAAAATAATGCTGATTTTTGCATGGTGCAAATTTACTGCTTTTCACTCACATTTGCAAAACTACAGGCAACACATTCTCACGCGGATACACCCGCCGCAAGGAGATCCGCCTCATCGTTCCTCTCCCGATGTCCGCATGATTTTTACCGGACACATGCCGTTTTTCTTGAATATGAGGTGAAATTTTATTTACTTTGAGCAATTTCTATACGCAGAAACATTCATGACTCCCGACATAAAATTCACAGAGACAGCATTCAGACATTTTAATTCCCTTATTTTCAACGGAGAACTGCCGGAGCCACGTTTCGTGACCACACGGGCGCGTACTTTTCGTGGAAAACTGTGCTACCGGATATCAAGATCTTTCCTCCGGACAAAGGCACATGATTTTGAAATGCGCCTCAGCACCGGCTTCGATCTCCCCCGCGAGGAATGGGAAGATGTGGTGATACATGAGATGATACATCTTTTCATCGCGCACAGGAAATTGCGCGACTCCTCTCCACACGGACCGGTATTCCGCAAACTCATGGCTGACATCAACCGCCTGCACGGCAGACATATCGTAGTGTCGGCACGTGCCACCGAAGAACAGACAGAGGCAGACAAACGCATACGGGGGCACTATCTGTGTCTCGCAAAATTTAGCGACGGACGCCTCGGTGTGGCGCCCGTCGCTAAAAGCCGGATATTTTTATTATGGAATGACTTCCTTAAGTTTCCGGAAGTGGAAAGTCTGAGATGGGTCGGAAGCACCGACCCGTGGTTCAACCGGTTCCCCCGGGTAATGACGGCAAAGCTCTACATAACGCGCCGTGAAGATCTCACCCCCCATCTCAAAGGGGCGGCGGAACTGGTGCGCGAGGGGGAACGCATCCGCGCTGTCAGCCGACGCTGCTCCCCGGACGAACTTCTCCCGTAGGACCTATCACCACAAGGCGCCCGTCGGCGTCTTCGGCACTGAGAATCATACCCTGCGACACCACTCCCTTGAGCTTGCGCGGGGCGAAATTGGCTATGAAGCACACCTCCTTACCCACGAGGTCTTCAGGCTGATAGAATTTCGCGATACCGCTCACTATCGTGCGCCCTCCCATTCCGTCGTCGATCTTGAACTTCAGCAGTTTGTCAGCCTTGGGCACTTTCTCGCACTCCAGCACTTTTCCAACGCGGATGTCAAGTTTCTCAAATGTCGGGAAATCAACCTCCTCCTTCACTGCGGCAGGCTTCCATTGGTCAAGAAGATTTTTCTCTTTCGCATCGTTGAGCTTCTTCACCTGCGCCTCCACCACACTGTCTTCCACTTTTTCAAAAAGCAGTTCAGGCTTGCCGGTCTCCAGACCCTCCGGCACGAGATCGAACCGTCCCGCCATATTCCAGTCGAGTTTACCGAGACAGAGCTGGGAAGCCAATTTTTCCGACATGAAAGGAGTGAACGGCTCGAAGACCACCGCAAGATTGGCACAGATCTGGAGCGCGACGTTCAATATGGTGGCGGTGCGTGCGGGATCTGTCTTGATCAGCTTCCACGGCTCGGAGTCGGCGAGATATTTGTTGCCGATACGGGCTATGTTCATGGCATCCTTGAGAGCCTCGCGGAACTTGAAATGGTCAAGATTGTCGGAAAGCGCCGCCACGGAAGCCTTCACCTCCTCCACGACAGCATTCTCCGTCTCAGTATAGACACCGGCGGCAGGCACCTTTCCGCCGTAGTATTTATGCACGAGCACTGTGGCGCGGTTAACGAAGTTGCCGAGGATAGCCACAAGCTCGCTATTGTTGCGTGCCTGGAAGTCTTTCCATGTGAAATTGTTGTCTTTCGCCTCCGGAGCGTTGGCTGTCAGCACATAGCGGAGCACATCCTGCTTTCCGGGGAGTTCGCGGAGATATTCGTGGAGCCACACCGCCCAGTTGCGCGACGTGGAGATCTTGTCGTCTTCAAGATTCAGGAACTCGTTGGCTGGCACGTTGTCGGGGAGATTGTAGCCGCCGTGAGCCATGAGCATCGCCGGGAACACGATGCAATGGAACACGATGTTGTCCTTGCCGATGAAATGGAGCATACGGGTCTCAGGATCCTTCCACCATTTCTCCCAGTTCTCCGGATCCGCGTCGATAGTGTTGGATATATAGCCGATGGGGGCGTCGAACCATACATAAAGCACCTTACCTTCCGCCCCTTCCACGGGCACCGGAATACCCCATTTGAGGTCGCGGCTCACGGCACGCGGCTGAAGCCCCATGTCAAGCCATGACTTGCACTGCCCGTAGACATTGGGGCGCCATTCCTTATGATCCTCCAGTATCCATTTGCGCAGGGTCGGTTCCCATTTGTCGAGAGGGAGGTACCAATGGGATGTCTCCTTCATCACAGGCACGCTTCCCGAAAGGGTGGATTTCGGATTGATAAGGTCGGTGGCGTTGAGCGATGTGCCGCATGCCTCACACTGGTCGCCATACGCTCCGTCCTTCCCGCAATGGGGACACGTGCCGGTGACGTAACGGTCGGCGAGAAACTCTCCCGCCTCCTCGTCGTAGAGCTGCATGGTGGTCTTCTCCACAAACTCTCCCTTGTCGTAGAGGGTGCGGAAGAAATCGGATGCCGTCTTGCGGTGCGTGTCGGAGGTGGTGCGTCCGTAGACATCGAAAGATATGCCGAGCTCCTCGAATGAATCCTTGATGATATTGTGGTAACGGTCAACTATGTCCTGAGGGGTGACTCCCTCTTTCTTCGCCTTTATCGTGATGGGCACGCCGTGCTCGTCGCTGCCCCCTACAAACATCACGTCCTCACCCTTGAGCCTCAGATAGCGGGCATAGATGTCGGCGGGGACATACACGCCTGCGAGATGGCCGATATGGACGGGGCCGTTGGCATAAGGGAGAGCCGAGGTGATGAGCGTACGTTTAAATTTTTTATCCATGAATCTGATGTCTTGGCGGGAGGCAGGCGGAGGGCGGCTACGGAGCATTTCCCCCGCGCCGCGAGCCGTGCGGAACCCCGCAGAAATATTATATCTTGTTTTATATCGCAAAATTACATAAAATTTCATTATATTTGCAATATTAATTGAAGTTGTTCCGACTTTTTACGCAATTTGAGGAAACGGCTTCCGCTTCAACAGACAGATTCCAAAAATTAACCGCATGATGAAATTCTTTATCCGTAATTTTTACCGCGTTTTCATCTCTATATCAGCCATGACGGCAGGATATGCCGCGTGCGCCTCCGCCACGGGTCCCGCCGTGGTCTGGGAAGCTCTACCGGGATATGGGGAGGGTGGCAGATTCAAAGCAAGGTTCACCGTATCAGGGGTCGAAGCCGGCACAAGGCTATGTTTCAACCAGCTGCCGCGTTCCATAAAGCCCCTCTCCCCCGGTGATTCCGTGGTGGAAATCAATGCCGGATATTATTATATCTCATCCCCGAGATTCGGAAAGGATGCCGACGGAGTGGCGATAGATGTGGAATATGACCTCCCGGTATATTCCGACGCCGAGAAGCCCGAATCTTTCCACGCCGTCACCCCCGCAGGAAAGATCATTCCCGTGGAGACCACCGTGCTGCCGCTCCTCGAAGTTTCCCTCGAAAGCCCGAAATGGGCGAAATGGACAATCTCTCCGGATTCATTATACCGCCTGAACAGCAAGCTTGCGGCGGGAAGAAAACCCGGACCGTTTGACATAACCCCATCCTTCAAGAGTGTAACCGTCAAGGAAGGGACATTCTCCGCCGGGAAACCTGTCAGAACCGTCGTAATCCGTCACGAGAACCCGGAATTTTACAGAATAACCCTGACTCCTGACAGCGCGATAATAGAGGGGGCGTCGGAAAGGGCGGTCAAAATGGCGAGGCGCACTCTCGACAGGAGGCTTCTCGAGCCGAACGGAGGCTCCATACCCTGCGCCGTGATAGAGGATTTCCCGGACTACCCCTACAGGGCGCTTATGATAGACATTGCCCGCAATTTCATCACCCCCGGGGAAATGAGGAAGCTGGTGGAAATCATGGCTGACTACAGGTTCAACACCCTCCATTTCCATA
Organism: uncultured Porphyromonadaceae bacterium; assembly: GCA_947174235.1. GTDB lineage: Bacteria > Bacteroidota > Bacteroidia > Bacteroidales > Muribaculaceae > Lepagella. The sequence goes on along the minus strand of CAMWID010000034.1, from coordinate 12,538 downwards.
TCACCGACGACGAGGCGTGGCGTCTCGAAATCCCGGGACTCCCGGAACTGACCGACGTGGGCGCACGGCGCGGATACACCACCGATAGCCGGGATTTCCTCCCCGCGATATTCTCCGGCGACGGAAACCCTGACTCGAAAGAGGGAACCGCAAACGGTTTCTTCTCAAGGAAAGATTTTATCGCTTTCCTGAAATATTGCGACTCTCTCGGTATCTCCGTGCTTCCTGAAATTGAATCGCCGGGACATGCCCGCGCCGCCATAAAGGCTATGGAGGCGCGCTACAGAAGAACCGGAGACTCCACATACCGGCTGATAGAAACTGGAGATTCTTCAAGATATACCTCCGCCCAGCTCTATCACGACAACCTCATGAACCCCGCGCTGCCAGGCACTTATGCCTTTATCGCCAAAGTGGTCGACGAGATCGAGGCTATGTATCATGAAGCCGGAGTATCCCTCCCCGGAATCCACCTCGGAGGCGACGAGGTGCCCGAAGGAGCATGGGACGGCTCGCCGGCGGCTATGAAGATGGCGGCGGAAAAAGGGGTGGAAGGTCGCCACGGACTTCAGGGAGAATTTGTGAAAAAGGTGGCGAGGATTCTGCGTGACCGTACCATCCCCCTTTTCGGATGGCAGGACATATACACGGGCTATGACGACAGCCACCACATACAGGTGTCGCCGCTGGTGGGGGGAGTCAACTGCTGGGTAAGCTCGCTTGTCCCTGAGAAAAACGTGGCTATAAAAGGGATAAAGGCAGGTTATCCCGTGATTCTCAGCAATGTCAACTTCTTCTACATGGATATGCTGTATGCCCCGCATCCCGAGGAACGCGGGCTTTACTGGGGAGGGTTTGTCGACGAGCTGAAATCACTTTCAGGTTATCCCGACAAAATCTGTCCGCCGCAGCCTGACGCAAAAGGGAAGATCATCGGAGTTTCGGGACAACTGTTCGGCGAGACCCTGCGCGGCATAGGTGGGGCGGAGACCCTTCTCTTTCCCAAAGCCGCCGGCCTGGCGGAAAGGGGCTGGAACGGCAACCCTACCTACTCTCCCGAAGACTTCAGCATGCTTATCGGCGAGAAGGAACTGCCGAGGCTTGCGCGGCTCGGCGTAAAGGCGCACATGCGCGCCCCGGGCATCAAGGTAGAAGACGGCATGATATATATCAACTCCCCTTATCTTGACGCCGTGATAAGATATACGCTCGACGGCTCATCCCCTTCCGAAGCATCTCCGGAATACAAGACTCCCATACCCCTTCCGTCAGACTGCGACGACATCCGGGCTGCGATCATAAAAGACGGGCTCCGGTCGGTCACCACCATATTGCATACCGTGACGCCGAAAACGGAATAAAAATAAAATAAACTTATAATTATTTTGGCTTTTATTCAAAATAGTTATAATTTTGCAATCAAATGCACACGAGAGACAGCATCCCGCCTGTCTCCGGAGGTGGAAAACAATAGATGATTATATATGAGCGACAGACTTTACATTTTTGACACCACACTCCGCGACGGCGAGCAGGTACCCGGATGCCAGCTCAACACCGTTGAGAAGATCGAGGTGGCTAAAGCCCTCGAGGAGCTTGGCGTCGATGTCATAGAGGCAGGGTTTCCCGTATCTTCACCCGGCGATTTCAAATCGGTGGAAGAGATCTCGAAAGCGGTGACATGGCCCACCATATGCGCGCTTACCAGAGCGGTCGAGAACGATATCCGCGTCGCCGCCGACGCCCTTAAATATGCGAAGAGGAAACGTATCCACACCGGTATCGGCACCTCTGACTCCCACATAAAATATAAATTCAACTCCACCCGCGAAGAAATAATCGAAAGAGCGGTGAGGGCGGTGAAATATGCGAAGAGTTTTGTGGAAGACGTGCAGTTCTATGCCGAAGACGCCGGCAGGACCGACAACGAATACCTCGCCCGCGTGGTGCAGGCTGTGGTAAACGCCGGAGCCACCGTGATCAATATCCCTGACACCACAGGGTATTGCCTGCCTTGGGAATTCGAACAGAAGATTCGCTATCTTATGGAGCATGTGGACGGCATACACAACGTGACTATAGCCACCCACTGCCACAACGATCTCGGCATGGCGACCGCCAACACCATCAGCGGCATCGTAGGTGGAGCGCGTCAGGCGGAAGTGACTGTAAACGGCATCGGAGAACGTGCCGGCAACACCTCTCTCGAAGAGGTGGTAATGACTCTCCGCTCCCATAAGGAACTGAATATCGACACCAATATCAACGCCACCAAGATCACGGGCATAAGCCGGCTCGTGTCAAGCCTCATGAACATGCCGGTGCAGCCCAACAAGGCTATCGTGGGGAGAAACGCGTTTGCCCACTCGAGCGGAATCCATCAGGACGGCGTGCTCAAAAACCGCGAAAGCTACGAGATTATCGATCCCAAGGATGTTGGCATTGACGAGAACTCCATCGTGCTCACCGCACGTTCGGGACGCGCTGCTCTCAAACACCGCCTGCACGTGCTCGGCTGCGATCTCGAGAAAGAGGCGCTCGACAAGGCTTACGAGGCTTTCCTCAAGCTTGCCGACCGCAAGAAAGAGATCACGGACGACGACGTGCTGATGCTCGCCGGCGAACACCGCGAACAGCACCGTATCAAGCTTGACTACCTGCAGGTGACCTCCGGTGTCGGGCTGAGATCTGTGGCTTCTATCGGGCTTCTTATCGCAGGCGAACGTTTCGAGGCGTGCGCCTCGGGCAATGGTCCGGTGGACGCGGCTATAAACGCGATAAAAGTAATTATACGCCGACAGATGCTCGTGAAGGAATTCCTTATCCAGGCGATCAACAAAGGCAGCAACGATATCGGCAAGGTGCATATGACCGTGGAATATGACAACCAGCATTACTACGGTTTCTCCGCAAACACCGACATCATAGCCGCGTCGGCTGAAGCGTTTATCGACGCTATCAACAAATTCCCTCAGTAAATAAACCTATAATAGTTCGACTTTAATCATGGATCCGGCAGCCTCACGGTTGCCGGATCTTTTTTTATCCGGCGTAAATTTTTTACTAAACGTAAATTTTTTACTAAAGAGGTGTTTATTTCCCGATGTATCATGCAAATATTTTGCCCATGCCGGAATATTTGCTAATTTTGCACCTCAAAGCCCGGGACATCAGGCGACGGGCGGGATTGCATGGTTTCTACACGAAGTCGTGAAACTTCATTGACCAGTAAAAAGATCCGATACCAAGACACCAATATAAATCTAAATTCTTACATGACATGAAAAAAATCTTTTCAGCCCTCGGAATGATCGGGGCTCTTGTTTTCTCTGCCTGCGGAGGTAAAGGGAACGCAGACAAGACAGTGGCGGAGGAGCGCGACTCCACCTTCACTTCCGTAAAGCATCCCGAATGGAGCCGCAACGCAGTGATCTATGAAGTGAACCTGCGGCAGTATACCGATTCAGGAACCGTAACCGCTTTCGCCGGCGAACTGCCCCGGCTCAAGGAACTCGGGGTGGATATCCTGTGGTTCATGCCGGTACACCCTATAAGCAAACAGGACCGCAAAGGCACTCTCGGCAGCTACTATTCCGTGGCTGACTACACCGCGTTCAATCCGGAATTCGGCACCATCGACCAGTTCAAGGATGTGGTGCGCAAAGCGCACGCACAGGGGATGAAAGTGATCATCGACTGGGTTCCCAACCATTCTGGCCGCGACAACAAATGGGTGACCGAACATCCTGACTGGTATGAGAAGGATTCCCTCGGCAACATGAAAGGGGTATATGACTGGACAGACGTATACGTGTTTGACTACGCCAACAAGGAGATGCGCCAAGGGATGATCGACGCCATGAAATTCTGGCTCTCGGAAGTGGATATCGACGGATTCCGCTGCGATGTGGCGGGAGAGGTGCCCACCGACTTCTGGGATGAGGCTCATCCGAAGCTTAAAGCCGTGAAGGAGGATATTTTCATGCTCGCTGAAGCAAGCAAGCCCGAGCTTCAGAAGAACGGTTTCGACATGGGTTACAACTGGCCTATGAAAGACCTCTTCAGCGCGATAGCCGCCACTGCAGGACAATACTCTTTCAAAGGCACTGACGGCAAGATCAGACAGTTCCCAGAGACTCATGCCGTAGCCATCGATTCCCTCGTAAGGGCGCAGGCAGCGGAATATCCGAAAGACACTTATCTCATGAACATGGTGACAAACCATGACCTCAATTCCTGGGAGGGCACTGAGTTCGAACGCCTCGGAAATCTCACCGACGCTTTCGCGGTGCTTTCATACACACTCCCCGGCATGCCGCTCATCTACACCGGACAGGAGACAGGCATGAACCGAGCGTTTGAATTTTTTGAGAAGGACAAGGCTCCGGCATGGGAACCCCGCAACGCCTATTTCACTTTCTATCAGAACCTGAACAGATTGAAACATACCGAGCATGCTCTTGCCGCCGGTCTTGAAGGTGGAGAGATGGTGACTTATCCGGCATCAAGCCAAGACCTCATCGTCTTTTCGCGCGAGAAAGAGAATTCAAAGATTGTGGTTCTTGCAAATCTTGGGAAAGAGGATAGCGACGTGAAATTCTCCGGGAAAGCACCGAAGGTGGACGGCATGGTCAACTTCTTCACGGAAGAGGCGGCACAAATCCCCGCAACTCTCGCTCCCGGTCAGTATCTCGTATTTGTCAGAAAATAATACGGTATCCACCACCTTTAGATCCGCTCATCCGAGACCGGGTCTGATCTCCCGACAAAGAGATTTCATAAAAAAGTTTCCGCACGACGACATCACCCTCGAAGCATGATGTCATCGTGCGGAAACTTTATCTACCATTGAAACGGGGACTGAGACTTCAATAATTCATACCAAAAGTCCATAAAGGCACCACATCCCCATATCCATATTCAATATATTATCTGCTGCTTTACAAGTGTGCTCTTACCTACTCCACGAGGTCCTACAAGACCGATCATCCTGTCGTCCCAAGGAATTTCAGACGCCATATATCTGACAAATTTTGTGGGAGTCGTAGCAAGTTCTTCCCTCATAAAACTTATAAGCGCTAAATCTATCATATCTTCTCCATTTTTTAATTTAAACATGCAAATATAATAATTTTCCCTTTAAAAAGGGAAAATTATCAGAAATTGTCACTTTTTAAAGGGAAAATATCATAGAATTTGTCACTTTTTAAAGGGATTTTTCAATATCCGCAGTTAAAATGCGGGAATCAAGCTATCCCGAAGAGGAATATTAAATACCCGCTACCCTCGCCCCGGGACAGTATCTTGTCTTCATCAACAAATAACCCCCGAAATACAAATCCTGAAATCGGCGTGATCCGGATGATCACGCCGATTTTTTATCTATTGTCAATTAAAATTTAAATAATTTTATACAAAAAAATATATTAAAAATATTACATATAAAAGGCCATACCTATAGTTTCATACTCATAAAGCGTAAATTAAAGAATCTATAACCACAATAATTTTTTTTAATTTTAGTTATAATTATATAAATTAATATTATCTACCTTACACCTATGAAGTCAAGCAACTATAATTATTTTGTTGAAAATGGAGATAAAACAATTATTTTCAATGGCATCTCCGAAAAATTTATTGAAATAGACAATAGAAATCTATTGGTCTATAAACATGTTATATCTAATCCAGATATCTATATGCCAAAATTATCTTCTCTTCTTAACAAACTTTCCAATGGTGGCTTTATAATCGATGAGAATGTTGATGAGAATTATGAAATAGAACAAAAGTTCCAAATGTATCAAAAGAATGACCAATATTTTCTTATGATACTTCCAACATATCAATGTAATTTAAGATGCTGGTATTGCATTCAAGATCATAAAGATCTATGGATGTCTGATGAGACTTCAAATCGAATAAAACTAAGAATCTCAAAAAAAATTCAAGATCCGGAAATTAAAACGCTACATATTTCTTGGTTTGGAGGAGAACCTTTAATGAATTATCCTCGTATTGTTGAGTTGACCAAATATGCTCAAACCGAATCCATAAAATATGGGAAACATTTCAGTTGCAATATAACGACAAACGGGACATTGCTTACGCCTGAAAAAATACAAGAATTATTTGAATGTGGAGTCAATGATTATCAAATCACAATCGACGGCACAAAAAAAGTTCATGACTCTATAAAACAACTTTCAAATGAATCCGCATTTGAAAAAACAATTGCCAATGTAAATGAAATAATAAAACATACACATTGTTCATTAAGATTTAATTACACACAAGATAATTTAATGCCTAATGAAATAATCAATGAGATCAATGAAAGGATAACTCCTGACAACAGAAATAACATCAGCCTGCTGTTGTATAAAGTCTGGCAAGAAAATGAAAATAACATTGACAGCAAGGATATCGAATTGATGTATAATAAAGGTAATGAAGTAGGCATATCATGCAAGTTGCCCAGAGCGGGAATGTGTTATGCGGATCAGAAGCACTTTGATTGCATATTCCCGGATGGATCTTCCGAGAAATGCGACAACGACTCCCCAATTACAGCAAAGGGAAAACTGACTTCTGATGGTGAAATCGTTTGGGCAGGAAGTGAACCTGAATGCCATATCTCACCGTATTTAATTAAAGATTCGGAATGTAGACATTGTAAATTTTTACCAATATGCTGGGGACCGTGCGTCGCAAAAAGAAAAATCATGTTGGAAAAAAAAGGTAAAATAATTTGTCAACATTCAAATAAATTATCATACATGCACAATATTATCCACAATATTGTAAAGAACGTGCATTCTGATCGCATATCAAATCTTAAATAATTTGGATCATGTATAAACTATTCCTTATTACATTTATCTGTTGCCTGTTCGGACATGCATATGGAACGGAGCTCAATCATGGACTTCCATTAACATTTGTTGGAAATGACACTGTCACGACTCAGTCAAAAGTCGACACGCTGCCGGATCTCGTGATAAGCAAAAATATTGTGGAACATTCCGGAAGGACAGACACTTACCTTGTGACAAAGGCAATGAGGGAAAACACACATGACGCGGGAGATCTTATTGGGAAAATTGACGGCATGCATTACCATCCTCTAAGTAAAGAGCTGAAATATCTCGGGTCTGGCAATGTGATTCTTTTAGTAGACAGCATCGAGAAAGATTCCGAATACATCAAACGTCTGAATCCCAATAGATTCCTTAAAATAAATGTTACAAATAACCCTTCCGGAAGATATGCCGGATATGACGCTGTAATAAATCTTGTGACCAAACCTACATATGAAGGTTATGACGGCGCATTGCTTTCAGAAGTGAACATCCGGACCGGAAACAGAAACAAAAAAGGACAGCCGGTATCTAATTGGAGAGACATTTTAGAGGCAACATATACACGCAACGATTGGAATTTCGCTTTCTCCGGGAATTATTCCGGTGCCAGGGAGGGGGAAGGAGTAATGTCAAGGACTTCTTATCCTCTTAACGGATATTCTCAGGAAACTCCCATGCCCCCGCTAAAAGATCCGAATAAATTTACCAGACAGAACAGTGTTTCTTTAAAATTCTGGTCTGACTACCGTATTTCAAACAGACACTCAATATCTTTAGGGATATCCGCAGCCCCGTCGTCATTCAACATGTCTCACGAATCCGATATCTTCACTTATATCAATGGAGAACTGAACGATCATGAACTGCAAAAAAGCAGAGAGCGAAACAAGGATCTGCTTGTTCTCGGTGCCATATTGCAATATCGAGGTAAAGTAGGGAAATGGTCGCTTAATGCCGCCGCCCAATATTCATCCACAACTTATGACCGTTTAAACTCAATTTCACGGAATAATTTCAATATCGATGATTTCAGGCATATCTCTTCCAATTTCTTATGGGGCGGCATGGATGCATCCAGAGGTTTCTTCAAATCGAAGCTCATTTTATCCTTGTCAGATTATGCCACTTGGATAAAATATCGGGAAGAAGATTATACAACGCGACAGTTTCTAAGCTCAAGCAATAATTTCAGAAATCGCTTTATGGCGTCTCTCCAATATTCTCCTTCCCGCAATTGGTCAATTGGAGCTGACGCAGGTCTCAATATAGCACATTCAGGATCCGGATCAATATACAGCACCCACGTCACCCCTCGCCTCGGGATGAATGCCATGTGGACATCATCAAAAATAATGGTGAGATTAAACTATCTGGCATCCACACGGAATGTCCCGCTGTCTCAACAACAAGATTTCGGAACATTCACCGATTCTTTAATATTTCGTGAAGGTAATCCGAACCTTTCCCCGGCGCTGACACACAGGATAAACGCAATGGTCAACATACTTCGCGTATTTACCATCAGCGGACAATACACCCGCACAAGCAACGCCATTTTCGAGATAGCCACCGCCGGATATGGACTCAGACCCGACGGCAACGAAGGTGATTTCGCATTATTCAGCTACCGGAACGCATCCTCCTCCTCATGGAAAGGAAACATATCATTCAATAAGACTTTCCGTGAAAAATGGACATTGTCTCTGAGCGCCTCGATACGTAGGGAAGAAGCTTCTTTTGAAAACCTGTCTGAGGCTAAAACTATTCCCGAATATGACTGGTATCTGATGTATAACAATAATACATATGCGCTTCAGGCATATCTGAGCAGCTCTCTCCAAACCAGTCTCGTGGTTACACCTCAGCAGCTCGGATGGTCTCAATATGACGGATACAGCCTTTCCGTTGTAAAATTCCTGTTCTCCTACAAACTGCAGATTGTAGCAATGTGGAGATTGCCTTTCAGATTTATAAAAGACCCCTACCGGTCTGATTTTAAATCTCCGGCATATGTATCATATCTCTCGGCAGATTCATATCTCCGTTCTGAAAACCAACTGGCGTTGACTCTTGTCTGGAGATTCAGCGGTGGCAAAAAAACACGTAAATATGACCGACAGTCTGAATCAGTAGATCTGTTCGAGTAAAATACGAAAATATAACCGATAGTCTGAACCTACAGCTCTCGAGTTATAGATATTTTCAAACTTAATTTCATTATTGTATGAACGAATCAATTAAACAGATGCTTATTTCTGATCAAATGCTTTCAGAAATAGAGGAATTGGAGGTTCTGGGAGGAGTATCGGATGATGTCCACGTTTACGCTGTGGATTCATGCAAACCCAACACCAATTGCTCCGGTGGCTACTGCGCAAATTGCACAACGCAATGCGCATGTGACGACAAAGGCGAACAGGGCGAAGATGGGAACAAAGAAAAGCCCTGAGTTCCCTGATAGACGGAAGAGGCTGTGTCTTTGATACAGCCTCTTCCGTCTATCTATCGTTTCTTTTATTTATAAAGTCAGAATGATTATGACCTGGGCTATGACCACGCGTATGAACATCCCAAGGGGATAGACCGTGGCGTATGCAACGGCGGCATCATCACCCTTGATATTGTCGGAAGCGTATGTCAATGCCATAGGGTTTGCCATAGAGCCGCACAGCACCCCACAACTGCTGCCGAAATCAAGATGTCCGGCACGCAGACACACCACTCCCATTATCATCACGGGAATCACGGTTATCACAAATCCGAGCCCTACCCAAAGCAGTCCGTCCCCCTGCATCAATGTTTCGAAAAAACTACCGCCGGCTTCCAAACCGAGGCAGGAAAGATAGAGCGACAGTCCGATGCCGCGGAGCATAAGGTTGGCGGAACGGGTGGTGTACGTCACCATATGCCATCCGGGACCGTAACGCCCGATAACGATACCCGCGACAATCGGTCCGCCTGCCAGACCTAACTTCACCGGGGCGCTCATCCCCGGCATGAATATCGGTATCGACCCCAACAGCAGACCTACCAATATACCTATAAATATCACCGCCATATTCGGATCGTTGAGCGATGCCGAACGGTTGCCGAGCACTTTCGCCACATTATCAAGCGATTTAGCCTCCCCGACGACCGTCAGTCTGTCGCCAAGCTGAAGCACCAGCCCCGGATTGGCAAGAAGACGCACCCCGCTGCGGCTCACGCGGCTTATATTGATGCCGTAGCTGTTGCGAAGACGGAGCGAACCTAATTTCTTGCCGTTGATCTCGGGACGCGTCACAGTGATATGTCGCGATTCCAGCTGGCTGTCGATGGCGTTCCAGTCGATCTCCTCCCTGTTCCAGTCCTCGTTCTCATGTTCGCCAAAGAGCATCGTCACCACCGGAACATCCTTCTCCGTGGTGGCGACAAGCACACGGTCATTCTCCCTGAGTTCGAGTTCCGAAGTCGGTATCGTGACCTTTCCGTCGCGCCACAGCCGCGAGATCACAAACGGAACCCCCACAAGCGACGCCGCCTCCTTCACCGTCTTGTTGAAAAGAGCCGGGTTCACAACCTTGAATGCGTCTATATGCGTCTTGTTGACATCCTCATGTTCCGGAGTCTCAAGATCTTTGGGTCTCGCCACAAACCTTCGGAGAAAGATAAGTCCGAGTATCACACCCACGACACCGAGCGGATAAGTCACGGCACAGCTCAACGCCGTGGCGCTCACCGGAAGCCCCATCTGCTGGAGAGTCTGCTGCGCGGCGGCAAGAGCAGGCGTGTTGGTAGTGGCTCCGCAGAGCACGCCGACCATATCAGCCATCGGAAGTCCGAAACCGTAGCTCATGGCAATAGCCATCGCCGTGCCGATTACCACAACCCCGAGACCAAGAAGATTCAGCTTCACACCACCTTTCTTGAACGAACTGAAAAAGCCGGGACCTACCTGAAGACCAAGTTCATATACAAAAAGTACCAATCCGAAATTCTGGGCAAAAAGCAGCATGTCGTGATTTATCGACAAGCCTACATGCCCCGCGAAGATACCGGCGAAAAACACCCAGGTAACCCCCAGGGAAATTCCTTTCACCCGTATCTTGCCGAGACCCAGCCCTACGGCGATTATGACCGCAATGATTATCACCGCCTGTATCGGAGTCTCCTCAAACAATATGGATCTGAACCATTCCATTCTTACGCAACATCAGGCATCAAGAGCCTGTTCAAGATCATTGATTATATCATCTACATCCTCAATTCCAACAGAAAGGCGCACAAGGTCGGGAGCCACGCCTGCGTCGCGCAACTGTTCGTCGGAAAACTCCCCGTTGCCGGGCTTCCAGCCTCCCTGCACACATACGGTGCCGGCATTTAATTTCTTTGCCATTATAACCTATTTTTATTGTCTTGATAAGAAAAAGAGTAGAAACAACACTTGTTGCAATGGAGTTGTTTTAACAACTCTATTGATTCCCAATCCTAAACCACACTGCAAAGTTAATCAATAATCTTGAATAAGAACAAACAACGTCATCCGCGCCAATAAAAATACGTATGCCGCTTGAGATTAAAAAAGAAAGAATTGTTTATCGCTTATCTCCACGGCGGTGGCTGAATATGATCCTTCTCTAAGGCGATCGGAATTGGTTTTCGCCCGTACCTCTACCTCCTTTTAAAATATCCCCTTCTCTCATCTCTAATAGGGATTAACCGTAGATCTCGAAAAAAGCTCAATTTCGATTCCCCTAAAAATGTCTTTTCCCGAAAAAAATCGCTAATTTTGCAGTTGTCAGTTGAGAGTAGGTTTTCTAGTCAGAGTACTTATAGAAGCAAATACCGATTCCCCAATAAGAGTATATGGCGTCGGAGTGTCTTCACAAACTGGATTGGTAATACGCAGAAAATTTGAAAACACGTTTTTTACCGATAGATATTCGCTGTCTATAGAAGCAAGATGTGATGACCCAACAACTTTAATAACGATTTCCGTGTGGGTAAACAAAAAATTCAAAACGAAAGTTTTCGGCAACTCCCTTGTAACAACAGGCGATTATCTGAAATAACATTTCACCACACGGTTATGACAACATACGTCAAAATATAAGGCATCTTATCATCCAACAATTGAACAACAACGGGCTCAACCCACAAAAGTTGAGCCCGTATTATTAATTAATATACGGAATCATAATAATATATTTAATATACGGAATCATAATAATATATACCACCAAGCGCAAGAATGAAAACTTTGTTACATGGGTCAAACGTAAATTTTTCAAAAGACGAAAGTCCTCAATGTCACTATACAAAATTACCAGATAAATTTTCCTTTGTATAAAGAGCGTGCGATCAGACTCCCCACAATTGTGAATATACACCAATATTTGAATGGAAGTTCATCACACCAGTTCCATTCCATTACCAAACCCAGGCAGTAAACAAAAGGTGCTCCCAATGCCAAAACAAGCAAGACAGCCGCCAATATATGTCGGTATTTTGTTGCCATTGTCTCAAAATTTGTATAGGTTATGCAATCTTTATTATATTATGCAATCATAATTCAGACATTAAAAGCAAAAATACATATTTTTTCAGATTCCTCAAACAATCATTCAGAAAAATCAGAAATTAAGAGTATGTTTACTTTTGACTTATGTTAAGATTTAGAGAATATTTTCGAG
>CAMWID010000033.1 GCA_947174235.1 uncultured Porphyromonadaceae bacterium | reverse complement strand
TTGCCGATGCAGAATGTGGAGAAGATGGAGTGGAGGAGGTTGTCGGTGGTTATGGTGCCGGTGATGGTGCCGAGGTGGTGGAGGGTTTCACGTACGTCCTGGGCTATGAAGTCGGCGGAAAGTCCGGTCTCTATCCCTTCGATTGCTCTTTTCAGTGCGTCGGCTCCCCGCGTCAGTGCTTCGTAGTGGCGGGCGTTGGTCACTATCAGTTCTGAGTCGGGATTGATGTCTCCAAAGGTGAGATCGTTTAAGCATGATTTGAGCTCGTCGAGCCCTGTCCCTGTCTTTGCACTGAATCTGATCTGGTTCGGCAATTCATTTTCGCTTTGCAGCGACATGTGGACAGGTATGCGAAGGCTCGGTTCATTTTCGCTTTGTTGCGGAATGTGGACAGGTTTGCGAGGGCTCGGTTCATTTTCGCTTTGCTGCGCGCCGGACGTGGGTGCGTCCGGATTTGTGAATCCTTTCTGGCATGTGGATTGGAGATCGGATTTGTTGAAGAGGGTGATCACTTTGGCTTCCGGTTTGGAGGCGAGGAAATTTTTCAATTCTTCATATTGGTAAGCGGGGGGAGAAGTGAGGTCAATTATCCATATTACAATGCGGGCGTCTTGCATTTTTGAACGGGCTCGTTCGATGCCGAGGTTTTCGACAACGTCTGAAGTAGCCCGTAGTCCGGCGGTGTCGATAAACCGGTAGAGCACACCGTCGATTTCGAGTGTGTCTTCAATCGTGTCGCGGGTGGTTCCTGGAATGTCGCTTACAATCGCCTTGTCATCGCCCAAGAGAAGATTGAGCAATGACGATTTTCCGGCGTTCGGCACGCCTGCAATGACGACTGGCACGCCTTCTTTGATTGCCGCGCCCGACGAATAAGATGAGGCGAGTCTATCCACTTTCGCAAGGATGGTGTTGGCGAGCGACAGGAGGTTTGTGCGGTCGGCAAATTCAACGTCTTCTTCCGAGAAATCAAGTTCAAGTTCAAGGAGAGAAGCAAACTCCACAAGTTTGCTGCGCAATGCCTCAAACTCGCGCGAAAAATGTCCGCGAGTCTGCGACAGTGCAAGATCATGCGCCGCTCTTGATGACGAAGATATGAGGTCGGCAATCCCTTCGGCTTGAGCAAGGTCGAGTTTGCCGTTTAGAAAAGCACGTTGTGTAAATTCTCCTGGATTGGCTGCGCGTGCTCCTCTGCGGATAAGGTCAGACAAGACTTCGCGCTGAATCCAGCGCGATCCATGGACTGAAATCTCTACGGTGTCTTCTCCTGTGAAAGATGCCGGATTGCGGAACACGGTAACCACCGCCTCATCGAGAATATTCCCATCGGTAGCTATATATTTCCCAAAATGAGCTGTGTGGGATGAAGCTTCGGCAAGCGACTTTCCTCCCCATGCGCCATCGACAATACTGATCGCGCAGGGGCCCGACACGCGGATCACTGCAATACCTCCCACACCGGCAGGAGTGGAGATTGCCGCGATAGTGTTTACTTCGAACTGTTCCATTCCTTAAACGAATAAGTTTTCTCAACCATCTCCTCTATTCTATCGGGAAGCGCCGGGAAGAAGTCATAACCGAGAATTTTTTCAAGCTCATCGATGCTCATCGCGTAATCCTGCATGTTTCCCGGAGAAGTCATGTTGGGGTATACGAACGCTATTCCACGCGGCTCGTTTACGTAAGGAGCCATGAGCACTTTGAAAAACGCTCCCGGAACCCTTACGCCGGCATTCCCGATACGTTTGGTGTCACTCGTGTCATATATCGGTCCGGCTATTATCATTATAGCGGAGTCACGTTGCGCCCATTGGCGTTCTTTGCTTTCAAGGGTGTTCCAGGCTCCGGCGTTGAGGCTGTGGTCCTGTGGGCATATGTTTGCCATAACGAAGCAGTCGTCCATCGCCTGCTGGCTCCATTTCTGGTCTGCGGCGGGACACATGTGTCCTCTGTCGTAGCCGGATCTGGTGTAATCTTTTGTGGACGGGCATCCTTCGATATCAGGATCTGTCCAGAAGTTGTCACTGCGGTCTATATCTGTCTTGACTTCGTCTCCCAAAAGCTCCCACGCTACATAATTAGGGGTTCTGTTATCTTTGTTAAAAGATACTGTGAATCCTACATATTCTTTGATCTGGGAAGTCAGGTTGTCCGGCAAAGATACGGTTTCAAGTCCGGGGTAATGATTTACATCTCCTCCAATGTCAGGGTCAGACGGATCCGGGGCAGGGTTTTCAGGTTCATTTGCTACTGTGGTTTCCGAACAGCTGTTCCATGCGGTGATTCCGGTTGCCGCTGTCGCGAGATATATAAATAAGGAAATAGGGAATTTTGATTTTTTTCGGGATTTTTTGCGTTTTGCCATAAAAGTTGTTTAAATGTTTTTGGTCGTAAGGGACTTCAAAATGGTTGCATAATGACATATGTCAAGTCTTGCGGCTTTTTATATGCCTATAATCAGATCCGAAAAGCCGATGCTGACATTTGTATGCAAATATTTATTATCCCACTAAAATGTTTTGTTTTGAAATATGTATACAAAATTAGATAAAAAAAGCGAGGGAAACAAAACGTTTTACAATTTCAGTCTTAAGCTGCGGTCGAAGTTGTGTCGAAGTTGAAAAATAAATTTTGTCATGTTGTAAATAATAGGTAATTTTGGGGAATGAATTGTGGCTGCCGATGTTTTTTGTCGGCATCTGCAAGCATTTACTCAACATCAATCAAAACAAGATATTTTTCAGTTTTGCAATGGAATTAGAGGCATTGAAAAATAAAGCGCTGGCAGGTCAAGGCGTTTCCAGGGAAGAGGCTGACTGGCTCGCGTCTTTTCAGGATCTTGACATGCTTTGCGACGCGGCCGGAGAGATCAGCCGTCATTGGCAGGGGAAAGAGGTAGATTCATGTTCTATCGTCAATGCCCGCAGCGGAAAATGTGGAGAAGATTGTAAATGGTGTGCTCAGGCATCGCGTCATAATACCGGCTGCGACACATATAATTTTCTTGATGCCGGAGAGGTGATGTCTGCCGCCAGGGCTAACTGTGAAGCAGGTATCCGAAAGTTCTCTCTTGTCACGAGCGGTCGCACGGTGACAAAAAAAGACCTTGAAAAATTTTGTGACATATACAGGCGGCTTGCCGGGGAAACCGATCTTTATCTGTGTGCCTCCATGGGACTTCTTGGGGAGGAGGAGATGGAGATGTTGAAAGACGCGGGTGTGCGGCGCTACCATTGCAACATGGAGACATCGTCAAAAGTGTTTCCGTCCCTTTGCTCCACACATACACCCGAAGACAAGAGACGTACCATCGCCGCCGCAAAAAAGTGTGGTCTCGAAGTGTGTTCCGGCGGCATCATCGGGATGGGAGAAAGCCTTTCGGACCGGATAGACTTTGCCTTTGAGCTCGCGGATCTTGATGTGGACTCGGTTCCGGTCAATATCCTCAATCCCATACCGGGCACCCCGCTGCAGGATACCCCTCTGATAAGCGAAGAGGAGATTATCCGTACAGTGGCGTTGTTCCGGTTCATAATGCCGACAAAGTCTCTTCGGTTTGCCGGAGGCAGGATGCGTCTGAGCTATAAGTCGATGTTGCGTATCATGACCGGAGGTATGAATGGGGTGCTGATGGGCGACATGCTTACCACCGTAAGCAATACAATAGCGGACGACCGCGTTCTCTTTAAAGACGCAGGTCTCATCTTTTGATAATAAAAATGAATAAATCGATATACAAGTATGCGGCGGAAGCCGGACTTCCAGTGGGGCTGTATCTCACTCTTATGGCAATATTTCTGTTTGTCAGCATCAAAATAGAGTCGGCTACATCGCTGATATTTTTGTTGGCAGCCGGTTTCCCATTTCTGTTGGGCTACAAGATGAGGCGTATCGCCGTCGCGGAGCCTGCCTATATGAAAGTGTCAGCCCTTTGGCTCGGAGGAATCTATACAGTGATATTCGGCACTCTCATATGTGCTCTGTTCTCAGGAATTTATCTTGTTTTTGTGGATCCAGGGTTTATAAACTCCATGGTTATGAACGCTGTGTATTCTCTGGAGGGATCGCCTATGGCGTCAGAGCATTCCGCCACCATCTCGCTCATGAGGGATGCCGTTGACGCGCATCTTTTGCCTACGGGAATGGAGTTTGTGAGCACCATGGGCTGGCTGACATGCTTCAGCGGGTCTGTCCTGTCTCTAATCCTTTCGTTGATCATAGTGAAAACAGGCACGAGACGCAAAAAATTGATTATGGGAAATTGACCCAGTCATCCGACAACATATGAAAAAATGGACATATCAGTAGTAATACCCCTATATAATGAGGAGGAATCACTTCCGGAGCTTTCGGCATGGATAGAGCGAGTGATGAAAGCCAACAAATTCTCATATGAGATTCTTTTCATAGATGACGGATCGACCGACAGGTCGATTGACGTGATCCATACTCTCGCCGCTTCAAATGAGAACATTCACGCCGTTTCCTTTTCAAGGAATTATGGTAAGTCTCCAGCCTTGAATGTAGGTTTCCGGCGTGCCAAGGGAGATGTGGTCATAACGATGGACGCTGATCTTCAGGACAGTCCGGACGAGATCCCGGAACTATACCGAATGATCACGCAAGATGGATATGACCTTGTGTCGGGATGGAAGAAGAAGCGCTATGACCCGCTGTCGAAAACGATACCTACCAAGCTTTTTAACGCGACTGCAAGAAAAGTGAGCGGAATAAAAAACCTTCACGATTTCAATTGCGGACTCAAGGCATACCGAAATGCTGTGGTGAAGCATATTGAAGTGTATGGAGACATGCACCGCTATATCCCTTATCTTGCAAAGAATGCGGGTTATAGAAATATCGGAGAGAAGGTGGTGCATCATCAGGCACGAAAATATGGACACACCAAATTCGGTCTTGACCGATTTATCAATGGGTATCTTGATCTCGGCACATTGTGGTTTCAGTCGAAATTCGGTGTTAAGCCGATGCATATATTCGGGCTTCTCGGCTCGTTGATGTTTCTTATAGGATTTATTGCTGTGATTGTTGTCCTTATCTTGAAGATAATAAGCATGAACAGTGATACATATTTCTTTTATGTCACAAATTCAGTGTATTTCTATCTGTCGTTGGCGGCGATGATAATGGGGTTGCAATTCTTTCTTACGGGATTCATCGGGGAACTGATAACCCGCAATTCCCCTGAGCGCAACAATTACCTTATATCAGAGGAATTTTAATGACCAAGTCAATAAAACAAAAAATAACGAGGCTTGCGGCACCTGTTTTGATGTCGGTCATGTTTGCCGGAGCTGCCTGTTCGAGCGACGAGTGTCTTGACAACAAGAACTCATTGCCGCTTGCGGGATTCTACAGTTCCGCCGAACTTCCACAGCAGATCACTCTTGACTCCATATCGATCTATGGAATAGGCGCTCCGGGTGACAGCGTGCTGCACGACTCTGTAAGAGGATTGTCGCAATCCTATCTTCCTTTCCGTATAGACGAAGGGGAGACGAAATATGTGATAAAATATCTTTCGGGATTGCTTGGAAGATACGGGATAGCCGATACTATCACATTCAGGTATGAAATACAGCCGTGGTTTGTATCTGCAGCCTGCGGGGCGGTGTATTATTACAACATGGACACGATCCTGACCACCCGTCACGTCATAGATTCCGTGACGTGTCCCTCTGGACAGATCACTAACGTAAGCACCGAGAATCTGCGGATATATTTCCGGGTGTCGTCAGAAGGGGAGGAGTAGGATATGAAAAAGATTATAAAGATTCTGATCCTGTCGGCGGCTATATTGTCGTTGCCGTCAATGTCTGCGATGGCTCAGAAAAAGATTACCCCGGTAGACAATGACCCCACGAAACCTCGTCAGCCGGTGCTTCATTATTACGACAAGCATGGAAACCCGCTTGACGAACCTGTCTTGTTTCTCGCTGACCTTGACACAGTCACCAAGGCTAAATCCGGTCCTGTCTATCCTCTTTTACATTCTGCCAGTGTGGGAGTAAATTTTTTTGATGGCGTGATGTTGCTTGCCGGACAGAAACATGCCAGCTTCGACCTATGGGCGTCGCTTTCTCTCCACAACTGGTTTGAGCCTGTCGTGGAAATGGGTATAGGTTTTGCCGACAACCGTCCTGAGGATGGAAATTTTCATTACAAGGGTAAGCCGTCTTTTTATGGCAAAATAGGAATCAATTACAATTTTCTGTATAAAAGTGATCCCGACTATCAGGTGTATTTGGGTTTGCGAGGTGGCTTCACATCGTTCAGATATGATATCACAGACATTGATATAAATTCATCATACTGGGATCAGACCAACAGATTCTCCATTACCGGACAGAGGGCACATGCAGTTTACGGAGAAGTGCTTGGCGGCATCAAAGTGAAACTTTGGAAAAATATTTCCATGGGATGGAGCGCACGCTACAAAATAAAAGGGAAAGTGAGTAAAGGGAGCAATTCTACCCCATGGTTCATACCGGGTTATGGAACCACCCCGCTAAGTGCGACATTCTCATTGATCTATACCATTCCGATAAATACAAAGAAGAAAGAAACGGTCATACAGGATCCGGATAAGGATTCTCTGCCCGTTCATGATCCGGCTCCGGACGGAGCTTCGGAGAACCCGGCGGAATCTTCCATGTCAAGTAAGGAGGGCGACGTGCCAGGAAGTAGATCTTGATACTATACCTGGGATACCAAATCAAACCGCACGATAAAAGTCTGTTGCATGCTTTTATCGTGCGGTTTGGTTTTCTGTCTCCTGCTATCCTGATTATTCCGGTCACGCCACGGCGGAATGCAGGAAGAGATCGGTGATCCATATCCAGAGCGGGCAGAACCCGATAAACAGGATTACAGACAATGTCAGCGACGATGTACCTGTGGCGACGTAGGTGTCATACTCGTCGGCGATTATAATTCCCGAGAATGCCGGAGGCAGGGCACCTGCCACAACGAGCATCTTAAGATTGAGCGGATCCATATGGAAGATCAATCCGAGGGCGAGCAGCACTGCTGGCATCACAACCATCTTAAGTATGGATCCGAGGACAGCCTGCCAGTTAATGTCGACCTTGATAGATGACAAAGTTATGCCGGCAGAGAAAACGGCGAGAGATGCGTTGGCTCCTTTTATCAGGTCAAATGACGGACTTGCCCATTTAGGCCATGGAATCCCGACCAGCACCCATATGACAGCCAATATCGGCGCCCACGCCACCGGTTGCTCAAGAGCATGGATCACCGGAAGCCACGCGCTGGGACGTTTCTTTTTTGCCACCGCCACGCCACCGGAGGATACAGTGGCGGCGAGTTCCTGTTTTTCAAGCGAGGCGTTCATTAAAGAAAGCCCCACAGGAATGCCGACGGCGTTCACAACGATGCTGACGATCGCCACTACAAGCGCCACGCTCGGGGTAGTTCCGAAAATAGGCTCGAGGACGGCGAAGCCGAGGAACCCTATTGTCGGAGATCCGCTGATGAGGGCGGATACGGCAGCGTCAGCGCCGGTGTTTTTCTTGAATAACTTGAACACGTAATATACCAGCATGAAGCAGAACATTATACCTACGAGAGATATCAATGAAAGCTTTATATCTTTGGCAAGCATCTCACGTGTTGACTGCACGATTGACACGAAAAGGGCTGCGGGCAACGCATAATCCAGTACAACCTTATTGAATTTCTTGGAATCGTCGCCGTTGAAAATCCCCTTTTTCCCGGAAATATAACCTGCCAGCATCACAACAATGATCGGGACAATGGCATAAAGGATTATGTGTTCCATAAAGATGATTTTTAATAAAGAATTTATAAAGCCGGTTTTTTAGCCATTATCCAAAAAAATTCGTGTCATGGCCAAAAAACCGGTGGAAATTTTATACAGTGATAGTCTGGAGCGGTGCCGGGTTAAGGTATCCGATATGACCTGATTCCTTTCCCGAATCTGCAGCCAGCTGCACGTCGATCAGGCATGGCCTTCTGTTCTTTATCGCTGCCTTAAGAGCCTCTGACAGTTCTTCCGGTTTCTGTACATAATAGGTGGTGGCTCCAAATGCATCGCCGAGTTTGTCATAGCGCGCGCGTATATCAAGGGTAGTGGGGGCAGGATCGTCGGTCTTGTCAAGAGGAGTTCCAATTCCGTTATAGATTCCTCCATTGTTGAATATTACGACAGTCACAGGAAGGTTGAACCGACATATAGTGGAGAAATCCATTCCGGAGAAGCCGAATGCAGAGTCGCCTTCGATCGCTACTACAGATTTTCCGGTTGCCACGGCGGCTCCGACAGCGGATCCCATACCCATGCCCATTATCGCCCAAGTGGCGCAGTCCACACGGTGTCGCGGACGAGACATGTTTATTGCGTCGCGGGTGTCGTCGAGAGTGTTTGCCCCCTCATTTATGAGAATCACGTCAGGATTTGCCTCAATTATCGGCTTGATGACACCGAGGGCGGTCCAATGATGCATAGGCAGCAGCCCCTTTGCCTGTTCGATCCTGGTGGCGAATTTTTCGTCTTTCTCGTTTGCCTCAGACTCCAGAGACGGCACCCATGATGGATCCGTGCTCATCTTTTTCCCTTCGAGTGCATTGAGGATGGCTTCCATTGAGAGGTTCAGATCTCCGACAACAGGAGCCGCCACAGGTACATTGACATCTATTTCCTGAGGCTCCACGTCGAGTTGGATAAACTTTATAGAAGGATTCCATTTCCCTTTTCCAAAAGAAAGCATCCAGTTCAGGCGTGCGCCGACCACCATCACCACATCCGCCTCCTTCATTATAGTTGATCTGCATGACAAAGCACTCAACGGACCGTCGTCGGGCATAAGTCCCTTAGCCATCGACATGGGGAGATAGGGGATATTGTAAGTTTCCACAAGAGTCTTTATCTTGTCTTCAAGTCTCGCATACGCGGCGCCTTTTCCTAACAGGATGGCGGGTCTCTTTGCGGAGGTGAGTATCTGTACGGCACGGTCAACGGAAGATTGGTTCGGCGCGACAGGAGAATAGATGTCGACTGGAGTGTAGAACAGTTTTTCGGCATCCTCCCGGTTCATCACTTCTCCAAGCGCCGGAGTAGTCATGTCGATGTATACACCGCCCGGACGTCCCGAAACGGCAGCCCTATAGGCACGATATACAGCGGCAGGTATATCTTTGGCGTAAGTGCATCTGAACACCGCTTTTACAAGAGGCTTCGCAGTATTGAATTGATCAAGCTGTTCATACGTTCCCATGTTCATGTCGACCATAGCTGCATCGCTTGCTCCCGAGATCTGTATCATCGGGTAACAGTTGACCGTAGCGTTTGCCGTCGCGGTAAGGCCGTTCATAAATCCGAGGGATGATACAGTCAGGAGCACGCCGGGCTTGCCTGTGAGATACCCTTCGGTTGCAGCCGCCATTCCCGCCTGCTGTTCATGGCGGAACCCCACGAACCTGATTCCTTGTCCCTGGATCAGATATGCCGCTTCCGTGACGGGGATACCGACGAGTCCGTATACGTTGTCAATCCCTACATTCTTGAGAGCCTTCGCAAGTATATACATCCCCGTTACTTGTTCTGGGAAATGTGGAGGCTGCTTGGGCTGACATCCACAAGCCGGATTATTAGAAGTGTCCATAATCAAAATATTAATAGGTTATTGAACTGAGGGGTTATATTAAATTTTTTTGTTGACAGGAGCGGTGGTTCCGTTTTTAGCGAATTCATCGATCTGCTGGTCAGAATATCCGAGGTCTTTCAATATTTCGGCAGTGTTGCCGCCGAGTTCGGGACATGGTCCGTAGGAAGGCTGGAAATTACTCATTGTAAACGGACATCCTACAGTCACGAAGTCACCTATCTCGCCACCCTGTTTTATTGTCACGAGAGTGTTGCCGTCATATAGGGACTGATCTGTCATCACCTCTTTCGTAGATAAGACAGGACCTACCGGAACACCGAATTTACTGAGGATCTCTACCACTTCAAATTTTGTTTTGTCGGCAGTCCATTCGCCGATCCTTTTGTAAATCTCCGGCTTATGGCGGTCCCGGGCGTCGGCGGTGTTGAAATCCGGATTGGTGAGCCAGTCCTCGAAACCAAGTCCTTTGCAGGCGAGTTCAAAGTTCTTAGGCTCCCGTTGCAGAATGATGTAGACATAATTGTTGGCGTCCACTTCGGAGTCGTATCCTCCGGCGGGTTTGCATTTATAAGTCCATCCGAGCACCCCTCCGCCTTCGATATTTCCGGAACGTGGCACGCAATCACCAAATTTGCCGTCAGGATATTGAGGGAACTGTGACAGATATCCTATTTTGTCAAGCGTAAGCTGGTCGCGGGTCTTGATCCTGCACAGGTTAAGACATGCATTGTGCATAGATTGATATACGAAACAACCTTCGCCCGTCTTGTTGCGCTGCTGGAGTGCCGCGAGGAGTCCGATAAGGAGATGCATTCCGGTGTTTGAATCACCGAGCGCGGCGCCACTTTGTGTGGGAATGTCATAATCGCCGTCATACCATCCGGTTGTGGATGCTGCCGCTGCGGTCACCTGTGCGATCGGTTCGTATGCTTTCAGGTCTTTATATTTTGAAGAAAGGGGGAATCCTTTTATCGTGCCGTATATGCATTTTGGATTCAGTTCGTGAACCACTTCCCAGCTGAAGCCTAACTTATCCATGGCTCCGGGATGAAGGTTCTCTACAAAAATATCGGCTTCTTTGATAAGTTTGGTAAGGATTTCCTTGCCGTCAGGAGTTTTGGCGTCAAGAGAGATTGACTTTTTATCAGAGTTGAGCTGAAGGAAATAATAACTTGGCAGGTCGGGGTTGAATTGTAGTTCCTTGCGTGTGGCGTCACCCACGCCCGGGCGTTCGATCTTGATCACTTCGGCGCCGAGCCATGCGAGCATCTGTGTGCATGACGGTCCGGACTGAACCTCGGTAAAGTCTACCACCTTTATTCCTTGAAGAGGTGCTGTGTTCATAGTTTTAATAATTAAGTTGTCAAAATAATTTTACAGTTGCAAATAATGCATTTGTTATTACACAGAATTGTCCTTAAGTGCAAATATTTGTACAGAATTTGATATAATAACACCTCACGAATTGTTTTAGTTGACTTTTGTCAACCGAGTAAAAGCGTGTTGCTGAAATGTTCTTTAAATGGTGATGTCGGTCATGGATTCAGGATTCAGATAGCAGGGAAACATTCAAAAGTTGAAAAAGTTGATAAAATGAAGATAAATCTTTGGCTTGTAAATAAATTTTTTGTAATTTTGTGGTCGCAAATTCCGCCAAGGCATAAAAAGAGAGGAAGATAAAACCTCCGCCCAACGGAAATAATTGACATTCAATTATTACACAGTAAATGTACGCAATTGTAGAAATCAAAGGACAGCAGTTTAAGGCTGAAGAAGGGAAGTTCCTTTATGTCCACCACCTCGGCGAGGAAGTAAAAGAAGGCGATGCAGTCGCATTTGACAAAGTGCTTCTTCTTGATGCCGACGGCGACGTCAAAGTCGGTGCTCCTGCCGTTGAAGGGGCAAAAGTGAATTGCGAGGTTCTCGTTCCGCTCGTAAAAGGTGAGAAAGTGATTGTTTTCAAGAAGAAACGTCGCAAAGGCTACCGTCGTAAAAACGGACATCGCCAGCAGTTCACCAAAGTATTGGTAAAATCAATAGAAAAGTAAAAAAACAACTCATCAGATATGGCACATAAAAAAGGTGTCGGCAGTTCGAAGAACGGCCGCGAATCAGAAAGCAAACGACTTGGTGTTAAAATCTTCGGTGGGTCAAACTGCAAAGCCGGCAATATCCTGAAACGTCAGCGCGGCACACAGCACCATCCCGGACTTAATGTGGGAATGGGTAAGGACCACACTCTCTTCGCTCTTATCGACGGAGTGGTAGTATTCTCCACGGGTAAGGAAGGACGCAAGTTTATCAATGTAGAGCCCCATCAGAACTGATCAAGGCTCGCTTGACGAAATTCGCAGCCGACATGCCAACAGGTATGTCGGCTGTTTTGTTTTTATGATACTCACGTCTTAGGAATTCTTGATGATTCTTGTAAAATAAAAGTTTAAGCAACGTCCATGATGGAAAACAGTTTCTATAATTTTAAATATAGTCCGCCGGAAAGCAAATTTGGCGGAAGCCTTAAGGCATTGAGGGGAGAGGTGTTGTCGTTTGTCAAAGATCCTTTCTTGTATGGAGAGTCGGAAAGTGTAGTCCACTATAAAGACGGCATGGTGGTTATAAAAGACGGAAAAGTGGAGGCGGTAGGTGATTATGCCGATATAGCCGGCAGTATTCCGATGGTGGAAAATATCGAGACTTTTGATGACGCGGTTATTATGCCCGGGTTTATTGATTGCCATCTTCACTATGTGCAATCCCCGATGATAGCTTCTGCCGGAGATACATTGCTTGCCTGGCTTGATCAATACACATTTCCGACAGAAGCTAAATTTAGAAACAAAGAATTTGCTGACGAGGTGGCAAGAATATTTTTCCGCCAGCTTCTGATGAACGGTACGACCACAGCAAATATCTTTGCGACAACATTCCCCGAATCTGTAGATGCGATTTTTGAAGAATCCGAGCGTTATAACGCCCGGACGATCTGCGGAAAAGTTCTTCAGGACAGAAATCTTCCGGATAATCTAAAAGACAAGACGGCGGAAGGGTCGGTCATAGAATCGGAGAGGCTTCTGAAAAAATGGCATTCGCGTGGGAGGCAGCTGTATTCTGTTGTGCCGCGTTTTGCCCCCACAAGCAGCAGACTCCAGCTGAAGCTTGCCGGAGAGTTGTTTCAGAAATATAAAGGGGAAGGAGTATATATGCATACCCATCTCAATGAAGCCGAGAATGAGATAGAATGGGTGAGACAGCTTTATCCTGAAGCGGCCAATTACACGGATGTGTATGCGTCGAACGGATTGTTGGGGGAGCGTTCGGTTTTTGCCCATTGTTGTCTTATGAAAGAGGAGGAATGGCAGATGCTTCACGATCATGGTTGCGGAATAGCGCATTGCCCTTCATCAAACCTGTTTCTTGGCGACGGTCAGTTCAAGTATTGGGAGGCAAAGGATGCAAGTCGTCCGTGCAAGGTGGGGATAGGCACAGATGTCGGAGGAGGTACGGATTTTTCCGTATTTAGACAGCTTGGAGACGCGTATAAGGTGGCGATGCTCCATGACAGGTATCTTAGTGGCTTGCGTTCGCTTTATATGGCGACCCTCGGAGGTGCAGAGGTCTTGGGTCTGGAAGACAAGATAGGGAGCATTTCCCCCGGTTATGAGGCAGATATTGCAGTTGTAGATCTGAAACCCACGGAATTTATAGAATGGCGGCTTCGTTTTACGGATGATATATTCTCGAAGCTTTTCGTCCTCCAGACAATGGGTGTAGGGATGTGTGTGAATGCCACTTACGTAGCTGGAAATAAAGTATATTCGAAATAATGAAAGGGGGCGGTGTCATGGCATCGCCCCCTTTTCTGAAGAAATGTAAGAATTTGTTTAGTGATAAAATTTTCATTCAGCTCGATTCTCTCGAGCGTCAATATTGTCCGGATACGCCATTTCCTGTTCTCTTTTCTTTCGTAGTTTGCGTATATTTCGAATTATTATCGCTTTTCTTAACAAAAAATCGCAGGAATATTTCCCTGCCCCGAAGATCAGAAACACAAGGCAAGCCACACAACTCATAAGTGCCTGCATGTCAAACATCCCGTTGTTGATGTCAAGAGATGCGATAATTCCGAACCCTATAGTCGCCACAGCCATGGCAAGACGAGTGAATAATCCCATTATAAGCATGGATCCGGAAAATATCTCAAGACAGCCGTACAATACTGGGTCGATATTTTCAAAGGGGGGATAGATTTCTCCTTTGATAATGAAGCATCCCGATACTGTCAGCAGCGCTCCAAGCGCGCATCTTATGACCAACATTGCCAAAGATTTGCCATTGCTTCTTAATGAATTTATGGCGAATATAAAATTTAAGATTTTTTTTTGAGGTCTTTTAATACGCATGCCTGCCAGCCTTTTCCTCCGGATTGCTTTCGCATTGAGATCCGGGTGAAGGTCTCCGAGGGTGGTGCGTCCTGGATCGACCGAAAGAGTGTCCGAAACATTCATAGCTTAAGGGTCGGTTTAATCTGGTGAAAAATTGGTTATGCATCCGATAAGTGGAAGAGATACATTCCCGGTACATTACAGACAATCTGATTACAGATAATCTATTTGCTGTCCTGTATCTGAAAAAATAAACAAACTTCAGACATGATCGTTGCAATATGAGATCAAGATTTCACATTTTTTTTGGATAATGTTGGAAAAGATATTAACTTTACGTTAACAAAAAAACACCTTCACCTAATGAAACAGATTGGTAAATTATATTTCCGTTATGGCACAATGGGTTCGGCAAAGACCGCGCTGTTACTAACAAACGCCTATAATTTCGAGGAGCGTGGGATCGCATATCTTTGTTTCAAGCCTGTCACCGATACCAGGGAACAGCGTAACGTCATAAGGAGCCGCATAGGGATAGAGCGGGAGTGCAAATGGATCTACCCGGATACTGATCTTTTTGAAACCGTGTCAAGGATGCATGAAGAAGGTGGAATGTTGCCGGGATGGATATTGGTGGACGAAGCCCAGTTTTTGACCGCTGTCCAGGTTGACCAGCTTGCAAGGGTGGTAGATATATTTGATTGCAACGTGATATGCTATGGTCTCCGAACCGACTT
Organism: uncultured Porphyromonadaceae bacterium; assembly: GCA_947174235.1. Lineage (GTDB taxonomy): Bacteria > Bacteroidota > Bacteroidia > Bacteroidales > Muribaculaceae > Lepagella. Next base: position 21,794 of record CAMWID010000033.1, on the reverse strand, counting down.
TCAGACACATCTGTTTGAGGGGTCGCGACGTCTTTTTGAAGTGGCGGATTCAATAGAGGAGGTCAAATCCACATGCACATGCGGCAGACGCACCACAGTCAATGCTCGTATAGACGGAAGGGGAGACATCATAACGGAAGGGGAGCAGGTGGAGATTGGAGGGAACGACAGATATATAGCTGTTTGTCGCAGGTGCTGGACTAACAGGCGGATAGCCAGCATGAGGAAAGATTCACTTCCCTTTGATTGAACCATATTGTCACATATGGTATTCATATGTTGAACCATATTTACCATAAATATCCAAAATACCAGAAAACTTCAAAAGTAACTTATATGCTTGAAAAGAAAAAATGCGATGAAATCATCGCTCTGATCAAAAGAGAGGTTGTGCCTGCCATAGGATGTACAGAGCCGGTGGCTGTTGCTTTGTGTGTGGCAAAGGCAAAGGAATTGCTTGGCAGTTTGCCGGATAGTCTTGAACTTAGGTTGAGTGGTAATATTCTTAAAAACGCCATGGGAGTCGGAATCCCCGGCACGGGTATGATAGGGCTTCCTATAGCGGTAGCCCTTGGAGCCCTTATAGGAAAAACGGAATATTCCCTTGAAGTACTCCGGGATGTCACTCCGTCGGCGGTAGAACAAGGGAAATCTTATATTTCTGATGGGAGAATCAGCATAAAATTATTTGAAAATCCTCCGTCGAATCTTCACATAGAAGTTGTAGCCCGGGATAAAGACGGTAATGTGGCAAAATCGGTCATATCAGGAGCCCATACAAATTTCGTGTTTTTAGAAAAGAATGGAGAGATCCTTCTGAATAAATCTTGCCAATGCGGAGAAGATGGCGAATCAGAGTCTGATCCCTGTCTTGATCTAAAGACAGTGTATGAATTTTCCACGGAGATGCCTTTTGAAGGAATATCGTTCATTCTTGAATCGCGGCGCCTGAATAAGGCGGCGGCGGAGCTCGCGCTTTCCGGAGAATACGGCCATTCATTAGGGTCTACGATCAAGACCAAGGGGATAAGCCTTTTCGGAGATTCTCCTCTGGAGCATATCATAATCAATACATCTGCCGCCTGTGACGCCCGCATGGGTGGGGCACAGATCCCTGTGATGTCTAATTCCGGTAGCGGAAACCAGGGTATATGTGCCACAATGCCAGTCGTGAGCTATGCGGAAGATATATCCGCAGACGAAGAGACAACGGCACGTGCCCTCATGCTGAGTCACCTTACAAGTATCTATATAAAGCAGAGTCTCGGGTGTCTGTCCGCTCTGTGTGGATGTGTGGTGGCGTCGACAGGCGCGTCTGCCGGTCTGACGTATCTCATGGGCGGGAGATATGATGAAATATGCGCTTCAATAAAAAATATGGTGGCAAACCTTACGGGTATGATATGCGACGGGGCAAAACCGTCATGTTCTATGAAAATCTCCTCGGGGGTATCCACTGCTCTGATGTCCGCCATGCTTGCGATGAATGGAAAATGTGTGACAGAGGCAGAGGGGATTGTAAGCGACGATGTAGACCGGTCAATCCATAATCTTACGTCTATCGGAAGGGAAGCGATGCAGGAGACAGACAAGGCTGTACTTGAGATTATGGTCAACAAGTGATGCCGGCAGACGCTGTTGACATGCTCCTGAGACATATGGAGTAATCCCCTTGGCGGTTCATGACCGCCAAGGGGATTACTCATAGGCGGAAAGCGACAGCAGGGAGATGCTTATTTTGTAAGGGGCGGCTATGCGTTTAGGACGTGTGCTCAAATAATAATAAAAAGTTTTTTGTGTGTCCCACGACGGGATATCTACTTTTCTGGTTTCTCCGCATGGAATCTCTTCATTGATTGATATTTCCCGGGAATGAAGCATGCGTCCTGACATGTCTTTATATATGATCTTCACAAACATCGATTTTATATCAAGACCGCTTCCGTTGATAATGTGGAAAGATTCTTTTGTGGAAGCCAGATTCTTGTCATATCCGGTAAATTTTATTGATGATGTTGTGAATAAATATTCCTTTCCTTCTTTAAAATATAGTATTGAGTCAGATTTCCCGACATGTATTCCGATGGTGTCCTGCCTATGATGGGATCCTGATTGACCATATGCCATGCCTGAGTCTTTCCGGATGACTTTCATGGACTGTTTGATCTTTCTTCCCTGGACCGGATTTATTGAAAGCATCGTAAGGGCTATGGCAGCAAATACCGGCAGACAGAATACAGGCGTGGTGAAGAGATATTTGACAGTTTTACGTATCATGTGGCTGATGGATAAAGGATGATGACGGCTTGTAGCAATTACAGATAGCGCGGTTTCCGGCGTGTTGATCCGTTCCCGTCATATGACGGATAGATCTTGATCATTCCTGCGGGAGTGTAATCTGATTCTTTCCCGGAGGTTGTCGTTCCTATCCGGATAACGCTTTTCCATAAATTGGGGAGAAGGACGGAGGGATTAAGATTCAGACGCAATTTATATTTTGATTGATTATAATTGATGGTCAGGACATCGCAGTCATTTGACAGAGATGCCGTGCATTTTTTAGGTTTGAGCAGATCAAGACCTTTCCTTTCAGTAAAAAGTTCTATTGAGAATTTTTTTGCATCTGAAGAAGCTGTTATTGTTCCGATGCATTCTCCGGGAATGAGATTGCCGTCGTAAGATTCGATGATCATTATTTCATATTCGTCAAAAGATATTCCGGAGACATGCTCTTTTCTGGATACCATTACCGATACGTTGTCGGCAGGATAAATCCATATTCCCTCTATGTTGTCAAGAGGGATGGAGTCGCAGATCTCGCGTGCCCTGTCCATATCGAACGCTACCGGGGGGATGGCATATGAAGGAGGGGTGAGAAGACAGCAGAGCGGCACACATAAACGAATAGCCGCCCTGCTTATTTTTGTGGATGAAAGTATATTTTTCATAAGGAGAGATTTGTTTGGAAATTATCTGATTATGGTTTGGTGGAAAATGTGTATGTGAGTCCGAAACTCAGAATTTCTCTCAACATAAAATGTTTCCAGGAATTGAAGATTTCTGTAGATGTGTCATAGCGCATGTGTATGTATATCTGGGTGGAGAGAAATTTATTGATTGCGAAAGACATAGTGTTTTCCCAGTCAGCCAGGAAATAATCGTAGTCCGTGAAAAGGAATATTCTTGTCTTGTAGTTTATATTGGGTGTGATCTGCCATATCATATTAAATTCTCCGTTGCTACCGATCTCGCTGCGAGTATGGCGGTTCGGACCTATGTTGAACTGGGCATGGTCGATCTTGTCGGTTATGCAGGTCTTAAGGTTGTAAGAAAGGGGGGAAACCGTAGCTGTAAGCTGGAGTGTCTTTTTTTGGTTCTGGTGGGAGTAAGCCATACCGAGACCGAGGTTGAAGTCGCCGGGAGAAAGGAATGAGGCTTTCCTGGTCATTGAATTTTGTTCATAATTCCGCAGTATCTGAGTTTTGAACTGGAGGTTGAAAGAATAGAACCATTTCTTAAAGGCTTTAAGACCGGTATTGAGATTATATTGCAATACATCTTCGGATATTGAATAGGCGTGGACTTCATCCTGGGGTGTGGAGTTGAGTCCAAGTTTGTATGAGAGGGCGCTCTGGAAAAGCAGATTCGGGTGATATACCTGATTCAGCTGAACGTTCCAATTAAAATTGAACAGGAGCGCAAGATGATTGTTGCCACCCTGATACCAGTTTTTCGAGACGTAAGCCTGAGAGAACTGCATCGCTGCTCCCACATTGTGCAGCCAGTGGATACGTCGCAGATTATCTTCAGGCAAGACAGCTCCCTTTTCGGGATCAAGCTCCGGAAGATTCATTCTGCGTATATACCCTGCGAATGTCACGTCATCGTCCCTAAGTCTGGGAGGTACGGGGAGATCCCAGTAAGAATAATCGATAGTGGACGGTTCAGTTACCATCAGTCCATACATGAAGTCTTCCTGAATACGGTATGAGTCGAGGGCGTCACGCAACCATTTGGGTGTGACATCTCCTGTCAGCTGGCTATAGTCCGGTGTCGGTTCCTCCAAAATTATTTCCATTGCCATGCCGGGGGAGGGGATTGAATCGTCGGATATTTGCAAAATGTCGAGATCTTCTATAAGTTGTCTTGATCCGGTTATAGTCGAATCATTTGTCCTGACATCAATTCCGGGAAGCAATGTCGGGAGCTCCATTTCAAAATTAGGACGTTTGATGTGTCTGTAGCCAAGAAAAACCCATGGACCCAATGTCTTATTGACAGGAGTAGGTGAGAAATCCGGAGTTCCGAGAGATGAGATTATTTCATCCACATCTCTGACAATGAACTTTGTGGAATCGATTTCAGGAAGAAGGCTTATTTCCGTTTTCTCTTCCGTCGTGACAGATTCGACGCGGGGGATATGTCTGAATCCGGATCTCTTCTGCGGATGGGCGTCGGCTGATATGGCTGCCGAGATAATGGAAAGTGCTGCGATGACGATTGTGAAGTGTTTCATTCCTGTTTAGTTAGATTGGTTAGAATTTGAATAAGGTAGAAATGGAATGTATATCACCGGGAGCGGTTGCGTCACACAGACGAACCGTTCCCGGAGATAAAATCAACGGTTCGCTCCGGAAGAAAGCAAACTGTCGTATTCTGGAGAGTTTATAAGCTTCAAGGCTTCGGTGAAGATGGGGTCATGAAGATTATAAACTTTAAAGTATGTCGCGTTGTCGTAAATATCGCGTCCAATTAGAGCCTTGATAATCATTGAGAAAAGCGGGGCGCTTGTTTTTGCTTCATCAGCGTTGTATTCTATCCCTTCTTTTTTTGCTCTCTCGTCAAGACGGGCAAGCATTTCGGGAGTGACGCTGAATCCTTTTACAAAAGCGTCGTCATCTTTAAATCTTTTCTTTATCTCCTTGCGATGTTCGTCAACATAATTTATGACAAATCTGTTCAGCAGACCTTTTGCCACCACATTCCGATAATATTTTGTGAACTCGGTGGTGTCCAGAGGTACAAATTTATCAGGATATATACCGCCTCCGCCATATATGGGGCGGTGAAGCCTTAGGGTTTCGACTTTCAGGGAATCCACATATTTTATCGAGTCGGCGTGCATAAGCTCGCCATGGTTGAAGCGGTCGAGCATGTCTTCATGATACGCCTGTTGGTTCCCTTTTGTGTATGGTTTCTGTATGTCACGCCCTGTGGGTGTGTAATAATGAGCCACAGTAAGGCGTATCATAGATCCGTCAGGGAACGGGATAGGGCGCTGCACCAATCCTTTCCCGAAAGTACGTCTTCCCACAACGAGTCCACGGTCCCAGTCCTGGATCGCACCGGATGTGATTTCAGATGCCGATGCCGAATATTGGTTTGCCATTACGACAAGTCTCCCGTCAGCGAAAAGGGGAGTGTTGCCGGAAGGTTTTGTGTTATGATTCTGTCTGGATGAGTTTGTCCCTTCGGTGTATACAGCAAGTTTCTTTGGCTCAAGAAATTCTCCGAGCATGTCGACGGCAGCGTTAAGGTATCCTCCTCCATTGTCCACAAGGTCAAGGATAAGCTGATTCATCCCTTGTTTCTTAAGGTCGGTCAAGGCTGAGGCTACCTCTTTCGCAGTCTCTGCGGCGAAACGGTTGACCCGGATATATCCGGTCTTGGGGTCGACCATGTACGCGGCGTCCACACTGTAGATGGGTATGTCAGCACGGGTGATCGTGAAATCGATTGTCTCGGGTGCGCCGCTTTGCTGTCTGCGTACCTTCACGTTGACCTCTGATCCTTTCGGACCCCGAAGCCTTTTCATGATGTCGGAATTTTTCATGCCTACACCTGCTATGACGGTATCGTTTACCGCGATTATACGGTCACCTGCAAGCAGTCCGACCCTTTCCGACGGTCCTCCGCTGATGGTCTGTATGACATACAGCGTGTCTTGATTCATGTTGAACGATATGCCTATTCCGCTGAAGTTCCCTGCGAGAGGCTCGTTGAGTTCACGGGTCTCTTCAGGATTTGAATATTGGGAATGCGGGTCAAGCCCTTCCAGCATTCCACGGATGGCGTCTTCCACGAGTTTTGATTCGTTGACCGTGTCCACATAAAACTGGGAGATTGCGGCTTCCGCCATTCTCAGTTTCTGGTTCTGGTTGACATATGTCTGGGCTTTGGTGATTCCTGACAATGCCAGCAATGCCGCAGCTCCAAGGAATATGACTGATTTTCTCATATTTTTCAGTTTTAGTTTATCAGGAATAACAATTTATTCCATGTTTATCGTGTCGTTATGCCGATTTGCCTTGGAAAAATGAAAATCTCCGGCGATGTATCGTGTCGCATCATGACCGTTGTGGACCAGTTCCCTGACCATGGAGCTGGATATGTAGGAATATTCAGGCTCGCTGATAAGGATTACCGTCTCTATACCTCCGATTTCTCTGTTGGCGTCGGCAAGGTTCCGTTCATACTCAAAGTCGATGACGCCCCTTGCTCCCCGGAGAAGTACAGACGCTCCGGTCTGCTTTGCGAAATCGGCGGTCAGTCCGTTGTATCCGGTCACCTCTACGCGTGGATTGTCTTCGAACAGTGTCTTTATAGCCTTGATCCTTTCCTGTTCGGTCCATTCACCGCGTTTGTTTTCGTTATGTCCTATCGCGATTACTACCGAGTCGAAGATCTGAAGCCCTCTCTCTACAATAGAACGGTGTCCGATGGTAAAAGGGTCGAAACTTCCTGCAAAAAGAGCTTTCATATTTCGGAATCATCTTCAACGACAAGATTGTCGATTATGAAATTCTGTCGTTCCATTGTGTTTTTTCCCATATAGAACTCCAGGAGTTTGTCGACAGTATCGTCTTTTTTCAAAGATACCGGGTCAAGGCGCATGTCGGGACCTATGAATTCGGCAAATTCGACATCGTTGATCTCACCAAGTCCTTTGAACCTTGTGATCTCGGCGTTATTGCCGAATTTGGCGATAGCTGCTTCGCGTTCTTCATCCGAATAGCAGTAGTAGGTGTCGCGTTCGCCATTGTCATCGGTTTTCCCTTTGCGTCTCTTTTTGGTTTTGTTCCGTCTTGTCGCGTTTTTATCGCGAACTCTGAAAAGGGGAGTCTGTAAGATATATACATGACCTTTTTTTACAAGATCAGGGAAAAACATCAGGAAGAACGTTATGACGAGCAGACGGATATGCATTCCGTCGACATCCGCGTCAGTGGCAATGATCACTTTATTATAGCGCAATCCTTCAATTCCTTCTTCGATATTGAGGGCAGCCTGCAGGAGATTGAACTCATCGTTCTTATACACGATCTCCTGTGTCATGCCATAAGAATTGAGTGGCTTTCCACGCAGAGAGAACACAGCCTGGGTTTCAGCATTACGCACTTTGGTGATTGTCCCTGACGCGGAATCTCCCTCTGTGATGAAAATTGAAGAGAGTTCTCTTCGGTCTTCGGTTTTCGAGTTCTGTTTTATAGCATCGTTATAGTGGATGCGGCAATCTCTGAGCTTGCGGTTGTGGAGGCTGACTTTTTTAGCTTTTTCCCTGGCAAGCTTGGCGACACCTGCCATAGCTTTCCTCTCTTTTTCGCTTGATGCGATCTTTTTGAGCATGGTGTCAGCCACGTCCTGGTGCTTGTGGAGATAGTCGTCAAGTTCTTTTTTAAGAAAATCTCCTATAAATTTGTTGACAGTGACAGAGCTTCCGGGTGCGATCTCCTTGCTTCCGAGTTTGGTTTTTGTCTGGCTTTCAAAAACCGGTTCCTGTATGCGTACGCTGACTGCGGCGACCATACCGTTGCGGATATCGGAATACTCGTAACCTTTCCCGGAAAATTCTTTTATAGTACGGCTCACATGTTCGCGGAATGCAGACAGATGTGTGCCGCCTTGGGTGGTGTGCTGTCCGTTGACAAATGAATAGTATTCCTCGCCGTATTGGTCGGTATGAGTGAGTACAACTTCTATGTCTTCTCCCTGCAGGTGGATAATCGGATATAGAGGGTCGGAAGTCATGTTCTCCCTCAGTAGGTCAAGAAGTCCGTGTCTGGACAGGTATCTTTTGCCGTTGAAGTATATCTGCAGCCCGGCGTTGAGATAGGTGTAATTGTTGACCATAGTCTCTACAAATTCCATACGGAATCTGTAGTCACGGAAAAGGGTGTTGTCCGGTAAAAACCTTACGAGAGTTCCGTTTGGTTCCGTGGTGTCTTCCGGAGCACTTTGTGTGACCACATTGCCTTTTTCGAAATTTACGGTGACGCGTTTGCCGTCGCGCACGCTCGACACATCGCAGAATGTGGAAAGGGCGTTGACGGCTTTAAGACCTACACCATTGAGTCCCACAGATTTTTTGAAGTTCTTGTCATCAAATTTGCCGCCGGTGTTGATCTCTGACGCGACTTCCCTGACTTTTCCGAGGGGTATGCCGCGTCCATAGTCTCGGATTGTCACTTCCCCTTCTTCCGTGAGGGTGATGTCGATCCTTTTCCCCGCCCCCATGTTGAATTCGTCAATAGAGTTGTCGACAACTTCCTTTATGAGGACGTATATTCCGTCTTCGGCGTGGCTCCCGTCACCAAGTTTGCCGATATACATTCCCGGACGGCGGCGTATATGCTCATTCCAGTCAAGGTGTTGTATGGCGTCATCGTCATAGGTGCCTGCTGTCGGGTTTGTCGGTTCAATGGTTTCTGCCTCCGCCTCAATAACGGTGTCGGAGTCTGATTCTGATAGCAGGCTGTCAGAATTGTCAGAATTATCGGAATTGACAACATTGTGGTCGTCAACCCCTGAAAAATCGTCAAATTGGAAAAGATCGTTGTTTTCTGCCATGGTCAAAGATAAAATTACCCCCGGACAAATTAAAATTCGCCTCATGCAAAGTTACAAAAAAAATCCCGTTTATGAAACCGCACGACTCATAAACGGGATTACAAAATTGTTATTCTGTTTCAATCTCCGTGTATTATGTCAAGATATTCCTCGTATGGAATGTATCTTCCCCCCATGCTTTTCAGGTGCGGGGTTTCAAACTGGCAATCGATAAGTCTGCCTCCGTTGGCGGACAGAGTGCGGGCGAGGTGTATCAGGGCGAGCTTGCTTGCGTTGGGGACAAGCGAGAACATGCTTTCTCCGAAAAAAGCGTTACCTATACAGACTCCGTAAAGTCCTCCGGCGAGATTGTCCCCGTCCCAGACTTCGATGCTGGCGGCGAATCCCTGTTCATAAAGGTCGGTATATGCCCTGACCATATCGTCGCCGAGCCATGCACCGTCACCCTCAATACGTAGACGGCTGCAATTTTTAATCACATTATGGAAGTCTTCATTGATACTCAGTCTGAAACGTCGCTTATTCATTATTGAGCGCATTGAATGCGAAATGTGTATCTCTTCCGGGAAAATTACAAAACGTTGCATCGGACAGTACCAGTAAGGCTCGTCGCTGTCTTTGAACGAGTACCACGGGAAAATGCCGTAGCTGTATGCGAGGATAAGCCTGTCAATACTGAGATCTCCACCTATTGCGAACAAACCGTCGGGTTCACCGAGCCTCGGATCCGGGAATGCTATTTCATCATCAATCGCGAAAATCATAACAATATGAGTTTGTTATCTTTATAATCTATTTCTGCGTTTCCTCCTTTCTTCAAAGATCCGAAAAGGATCTCACGCATCAGCAGCGGTTTAAGCGCAGATGCGATCACCCTGTCAAGTTCACGGGCTCCATATGTGGCGGTAAAGCCTTTTTCCAGAATATGATTCAGGGCTTGTTCGGAAAGGTGAAGGGTGACATTTCGGTTGGATAACTGTTTGCGCAGCATATTCAGTTTCTTATCCAGAATCATCGACGCCATGGCTGCGGTCATGTCATTGAAGATTACAGTGGCTGAAAGGCGGTTGATAAACTCCGGTTTGAAAGTCTTTTTCACCTGCCGCATCATAGCTTCTCCGGAACCTGTGGAATTTCCGAACCCGACCTTTGCTTGCGATGCGTATTGAGCGCCGGCATTGGAAGTCATTATCAGCACTACGTTTCGGAAGTCTGCGCGGTTGCCTTTGTTGTCTGTAAGGTTGGCATAGTCCATCACCTGAAGTAGGATATTGTAGATATCGGGATGTGCTTTTTCGATTTCATCAAGCAGGAGCACGCAGTTAGGTGTCTTCCTGATAGCGTCGGTGAGCTGTCCGCCGTCTTCATATCCTACATATCCTGCGGGAGATCCGATAAGTTTTGCCACAGCGTGTTTTTCCGCAAATTCACTCATGTCGAACCTCACAAGGGGTATGCCGAGTTCTTCGGCGAGCACACGCGCCACTTCTGTTTTGCCGACACCGGTTGGTCCGACAAAAAGCAGGGAGGCAAGAGGTTTTGAATCTTCGATAAGTCCGGCTTTTGCCATCTGCACCGACTCTGTAACCAGTCTCACCGCCTCATCCTGACCGAATATCCGGGCGCTAATCCGTGAAGACAATGTCTCAAGATTCAGAATGTTGTCATTGTCAGCCGACAGGGATTCGACTTTGCATATCTTTGACAGGACATCAGCTACAAGAGCCACATCCACGGTCTGTCTTTTTTGTTTGAGCGGGTGCATCTTGCGTGCCGCTCCGGCTTCGTCAATGAGATCAATCGCCTTGTCCGGAAGGAATCTGTCTGAAATATGGCGTACGCTTTCTTTTACGGCGAACTCTATTGCTTTGTCGCTGTAGTATACACCATGGAAGTTTTCATAATTCTTTTTCAGCCGTTTTATTATCGTGATTGTCTCATCAACAGATGGCTCGGAAATATCGATCTGTCGGAAACGGCGCACAAGTCCTTTGCTCTTAGCGAAGTGACGTTTATATTCATCATATGTGGTAGAACCGATGAATCTGATTTTTCCTGCCTCCAGGTAAGGTTTGAGCATATTGGATGCGTCCATGGCGCTGTCTCCTGTAGCCCCCGCACCTACGAGCGCGTGTATCTCGTCGATATATACAATCGGATTTGTCTCTCGGCTGACACCGTCCATTATCATTTTTACCCTTTTTTCAAAATCACCTCTGTATTGTGTTCCGGCAAGGAGTGATCCCAGGTCAAGCTGGTAGATACGTGCGTCGGTGAGAGATGAGGGAACGTCTTTATCATTGATTTTTTTTGCAAGCCCGTAAACGAGAGCTGTTTTCCCTACTCCTGGTTCGCCGATGTGCAGGACATTGTTTTTATCTTTACGGCATAATATCCGGATTGTGTTTTCCAGCTCCGCATCCCTTCCGATCAAAGGGTTGTGCTGAGAGAGAATATCATTGACGCATACCACAAACGACATCCATTGTTTTCCGTCGTTGTCAGGCAATGGGAAATCATTGTCATTACGATCGCCCGGAAAGTCGACGGCATCGTCGATCAGTTGATAATACTCCACGAGCTCGCTCATTAGCATTCCCTCCTCTCCGTCGACAGAAGCGAGGAGCAGATACGAGGCAAGGGAGTCTTCAAGAGCGAGAAGTCCCTTGATGGCATGTGGTATTTCCAAGACATCCTTTCCGGAACAGATCACTGCATTAGCGGCAGTCTCTATCATCTGCCGGAGTTGCACGGAAGTGGCGGATGTAGGGGCACTCCCTTCAGGGAGCTTGTCGAGGGAGGAAATATATTGGTTGAGAGATGCGCTTAATCCATTCACATCGGCTCTACACGCGATCAGCATATCCCTGAAATCGGCCTGGGTCATTAGGGCGAGCAGGAAATGTTCAGGCGTGGCGAATTCGTTTCTGTTGTCGGCGGCGATCTTGAACATTGTATGAAACGCCGTGTTGATTTCCGGGGAATAGTATACAGGTTTCTCCATGTCTTTCCTTATAAAATCTTATGACTGTATTATTCCGCGACGATAGTTAGACGTAAGGGGAATCCCTCCGCACGTGCCATTTCGGTGGCTTTGGATACTTTTGTCATAGCAACATCATAGCTGTATGATCCGACCGGAGCTTTTTCCGAGTGATGCACCTGAAGCATGAGGCGTTCGGCTTCTTCCAGAGTTTTATGGAACACGGACGTGAGTACACCCACGACAAATTCCATTGTCGTGAAATCATCATTGTGAATAAAAACAGTATATTTGCGTGGCACCTTCAGAGAAGAATGCTGCCGGTCTTTGACATTTGATTGTTCTTGAGCCATTTTACAATATGATGAAATTGATGGACCGGTTTTAATGAAGTTGCCAATTCATATGGCATTATCTCTTGTTAAACCGGTCGGGATATGTGCGGATACGGAGATTTAATCGTTATAAAGACATGAAGATCATTTATAACAAAATTCTGCCGTTCGGTAGAAATTTTTATGCATTGAATTTTTTCGGGATATTGTTTGCGAAAGGACCTTGCGACCGTGTGACCATAAATCACGAGAAGATACATACTGCCCAGATGAAAGAGCTGGCTTATGTGTTTTTCTACCTGTTTTATGTTTTGGAGTGGGTTGTGAGATTATTCCAATACGGCTTGTCGACAAGGGCTTATTACAATATTTCCTTTGAAAGGGAGGCGTATGCCAATCAGAATGATATGAATTATCTTTCTTCCCGCAGGGCATTCAGTTTCATGCCACACCTATCAGCTCGATTTCGAAAATGAGAGTGGAGCCTCCGGGGATGCCGGGCTGATTGGTTTTGCCATAGGCTTGCTCGGCAGGTATGTAGACTTCCCATTTGTCACCGGTCTTCATCTGCTGCAGGGCGATGATCCAGCCCGGGATCAGATCGCGCAGGCGGAATGCGGGGGCTACTCCACCGCGGCTGCTGTCGAATGTCTTGCCGTTGATTGTCTTTCCTGTATAATGAACTGTTACCACGCTTCCTCTGTCGGGAGACTTTCCTGATCCCTTTTTCAACTGGCGATAATATATACCCTTGTCAAGAGGGCGGACTCCGGGTTCTTGGGCTTTCTGTAGGAGCCATGCCCTGTTTTTATCAATATATTCCTGTTTTGCCATAATTCATGTGTTTTGTGTCAATAAAGTTTGACCAACTTCATTGCAAATTTACAACATATCTTCCGGTTGACAAAATTGTATTGTCGCTTTAAGAATGTAGCGGGAAAAGGGGAGAGCCTCCGTCTGATGTAAGACCGCTTCCAACAAAAAATGTGAACGCAGGGGTCGCAGATTTTGTCGGAAGCGGTCTAAGTGCAACACTCCCCTTGAATATTTGTTACGTCAGGTTACCGTGTCTTCAGTTTTTTATCTCTATGTCTTGAGTGATCTCGCTCCAGTCGTTGATGGTGAGCGTTGCATTTACGGTGTAGGTTGAAGGAAAATCAGGGATCTCTTCATATTTCAGATCCTCGCTTTCTGAAGCTATGCCGCGCCCGAAGCCGGAAATATTCTTTATTGTAAGTGTATAGCTGTGATTTCTGACAAGTCCGTAGAAAGTCTTGCCTGCTATTGATTTGTGAATGACAGGGACAATGAATACGCATTTACCGTCGTGATATTTCTCAAGTATCCCGTATTTGGAGAAAAGAAGAGTGTTGAGGTCTTGAATTTCATAAGGATTACCTTGTATATCGCAGAAATCAAGATCTTCGATGTCAGCCCTTACCTGTGGAGATACGAAATGAGACGGAATAAAATCCGAAGATACATCACGGGTTGGAGTCGACAGTTCTATGACGTTCCTGAGGACTTCCACTGAGGGTTTGACAATTTCGGATGTAGCGTCATCCTTAGTGAAGATTATGTCTTGTGAGGAGGCGAAACTTTCCATATACTCATCTTCGAGGTAGATTTTGTCTTTGTCCCCGTTACGGAATCTGTAGAATGTAGGCATATCAGATTCTCCGTTCCTGTATTGTCCTATAATCAGGATTGCAGGACAGTATACGGTCGGATCAGCGTCGGTATGTGCTCTTGTGGATTCGTGGCAATATTGGGTTTTGCCGAATTCTCCTGTCGTGGTCAGGAGAGTGCTGAACAATACGTCTTCAGAACTGTTTGCGGGATCATAATTTACTGATTGTGCCCAATGTGAGGTTTTGTTTTCGGAAGAGTTCCATTCCCAGTCGCCGAGAAATGAAACGACGTCGGAATAGGTTCCGGGGATTTGTTTCATCAGGAATGAAGATCTGTCGGTGGCGGTTATTCCCCAGCCCACTGGTTGCAGGTCAAGGCTCGATCCGTTGTCAGTGCTGACAGGCTGAAAGTAAGAGTTGTCATCCGTAAGCACGGCTGCTTTTGCCGCGACACGGTCCAGGGCTATCTCTATCGGTTTTCCATTAAGTATATGGTCGTCGGAGATAGTATTGTGGGATGATATTTTAGACACATTCCCGTTTATCTCAAAATAAACTGCGTTCGACATGATCAGCCGTCCTTCGGAATCGTATATAGTGCCAGATGTTGACAATGACGGATCTTTTTGTAATATGTCCTCATCCTCCACATTTGCAAAGGCTATCATTTTGTCGGGAATATTCATAGGATCCAAATGCAAGGTCACACTGTATGTGGAATTGTCAACGGTTTCCGCTTTTTCCAGATAAAGTGGGGCGGAAGACGAGCTGTTGTAGAATGCGAGATAAAGATTCCCGATCCGGTCTTCATAAATTTCTGAGCGAGTGAAATCATTTGAGACAATCTTTACGTTGACAGTCGTTGTTCCTGCGACTGGATTGACAGGAGGCGTGTGGGCTTCAGAGATGACATCCGAAGAACATCCGGTGAGGCACATAGAGGCAAAACCCAATGCCAATGTCATAAATGATACTTTTTTCATGATAGATAAATTAGTGTAAAAAATGAGCCAGATAAGTTGGTTACGATAGCCTGGTGATAATTATGACGGAAGTTATTGTATTGGAATTAAGATGTTTATCCAATTGTGTAATTCGTAATTCATATTTATGACCTGCTTTACTGTCTTTGAATATGCAAATATATATATTCTGTCTACGCAAGACAAATCGTGTTGGAATGGCGAGATCGAAAAAGGAGCTGCATAAGTATGCAGCTCCTTTTTCGGGTTGGCAGCAATCCTATCGATTGCAAATTTATGAAAATAAAAAATAGAATGCAAATATATTGCATAAAAATAATGAAAATAATTAAGCGTGTAAAAAATTCTAATAACCAATTATGCGTGATTGAGTGTTTTGATGCCGCGTGTGAAGTTCCATATCATAAAAGGAAGCCATATCAACGCAACCCAAATGCCGCCGGTTAGCCATGCCCAAATAAGCATCAGTACGGCGCTGCATCCTTCCAGGATAATGCGGGATCTATTGGGCATCAGTTTTATTCTGCTTTTTGTGAAAATTTTAAATGCAGCCCAGGCAAGCCATGCGGTCAGTATCATTACTTCAATTATGACTGAGGCGATAGCTATATTCGTCCATATGCAATAGATCTTAAGTTGCCACGATACGAATATCATACAGCATAAAGTAAAAAATATGGATAACTCACTGATCCAACTGTTGAAGATAATTCCGAGATGATGTCTGATACCCATAAAATTGTGTCTTTAAATAGTTGTAGGAATTTCTATGTCATGAAAATTTTGTTTTGATGCAAATTTATGAAAATATTTTGAATTAAAAATAATTATGGGGAAATATGGTTTATCCACAGTATATTTTTATTAATTTTGTCACAACAAGTAGCTCAATAAATATATGGAGAATATTCTGGTTGTCGAGGATGAAAAGAGGGTGGCGGACTTGCTCAAGGCAGGTCTTGAGGAAGCCGGATATAATGTCATTGTCGCTTACGACGGTGCCATGGGGTTACGGCTGTTCCAATCTGCGTCTTTTGATCTTGTCATTTCCGACATAGTGCTTCCAAAGCTTGATGGCTTTGAGTTGTGCCGAGGAATCCGTTCAATAAATAAGAATGTCCCTGTGCTGATGCTGACAGCCCTTGGCTCTACTGATGACAAACTTGACGGTTTTGATTCAGGAGCAGATGATTATATGGTTAAGCCGTTTGATTTCCGGGAACTCCATGCCCGGATAAGAGTTCTTATGAGACGGGCGACTCATAAAGAGGAAAGATGCGACCGACTTGCCTATGCGGATATCGTAATAGATCTCAATAGACACAATGTGAGCAGAGACGGTGTGGATATCAGACTTACACCCAAAGAGTTCAATCTCCTTGTCTTTATGGTGGAAAACGCTGAGAAGGTTATCAGCCGTATTGATATCGCCGAGAAAGTATGGAACACTCATTTTGACACCGGTACCAATTTCATCGATGTGTATATCAACTATCTCAGGAAGAAGATAGACAGGGATTTCGGGGTAAAACTGATACATACCAAACCTGGTGTAGGATTTATTTTGACCCGGAAGCCATGAAAATAAAGACTTCACTCACATTGCGCAACGCTCTGGCGACTGCTGCCGTATTTCTGTTGTGTCTTACTCTTATATATGTTATAAGCGATCATAACCGTACCCAAACGTTTTCCCATGACCTTAAGCGAGAGGCAATAACGAAGGCCCATCTCTTTCTGAACGGACGCGTGGATGCATCAACAATGCAATCGATATATCTCAACAACAGGGCATTCATTGATGAAGTGGAGGTGGCGGTATATACTGTGGATTTTGACATGCTGTATCACGATGCCATTGATAATGATATAATCAAGGAAGACCGTGCGATGATCAATCGTATAGTACGGGAAAGGGAGATAGATATCAAATCCGGCAAATATCAGGGAATCGGTCTTGTCTATACCCATGGGGGAAAGGATTATGTAATCACGGCGGCGGCGTACGACGGCTACGGACATAAAAGCCAGCGAGCTCTGCTTGTGACGTTGATTATACTTTTCATTCTTGGACTTACCCTGCTTGTCGCGGTTGGATATATACTTGCCCGTCTGGCATTGAAACCTGTGAAAGGAATAGCCGAGACGGCAGGAAGAATCACGGAAGCGCATCTTGATCAGCGTCTCCCTGTAAGAAAAGAGAATGATGAACTTGATGAATTGAGTATGGCATTCAACGCTTTGCTCGAACGACTTGAAAATTCTTTTGCCTTGCAAAAAAACTTTGTGAGCAATGTGTCTCATGAAATTAAAACTCCGTTGGCGGCTATAATCGCCGAACTTGATCTTGTGTTGCAGAAGGAGCGCGAGCCGGAACAATATAAAAACGCGATAAAGAATGCCTTGAACGATGCGCATGGGATGACACAGCTTACAGAAGGACTTTTGAATCTCGCGCGTGCAGATTATCGTCCTGACAAAATCAAACATGAGGAGATCAGGATTGACGAGCTTCTGCTTGACGTTGTCGAGACACTCTTCAGAGGGCACCCGGATTACCATATGGAAATTATTCTTGCCCTTGACAATGAAGACGATGACCGGCTGGTGACTGTCACCGGCAACAGGTATCTCCTTTCTGTCGCTCTCTCCAATCTAATTGACAATAATTGTAAATATTCAGACAACCATACATCCATAATCCAGATTTCTACGGCGGATGACAACGTTGTAATCCGGTTTTCGGATACAGGAAAAGGTATGACTGAAAATGAACGCGACAGAATATTCAATCTATTTTTCAGAGGGGAAGACAGCCGGAATGTTAAAGGGTATGGCATCGGGATGACTCTTGCGTTAAAGATAATACGTCTGCATCATGGCTCGCTTGAGGTGTTGTCTTATCCGGGAGAGGGGACAACATTCATGGTCTCTCTTCCGCATCTTTAGACCGAGAAATTTTAATGTCTCTTCCCAACTCATGGGGAGCCCTGTGATGTTGATGTAATGAGTTGGATTATAGCATAATATAAATTTCTAATGATTTTCTAATTTTATTCTAATAATTCTCTAACAGCCTGTCCGGACGAAGGGAAGTAATTTTGCATCGTGATAATCAACACGAGTATAAACCTCCTTAAATTTCAGCTGTATGAGAAAAATTAAAACAACAGCCGGGTATGGATTCAACACCGAGAGGGTGTTTCTGGCATCATCACAGCCGTTGACGGCTGTTTACAGCTTTTTTCAGACCTCACGCAACGGACTTTCAAATGCCGAAGCCGACAACAGGCTGGGAGTGCATGGTCTTAATGAAGTTCAGAAAGAGAAGAGGAAAAGTCCGTTTGCAATGTTTGTCAAGGCGTTTATCAATCCGTTTATCGGTGTCTTGACGGTGCTTGTGATAGTTTCGTTCATCCTTGACGTTCTGCTTGCTCCCGCGGGAGAAAAAGATTGGACAGCAATAATCATAATCTCCACAATGGTGGTGGCAAGTGCCATACTTCGGTTCTGGCAGGAATGGAAAGCCGCCAAATCCAGCGACGCTCTTCAAAAGATGGTGACTAATACATGTCAGGTGCGCCGGGCTGAGTCGGGAGAGATAGAAATTCCGTTCACGAAGGTTGTTCCGGGAGATATAATCACCCTCTCTGCCGGTGATATGGTTCCTGCGGATATACGTATTGTAGAGACTAAAGATTTTTTTGTGAGCCAGTCATCTCTGACAGGAGAATCCGATCCGATAGAAAAGGTTCCTGTGATCAAGACTCCCGGCAAAGGGCGGGGGAGTGTGATAGAACTTGACAACATGTGCTTCATGGGTTCTACTGTGGTCAGCGGGAGAGCCGTCGGGATATGTCAGGCGACAGGAAATGACACTTATTTCGGGACAATAGCCAAGAATATTGCGGGTCACAGGGCAGCCACCGCATTCGACAAAGGGATAAGCAAGGTCTCTTTCCTGCTGATTCGTTTCATGTTGGTAATGATTCCATTTGTATTTGTTATAAATGGTTTGTTGAAAGGCGATTGGCTCGAGGCATTCCTTTTTTCTGTATCTGTCGCTGTCGGGCTGACTCCGGAGATGCTCCCGATGATCGTGACCGCCAATCTGTCAAAAGGGGCAGTGACGATGTCAAAGAAAAAGACTATTGTCAAGGATCTTAACGCGATTCAGAATTTCGGCGCGATGAATATATTGTGTACCGACAAGACCGGCACTCTCACATGCGACAGGATCGTGCTTGAGAAGTATATTAACGCGGACGGGAGTATAGACAACGAAAAAAGAATACTTCGCCATGCATATTTCAACAGCTTCTTTCAAACGGGTCTGAAGAATCTTATGGATAAGGCTATCCTCGCACATGTGAGGGAAGTTTCGCTCGAGCACCTCAAAGACAATTATAAAAAGGTAGATGAGATACCTTTTGATTTTGTTCGCCGGCGCATGTCTGTAGTCGTGGAAGACCAGTCGGGAAAGAGACAGATAATCACCAAGGGTGCGGTAGAGGAGATGCTTCAGATCTGCGCATATGCCGAGGTTGACGGAACTGTCATCAGGATGACCGGAGACATACGCGACAAAGCTATGAGGATCACAACGAAAATGAACCGGCAGGGAATGAGGGTGCTTGCTGTGGCACAAAAAAGCTTCATTGAGAAAGAGCGTGATTTCTGTATTGAAGATGAAAAAGAAATGGTATTGATCGGGTATCTCGCTTTTTTTGATCCTCCAAAGGAGTCTGCGGCAAATGCCATCAGGCAGCTGCGCGAAAACGGGGTAGAGGTCAAGATACTTTCCGGAGACAATGATGCGGTCGTGCAGACCATAGCCCGGCAGGTGGGTATCAATGTCAGCAAGGCGATGACAGGGACAGAACTCGCCGCTATGGACGAACGTTTTATGGAGGCTGCCATTGCCGAGACCAATGTGTTTTCAAAACTGACGCCGCTCCAGAAATCGCAGATAATATCCGTGCTGCAACGGCAGGGTCATACGGTGGGATTCCTTGGCGACGGAATAAACGACGCCGCTGCGTTGCGTCAGTCGGATGTCGGGATTTCTGTAGACTCCGGCGTGGATATTGCAAAGGAGAGTGCGGATATTATCCTGCTTGAAAAGGATCTTATGGTGCTTGAGGATGGAGTGATCGAAGGACGCAAGACATTCGGAAACATAATCAAATATACCAAAATGACGGCAAGCTCAAATTTCGGCAATATGTTCAGTGTGCTTGCGGCAAGTGCGTTCCTTCCGTTTCTTCCGATGTTGCCGATACATCTGTTGGTGCAAAATCTTATGTACGACGTGTCACAGACAACTATTCCTTTCGATTCGATGGATAAGGAGTATCTGAGCAAACCCCGTAAATGGGACGCTTCCGACTTGAAACGTTTCATGATATTTATCGGTCCGATAAGCTCAATATTCGACATTGTCTGTTTCCTTGTGATGTGGTTTGTGTTTGGATGTGTGGCTCCGGAGCACCAGGCGATGTTTCAGTCCGGGTGGTTCATCGTGGGACTCCTTACCCAGACCCTGATAGTACACATGATACGCACCCGCAAGATTCCGTTTATCCAAAGTCGCGCCACATGGCCTGTGCTTGTGGCTACTGCCGTGATAATGTTGCTGGGTATTGTGATTCCGTTTACAAAGTTCGGTGAATATCTGGGATTTGTATCGCTTCCGGGATCTTATTTCCTTTGGCTTATTGGAATATTGCTGTGCTATTGTGGCCTGACGCAACTCGTGAAAGTGTGGTATATCAAAAGATTCGGCAAATGGATGTAAATATGGAAGGATATGCGTACGGTTTACAGAAAATATATATGTCACCGACTTCTGGCGGGGCTCGCAGTTTCTTGCTGCGGGCTTGCCGCCAAGTCTCAGGAACTGAATTTGGCATACTTTTCGGAGTGGCAGACTGACTTTAAGCGTAGGGCAAACTGGATCAATATGCTTCAGATGGAGGGTTCTTTAAATATATCCCCCGGATGGTCAGCAAGCTTAGGTACAATAAGTGTATGTAAAACATATGGAGGCAATATGATATCTGATATGCTTGCTTACTCTAATATTGAGGAAGAGAATATTGCAGTTGCCATCGACAGGTTGGGTGTCGGGCTTGACAAAGGGAAATGGAGTGTTTTCGCCGGAGTGGGGAATGTCAACGGTGCATTTTTTATGACCCCGCTGACCTCTCTGTTCACCAATAGCAGTTGCGGTATATTTCCGACAATCTCATGCAATTTCAGCATTGCAAATTTTCCGGATGCCTCAATGGGGATAGAAGTTCAGTATAAGAACAATTCCGTCACGGCAAATAGTGCAGTATACAATGGTAAGGGATACCATGGGTTTGTTGGAAAGGATTGTGTCTTCCGTATCAGTCCGTCTTCGGATGGAATTTTCAATATCAACGCTGTAAATTATAGCAAATATGGCAACAATTATAATATGGGGATGGGTGTACATCATGGCTATAGTAATGGTGATGAGGTTGGAACACAGAACCCGATGCAGACGGAAATCACGGAAAATAAGACCACGGAAATTTTCTATTGGATATATGTGGAACAGAAAATAATACCGGATGTCTGTGTGATTGCACAATTTTCCCAGTGTCCCGGGATACAGGCGGGATGCCGGAATTTCTATGGAGGCGGTGTGGCGTATACCGCAAAAAAATTTGATGTCGCGCTATATTCATGTTATGCGGATTTTATTGATAATTATGAATGGGCAAATGAGTTGACATTCAGATATGTACTCTCCTCAAGAATATATTTGCAGTCATCGCTTCATTACATAAAAAACTTGGCGGCTGAAGCAGTTGTGGGATTATTCCGCATGTGTGTTACCATTTAACGAAGTTTCATAAAGCTCGTCTGCTAAAATCCGGATGCTTCCACGGTACTTGGGATTCTTATGGCGTTTATCATATTTTATTTCCGATAAGTAAGTGTTCGAATTTAATTTATACAATATGCGAGCTTGTTTTTTAGGCGA